>JBQGCI010000315.1:0-12620 GCA_052038405.1 Acinetobacter pittii
GATCCACAAACCAACCGGGGCTATAAAAATATTTCTTTGTGCCGCAGTAGTAATATCAACAGTTATCCAATCTGCCGTCTCGCTTATATTACCGCCAAACGCCAGCCAGCCCAGCTTTTTATCATTGGTGATGTAAGTAGCAGTATTAATCGCATAGCCATAAAAGCCAGAGCCATAATCCCCGTTGATGCCATCATTCTTTAAAGTGGCCGGAAAAGCATGAAAAGCGCAGGGTGCAAAACCATCTTCCGTTATATTAGAGATGCCACCCAATACCCCGCCATAACCCACACGCAGCAAATACAGGTCTTCAGGCTTTCTGCGGTATTCGGTAAGCACCGGTATGGCATTCAGTTCCGATCCGTAGTGATGGATCATCCGTTCTATGCGTTGTGTTTTTCCGCCATACAAAAAATCCCAGTAGCGGCGCGCATTGCCATTATAAGCCCATGAAGGCAGCGCAGGCATATAACCTAATATGGCATTCAGAGTAACAGCAGCTTTATCTTCATAACCAAAAAACAGGCACCAGATGTATACCTCTTCCTGCCCGGTTGAATCCCAGGGCATTTCACTACCAAATGGAAACTCCAGCTTATTCCACTGTATAGCCCGCTTCTTCATCAATGCTTCCAGCTTGTGAGCCAACGCGGTTTTGCCTTCTGCTTTCAGGTCTTTGAGTATAAAGTAAAATACAGAACCTTCCATCAAACCAAACTGGGTATAATAAGGCGCATGCTCCATCATACCCGTAATGGTATGGTAAGCATGTTCCAGGTACCAGTCCGAATTGTGATTCGTTACTAATCCCTTATGATTCCTGGCCATGCGATACAATACCCAATAAGCTGCAGCTACATGCGGGTAGTTATAGGCACGACCTAAATTATTGGCTTCTTTTAAAGGCCATGCAGACCAGGTTTTAAAGTTGATCGCACTACTGTAGGTACCCTTCGGCATCGAATCCGGTTCGTAATAAAAAAGACTTTTCCGTACGCCGTATTGCTGAGGTCCTTCTTTCACCTGTATGCGGCCGAGCAGGGTTTCATCTACAAATCGTTCTAATTTTTCGATCTCGTTTTTATCGGGCAATACCAGCTGTTTCATCATGGCCCCTAACCAGCCGCCGGCGCCCCCTTCATCGCTCAAGCCTGCAATCCAGGCCCGGTTGTCCTGGTCTACCTGCTGCTGCTTTTCATAATCATAAGTAATAATACCCGGCGCGCGGCGAAAGGGATCGTTACTGTTATCATACCATTGTTTAGTAGTTAGAAAATTACCAAAAGCTTCAATGGTTTTACGCTCGGGGTTAATCACTTTGTAATGGATCACCTGTTGCATGCCATCCTGGTAAGTAATGGTTAGCCTCGCCCGCCCAAAAATCTTACCCTCTACTGCGTAAGCCTGTATGGCTTTATCGGCAGCCGTAGTTTTTCCAACACTTAACGCACCTTTAGGTTCTATATCTATTTGTTGTACCGGGCTATTATACTCCAGGAAGAGTTGGCCTTTTACATCGGTGGGTAGTACATAGCCTGGTATGCCTATTGCTACAGGCCGGTTGTTCTTTTTCAACGTTGCTTCAATATCACGGGGTGTACCGGATAATACCAGTTGCACGCCGTAGCTTTTGGTTTCGCCGGGCTTCAATACTATTGAAGTAGGCCTGTTCCAGGGATCGGCCTGCTTCCATTCTTTTTCAGCATAAGCTTTACTTAAAGCCATCCATTCGTAAAAGCCTTCAAACACAATACCCCTTGGCGTCGGATCATCCAGCAATGGGTTATAAGCTTCAAAAGAGGTATTGGCTTGTGGCAATACCAGCAATGAGGGTGCATGACCGTTCAACCTTGTTACCTGTAAATAACCTGCTTGCCCTCCTATATAAGGATCGTAAAAAACATTCTGTACATGTGCCTGCTCCAGCGTTCTTCTTTCAATCAGGTTATTAAAGATCATCGGCATACCTAATGCACCTATTTCGATAGCCTGCCTGGTTGAATTATGCAGCACAAATCTTAGTACCAGCTGGTTATTTTTAACCTCCCAATACCGTTGTACCAGCAAAGGCATACCCGCAGCAAAAGTTTCAGTAAGATCAGCGGCGGCCAATACAGCGCCACCCGCTTTAATAGCTTTTACGGGTTTACGTGCAGCTGCGGTTGAAAAGCTTTTCCAGGCGGTATCTCCCGGCTGTTTTAACCGGATGTTGAGATCACCCAGGTGGTACAGGCCATTGCTGCTGCGCACTTTCAGGCTATCGCCGGGCGTAAAGTCGAAGGCCGGATCGCTGGCGGGATGCAGGGCCGCTACAGTTTGAGAGGAGCGCACCAGCTTTACAATCAACCCAGGTGTACGGTAAGTGTCTATGCCTTGCTCCAAATGCAGTGTGGACGGGGCTTTGGCCAGCCGATCCCATGGCGATTGGGGAAATGATGCTACACTTATACATATTAGAAATATAACAAAAAGAGTTGTTCGCATATATGGTATTTAGGAGAAAGGGCTTTAGTAGTTGAATGGGCAAATTAATCATAATGTCACCCTGAGCCTGACGAAGGGTATTGACAGACATCGCTTAAGACCCGCTGGCTTCGGCAAGCTCAGCCTGACAACGCTTCATATCACCTCAATAACCGCCATTCATCCCTCACCCGTTTCTTTATTCGCTACTAAAGTAACGAGCTTCGATAAGTTATGCAGTATAAGAATTAACCTCTTTTAACCAGATTTAAACCAACCAGCCCGTTAGCGGCCAGGACGGTACTCCTTGCCTACCACCAGTCGGTCGCCCGAATCATCTACTTCAAAAAGATGGGGAATGCGGATCGTTTGACCGGGTGTATCTTCCCGGTGGCTGTGTACCGACATCAGCAGTTTGCCTTCGAAGGTTTTGAACAACATACCATGCCCGAAGTTGGGCGGTGTGATGGGGTCTTTTTCGTGCACCCAGGGACCATCCAATGTACCGCTTTCAGAATAAGCTACACCCTGTGTATATACGTTAAAGATCCAGCTGGTCCATAACATACCCAACCGCCCCGTTTGTGTATTAAATAAAAAAGGACCGTCGGTTACTTTATTAAAAATAATACGACCCTTGTCATCGCGCTCCTTACTCCAGGGCGATGCACTGGCTTTAAACAACAAATGGCCCTTGCCGATGCTACCGCTTAAATCGGGCTTCAATTCTATCTTTTCAATAGTGCCGTCCCAGTTTTGCAGCCACTCGTAACAATATACCATATAAGGCCTCTGATCCTTATCTACCCAAAATGTACCATCGAGTGTGGGCATATCAGCGGGCAGGTAGATGCTGTCTTTCATGGGCACATACGGACCATCTGGCTGATCGCTCACCAATACATGGCTCGCCCTGCGCTCAATGACATTTCCCTTTACCGTATCTATATTTACGGCCTTGTTGGTAAACGTGGCAAAGTAATAATAGCGGCCTTTATACTCATGCAGCTCGGCAGCCCATATCATGGGGTTCGGTCCCATCCAGGACTGAGGATCTGTTTGCGCTATGGCGTAGGGCCCGGTCCAGGTTTGCAGGTCTTTGCTTTTCCATAAACGACCACCGGTACCCGTCATATAATAGGTAGCTGTTTTTTTGTCGGCCAGTATAAAGGGATCGCTCAAACGAATGGAATCAAGCGGGATATTCTGCCGGATAACGCTTCGTCCTTTTTGAGCAAAAGCTATTACCGGTGCAAAGGTCAATAGCATCAATACCAATTGTTTTATAGGGTACATATTCAGTTGTATCAATTAGTTAAAGAGGTTACAGGCCATTAAATATACTATAATTACAACAATTTCATTAACTGTAACACCTAGAAATATCATTTCTAAAAATAGAGTTATGGACAAGTATAGAAAGTTATATCTGTCCACAACTCGGTTTTTTTATACCTTTATGGACAATTATAAAACGCTAAAACTGTCCACAAGTGCACCAACCCGAAACCATTGTAGGGAGAGATCCGGAGAAAAAGATCCTCAAAGAAGTACTCACTTCAGGAGAAGCAGAGCTGATTGCCTTATACGGCCGGCGCCGTGTAGGAAAAACTTTCCTGGTAAGAAATTATTATGCGCCCTATATGGCCTTTGAGTTTACCGGCATACATGCAGCCAGCCTTCCCGATCAGTTGCAAAATTTCGGAAGGGCCATGCAGCTGGCTTTGAATACGGTAGTACCCACTGCCGCGCCCCGTAACTGGGCGGAGGCATTTACCTATTTAACGGATTACCTTACCACAAAAAAAGGGCGGCAGCCCCTGGTTATATTGTTGGATGAGTTTCCGTGGATACATACGCCCAAGTCTAAATTCCTGGAAACCTTTGCCCATTGGTGGAACACCTGGGCATCGCGCCAGCCGCGCATTAAGGTAGTGATCTGCGGCTCTGCCGCTTCGTGGATGACAGAGCATATACTCAACAATAAGGGTGGCCTGCATAACCGCGTAAGCCGGTCTATGCGCCTGATGCCTTTTACCTTACATGAAACCGCAGCTTATTTTAAAAGCAGGGATGTAAAAATGGATGCCTACCAGGTATTACAGTTGTATATGGCTATTGGCGGCATACCCCAATACCTGAAACAGGTAGGTAAAGGCCAAAGTGCCCACCAGGCCATAGACCGTATCTGCTTTGACAAAAACGGCCTGTTGAAAAATGAATTTCAAAACCTGTACCGCTCTTTGTTTACCAACCCCGGGCAACATGAAGCCGTGGTACGGGCATTGGCTAAAAAGCCTTCGGGTATGACCCGCGCAGAGCTGATAGCAACCTGTGGGTTTACTACCGGTGGGGGCACCACCCGCATTTTTGACGAGCTGGAACAATCGGGGTTTATATCCCAATACATTCCTTTTGCCAGAACATCGAGGGATAGTATGTACAAGCTCTCCGACGAGTACTCGCTGTTTTATATGAAATTTATTGAGCGCAGCCGTGCTACCGGCAGGGGCACCTGGCAAAAGATCGCCGAAGGACAATCTTATAAAAGCTGGAGCGGCTTTGCGTTTGAGGCCGTTTGCCAGAAGCATGTGCCGCAGATCATGAGCGCATTGGGAATCGGGAATATATATGTGGAAGCCTCGGGCTGGCGTTATCAACCCCAAACAAAAAAAGAAACGGGTGTGCAAATAGACCTGCTGCTGGACCGTAAGGACCATTGCATCAACCTTTGTGAAATGAAATTTGCCGCAGCACCTTTTACCATCGATAAAAAGTATGCAGCCGAGCTGGACAAGAAAGTATCGGTATTTACCGAACAGACAAAAACCCGTAAAACCATTTTCCCTACGTTGATCACTACTTTCGGTGTAAAGAAAAATGAATACTGTACGGGGCGTGTACAGGCGGAAGTTACCTTAAGCGACCTGTTTAGCCGGGGTTGATGCAACACCCGGCCCAGGCCGCCCTTTGATAATCCATCCGGTAATAAATTGGTTACGATCCCTCCTGCAAAGCCAGCAGCCGCGATGCGGCATACACCAGCTTTTTCAGGTACTGGATAAATATAAAAATATGCGTGGCTTCCATCTCCTCCACTACCGACCCGTTTGATAAGGCGGCCGTGGTAAACAGGTGCAGCCATTGCTTCCAGCGGCGTAAAGACCGCTTCGCGAAAAAATCAGCGAGGAAAGCCATGGGGTTGCTAAACTCTTTGGATGTAAGCAACATAGGGAATTCGGTTACCGGCACTGCAACCAGGGGCTTTGATGGGAGCCGGTCCGCTTGTTGATGCGCCAGGAAACAGGCTTCTATCAGCAGCTCCAGCTGCTCGCCATAATGCAGGGCATTGGCCGGGCTGCCGTGTTGCCAGCCATAGCTGTCTTTTAACGCAGCCCGGCAAAAATCGTCGAAGGCTTTTATTTGTTCAGCCCTGCCAGCATAATCGAAGAAAGCTTTTAATACTTTAACCGGGTTGGTTTTAAAAGGATCGCTGTTATAATGAACAGCAATGCGGTTCAACCAATAACCCGGTAAGATATGATCCTGCTTTTTCATAGGTTTTAAGTTTAGGTTAAAGGATGATTGATATAGCCCGGAAAGGCAGTTATGATGCGGCCTGCAGCATCCGATACTACGGTAAGTACCGATACGGTATTGCCTTTATCATCGTACCCGATGGGTTCACCGGCATCCCATACCCGTTGCAGGTTGCTGCTTTGGGGAATAGGCTCCGGTGGTTGTTGAAACGCATCGCGGATATAGGCAATGATATACGGGATATCGATGGTAAACTTACCCGTGGCCGGATGCCGGGAGATTTTGTAGTAATGCCTTTCTACGATATGGGCTAAGGTGGAAGCGGCCAGGTACCAGCTTTTGCGTAGCAGCTTTCTGTGATGTTTAAGCGGTAGGCGATAGAGATGCTGTGCCTGCTGCTCCTGCAGCCATTGTTCGGTATCGCTGATGGTAAATAGTACGCGAAGCCAGCGGGCTTCATCGAAAACAGGGCATAGGGGTGGCGGTGCCACAGCCTGTAGTGGTGATGGTGTTAACATAATTGTGGTTTTAGCATAGGTTAAACGAATATTCGTATAGAAAATCTACACTAAGGTATAGAATTATTTTTTATTTTCAACCTATGTGGTTCGTGTTTTTTCTGGTTAACTTTATTACGTGAATTTTGACATCTAAAACGCTAAAGGTCAATGACTAAATTAGGATTGTTTTTGTCGCAGCGTTCGGTAAACAAGTCGGAAGCGGCGCGTAAAGCCGGACTTTCCAAGGCCCGCATGAACGAACTGACGCTGAATGAGCGCAGTCATTTACGTGCGGAGGAATTGTATTTGATTGCCCTGGCCATTGGTGTTGATCCCGGCAATTTATTGGAGTATGTTTGTGCAGACCTCAACCCGGCAGAGCAGTTGCCGCTTGCAGCTGATGAAGAAACGCCTTATGAAACAGCCAAGACAAAAAAGAAACGGAAATAGCTCGTAGCTTCTTTATCATTGATTCCATTTATTTTTTTACGGAAACCCTAGCCCTTTTCTACTCGTCATCTCGACCGAAGCGCAGCGTAGCGCCTGCCCGGCCAGCATGGACGGGGAGAGATCTCCAGTTACGAAGACAATTCTTCTCCCCATTTCTTGTTCCGTTCTTTTACCATTGCCGCCAGTCCGTACCGTCCGGGCAGGCAAAAGAACCCAATCCCGAAGTTTCGGGACTAGTCCGCCTTGAGGCCTTTTCGGAGACCGTAGCCCCTTCTCTATCGTCATCTCGACCGAAGCGCAGCGTAGTGGAGAGATCTCCCGTTATAAGTCGTAAACTTGTTCTGCTTAAGTTTTCATTTTGTCATCTCCTTCGGAAATAGCTTTTTTCCACTTTTGTCTTAACACAAAAGTGAAGCAAAAAGTCAAGGCTGTGATGCGCTTGCTAAAAATGGACTACGCTTCACTAAAATGCCCAAACTCGCTACTTAGATCGTAATAGTTACTCTGATACCACAGGCTCGAACAGTGGGCATTTTTAGCGTTTCGCTCCATCCATTTTCTTAACGCTCGGGCATCAAGGCCGGTCATGCATCCCTTTAACCATCATCATCTCGACCAAGCGACGGCTGAGCACGAGCCTGCCTATACGCAAGGCTTCGTCAAGCCCGTCCGAAGCGGTCATCCGGGCGGGCTCAGCCTGACAACTCTGCTAATCATTCCCCAAATGTCACCCTGAGCTTGACGAAGGGCATTCATTCGCAATGCCATGCCGCTATCGCCCTAAAAAACAATCCTGTCAAAGAACTAATGCTTACACTACTTTGCAGGAGGCGCCCGGCTGTGGGCATCATAAATAGCAACGGTATGGTTAGGTGTTTTCATACTCATCCCGGTTTGCGGTGGATGAGTCTTGGAAGTAGGTAAAATAGATATGGAGTTTACCAACCATGGCCCATTTAGTTTCTGACGCCTTATGTGACATGGATTTACAGCAAACCCCATATCTATAGATTGACAAAAATAGTCGTTCTTTTAGATAAGGGGTATATTTTGCTGTCTCGCGTCACGGCGTCAGATTACAGGCCGCAAGACTCATATATACTCTAAAAGGTAATGATCAAATTATCTTACCTCAAATATAGAATTAATATTTTGAATAATGGTACATGTACCTTTGATTTATTTTTAAATTTTCGCTCCCTTGCTGAATAATGGGAGACTTCACCAAAATAGAATTATATATCATTGAAAGGGTAAAAGAAAAGCGAATAGAGAAAGGATGGAGCCAGATTCTCTTATCGCAAAAACTCAATATGAGCGATAGCTTTGTCGGCCATGTAGAAACGCCTAACAGGAGGGCAAAGTATAATGTGAATCACATTAATGCCCTGGCAAAACTCTTCAAATGCTCGCCTAAAGATTTTTTGCCTGAGAAGGCACTTTGATTCACGCAGATCGACTCAGTTTGCTACCTGAGAAAAAGCAAAAGCCAGGATAACACTTGGTCCTCTTTTAGGGATTAAATACGAAAAGATATGTCGTAAATAACTTAATCTTAAAGAGATGAGTTTTACATTGAACCTTGTTTATATTTTATACTTCTATTACCCGTTTTGAGAAACTATTTGTGCTTTAACCCCATCTAGAAAGAACTTTAGTTTTACCTCAACTTCTTGGTTAACCGCATACTCTTTATAGTCGCCTTTTATCAATGAGAACGTTTTAAAAAAAGGAGAAAGTATTTTCACTTTTTTTAGTTTTTTGTCTCTGATTACTTGAGCTTCAAATATTTCTTCCTCTCCATTTTCATTTTTCCAGTATAAAAAAAAGTCGGGACTAATAGTATAAAATCTTTCACTTTTTAATTCATTCAGTTCATTCCACCCGTCAGTCCATCTAAGATTGTAGAATTCACAAATCGCATTAAAGTAACAGTAACGAAGATGAGATTCTGTTTTTAAAAAGTCATTTTTGGCAACAAGTTCAAAAAATCGCATTCTGTTGTTTACCAAATGAAGACTTCTCCCATATTGTTTGAAAAGAAAATAGACAACATCTTTACTATCAGTATATGATTTAAGCTCTTCAAACAATTGATGACACTTTTCAGAGTCCTCGATGTATTCATAATAATAAAATAGCAAAATTGCCGCCGCTGGTCTTAAATGAGGATCTTGATATTGCTCCAAAAGAAATTCCTCATAGCTTCCATTTTCCTCTTTTACCCCAATTACTGATTTGTAATCTTCGAAAAGCGCATTTATTACCTCTGTATTTCCATATAATGTTCTAGAAGCCTCATCAAATAAGGTAGTAAGTTGATAATACGCCTGGAGTTTTTGCTCATTATTTAGTTTTAACTTCTTCGAATTTTTTAGCTTCCAAACCAACAAATTAAAATAATCCAAGTAACTATACGCAGATAGCGGGTCGATCAATTTTTTAATATCAAACCATTCCTCTGCGTCAGCTAAATACTCTAGAACCTCACTACTGCTCTTTTCATCATAAAATAGTATTTTACCTATTTTAAAACATATACTTCCTTTTCGGTGGATTAACCGATGATTTCTTCTATCTAAAGTTGCTTCGAGCAGGGTGATGTCTTGAAGGCACTTCTTCAAGACTTGTATAGAGTTAGTTCCCTTTTCTAGATTGGTGACATATCCAAGCATAAAGTGAGGCGAGATTTCAAACTCTTTTCTTGCTATTTCGAAATAATGTTCTATTTGCCCCTTGGTTATGCTGGAATCACTGCTTCTAATACTTTTCAGTAAATCTATTATGAAACTGGCGTTAAACTCACTGTATGATAGTGATTCAAAAATAGTTTTGTATAGCGTGTTTTTTTCATTGTTTTTCACAAATTGCTTAATAAGAGCCTCTGCGATAATTGGATGCTTAGTCTTAAAGTATAAGTCAGGCTCATTCTTAACAGAATTTTTCGTTACCTGAAATAATATACCTTTCCCATCGCCCTTGACAATTGTTCCGGTAAAATCTTCCCAACTCATATTCTTTATAGAGTTTTTAACTACTGATACCGGGCAAAGAATGTTAAATCTGTGAATAAGAGCTGTTATTTTGAAAGCCATTTTTAGATCTGTGGATAGCTCGTCATATGCTTTTTCTAAAAGCCTGTAGTGTGCTCCACCTTCTATTAGCTTGTACAATGTAACGAATGAATCTCCTTTGTACTTCTTTTTAATATCGTATATAATTGCCGTTTTCTCCGATACATCCCGGTAACCCAATAGCCCAACTTCCTTTAAATTCTCGACCAAAAGCTCCAATTCGCTATCTGAATATGCAGGATCGAACGTTAAAGTAGCATGATTTGCTATACTAAGTTTTGTATGATTAAGATGCTTTTGAAGTATGTTTTCTCTGATAGATGAAATAAACATAACCTTTATGTCTGCGTTTTGCTCGGACGCTATCTCTACTCGTAACTCTAAGAAAGATTTGAAAATGCTGTCGATCTCTATATTATCACAGTAAAAAATAAACTGCGTAGCGGTAGATTCTTCGATCAATTTTGCTATATAACCTTTTTTAATATCACTCGGATTCGTTATTTCAAAAGCAAGCGTAGTATTGTATCGTCTTAAATACTCATTTATCGCCCTAAGAGTAAAAGTTGTCTTGCCTGTTCCGAAATCTCCACTTATTAGCAACAATTTAGGAATTGTAGTTTTGGTAAACTCATTAAATGCTTCCTCAATTGCAGTCAATACCTCTTCCTGTTGCTTGGACTTCACAACATCATACTTGTCAATTATAACTTGGTAATTGGGTTCCTCGCCAAAATAAAAGTCATACTTTTTAACCCTATTTGTAGCTCTGTAATCATCTTTAAGTTGAACTATATTATTGCTTATATACAAACGAGAGTTTATGCCAATTTGTATAGTTGACCCTTCTGGATTGGTAAATTTTTGTAGCGTCTTCAAGTAACTTTTACTGTTACTTTCAAACCATTTCTTGTATGCTACAAAGAAATCTTCAAAACTTAGTTTAACTACACATATTTGTCGGCTGGAAAGGTAATTCAATCTATCTGCATTAATGTATGGATCAACACAGTATAAAGTACGCTTCTCCCTTGCGTCCGAGTTCGCGACTTTGTCTAAAAGTTTATCGGAAAAAATATCAGAAAAAGAATATCCAAATGAAATAAACAATAGTTCATTAGAAAATTGGTGATAAGAGGATATAACCTTTTTATAAAAAGAGCCTTGATTTTTAAAATCTTCCGTAGAAAAGACTAATGGATATCTTGATAAATCCGTTTTGCAGCCATTAAGCTTTATGTAAGTGATCTCACCATCACTTTGAGTCGAGTTCATTTGCTGCTTATCTCTAACTACCCTTAACTTATAATGTGTCTCATGCTCTCTTTGAGCGGCCTCCGAAGCCTCTTCCACTAAAGTATCATAATTTGTTGTAATTATCTGTTTCCACGGGATAGTGACTAGCGTCTTGTGTCCTTCATTAGGAGTCAATTTTTTTAATTGATCAATCACAAAAGTATCAAAGTCAACCCTCCTCAAACCGGGAGTTTCTTGTAAAAAATCTACAAATTGTATTATATCATTTGTCTCGAAGCTCTTCGATATTTTGGCCTCATACAAGTCAATTAATTGCTTTGACATGTATTGCTTATTAGTCACTGATGCGCCTGCACCTAAAAGAGCAATCGCATTCTTTTTATAAATTTTTTCAAATATCTCAGACAAGGAAGCATAATCGTTTCCCAATGGATCAAGCAAATGCATAAATTCTTCGTTTATTTACTCAATAATATTAACGCTAGCAAAAAACTGATAATCGAAAAGAATGTACTCCTAGACTATTTGTAGTTAGTTCTTTGGTCTCGCCATAAAAATAGAAAAACATCATCAAATTATAAAGGGGGTATTTTTCCCGTATTTACATTGCCAACATTTAGCTATCATAATAAGGAGTATCTTCCACTCCCTTACTACGAAGCCTGGCAACCAATTTGTTTAATGGTTTGCGCCATATTTCCTTAAACCAATTAGTATCGCTAAACCATTTTACAATAGTTGGGCTAATCGTGTAATAAGTTTCAATAAAGGCTCTTCCATACCAGGTTTTAGCAAGTTGGTTGTCTCTAAACCGTCTTAGCACCCACACTTCGGAGCAATCGTAAGAGCCGTAAACAGACGTTGCTATATAACACCCTCCCGATGATTCGGTAGATGTATTAATCGTAGGTGTTTGGTAAGTTTCATCATATTTCTTTATTTTTTCCGCATATTGAACGATTACATTTTTGTTGGTTACTTTATCTAATAACAATTGCATATAGCCGAGATGCATTTCAATACCCTTTTTCCAGGCGTCGGATGCTGTAATACCGTAAGTGTCGCCAAAGACATGATTCAAATAGTCGCCAAAAGTATATGGTATATCTTTGGCCGAAGAAACGTTATATAGATACTCCTGTGTATAATTGTTTCTGATTTCATAATCTATATCATTATAGTGGCTTCTTGCTCCATTATATAATAGTTGAGCAATTAAAGATGAACGGGCAAAAAGCTCTGTCACAATCTTTTTCTGTTCATCGCCAGCAGTACTGGCTTTAACAAGGTTCAGCGTTGACTCAATGCAATTACTTACGGAAATGGCAGCACTTTG
>JBQGCI010000316.1:0-2967 GCA_052038405.1 Acinetobacter pittii
CTGTTGAATAAAAATGGAATCGGTGGAGGCTCCAGAAGCATCATATGAAAAAACTACCGAATTGGGAATACTGCTGGTGATCGCTCGGCTAGCAAAGCGATACGTAGCGTTCGGGTTCGGCCGAAGTCGGTTATACCTTACATAAGCCCCAAGTAATCCAGTCAGAAACAGGCCACTGATTATCCAGATACATTGTCGCCACTTCGTACGATAGGCTAATTGACGCTTCGGTACCGGTTGATGAGCAGGTGGCCCCATCAGCTGGTTTTGATCCACAAACTGTCGAAAGGCACGCCAATCGGGATGGCCTAAATATTAAGCTAGCGTATTTAAGGTCGTTATACTGGGTAGATGATCGTAACGAACCCGCCCCCATAATCGACGGAGCGTACTAGTGCTCAGCCGCACCTGCGTTTGATCAAAGATCTGCTCACTTAGTACTTCAAAATCCGAGTTTTGCCAACTGTCACCAGGCCCCCACGCCAGCTTTTTTTCAATTTCAAGTTGGTATTGTAGCCAGTACTTATCTTCCTTTTGCATTCAAAATCAGGGTGATACAATTTGACAGCGGTTGAACAAATCCTGAATCGGTACCCACTGATTGTCTTTCTATTTTTAGCTCAATGCTATAACAGCTAAAAGTAATTAAAACCAACAAGCAAGCAATGAACCGAATTTCATTCAACCTGTTAATGAGCATCTGTCTCTGTGTAGTCAGTGTGGGGTCAATAATGGCCCAAGCATCAAAACCCTTGAAAAAGACTACGGGTAACTTCAACATTACCATGGAAGCCTCCTATTGGACGTTCGATTCTAGTAAAGTTGAATTTGTCACGCATCGAGGAGTAAAAGCTGTACGCGGCAAAAATCAGGCTCCATATCAGATCTTTCTTAAAGACCAGTCTTTCGCCGAGGGTATCATTGAATTTGACGTTGAGCTATCGGGCTTCGGATTTCCCGGTATCAACTTCCGCATGTCAGCGGACCAAAAGAATGGCGAAAATTTTTACATTCGCTCGTTTGGTAGGGTTCCGCCAGAATTACGTACGACTTTGCAATATGCTCCTATCGTCGACGGAATAAATTTATGGGATCTCTATGACGAATATCAAACGGGAGCGGTTATTAATCAGCAAGGCTGGAATCATGTCAGATTGGTTGTGTGGGGGCAAAGGATGATGGTTTTTGTCAACGATATGACCAAACCCAGTCTTTACATCCCGCATTTAGAAGCTTCAACGCTTCAGGGGGGCATCTCTTTGAGTGGAAACGTGATCTATGCCAACGTTAAAATTGATCCCAATCCACCAATAGGCCAAGGGGGGCAAACCGATTATAATCCGGTGGGCGCAGACACTCGTTACCTGAGACATTGGCAAGTGAATGGTCCCATCGACTTGCCCTTTGGCAAGGACATCATTTATCCACTTCCCAGTATGTATGGCACACTAAAGCGATCGGATATTCCAGATAGTACCGCCGCTTGGGAGTCGATCCAGGCGGATTCAAGAGCGATGGTCAATTTGTCAACCCGATATGGTGGCGTAACCGACGACCACCGTCGATTGGCTTGGTTAAAGACAACGGTTTATTCAGATCATGCCCAACAAAAAATAGTACACCTGGGTTTTAGTGATGAAGTATGGCTATTTGTGAATGGGCAAATTGTTTATGTGGACAAGAATTACTTTGGTACTCCTAATGCTAAGAACGAAGGGCGGTGCAATCCAGAAAACACTCAAGTACTTTTATCTTTAAAGCCCGGAAAGAATGAGATTATGATTGGTTTAGCAAATTATTTATACGGGTGGGGCCTGATTGCTAGATTGTCTGACATGAACGGTATTGAACTTATTAAAACTAATTAGACTATACAATCATTTGACTAAAAATTGCATCGGAGTATTTATAAATAGGTGAAAGTTTTAGTTCAATGAAAAGGGCTCTATGACCTACCGGCAGTATGTTTATTTTTAATCGGTTGGATTATAGAACCTAGAGGGTTACAAACGTTATTGCGTATTGAGATCGTTGTGGGATTTAACCTCAACTCTAGTATTATCTTTCAAGCTTTTACTTCATTCCAGGCTTAATAAAAGCAGGTATGCTCTCAATGTAAGCCTAAAAAGAAGCTGTAAACTTTTCAAAGTCGTTTAAAGCTTCTTTTTAGATTACTTAGGAAGTTATCAAAAACCTGTTTCATCCTGAACTGGAGATAGTTCTTCGTCAAACACCGGTCATAAATCTGATTACATTTTTAACCCTCTATGTTGCTTGATTAATTGACTATAGAATCTGTCTTATAATAGAAGTTCCACTTGTGCCCGGTAGGAAGCTCCAACAGGAATCTGCCTTGAGGCCATTTGAATCTCGGAACGACTCATTCGCTGGATGTGCTGCTTATTAACTGCAAAGGAACGATGCACGCGAACAAAATCGCCCGCAGGAAGTAGCTCTAGTAATTCGGATAGGCTACTTCTCACTAGAATGGTTTGTTGAGCCTGACAGACCTTGACGTAATTGTCGGCTGACTCCAGATACTCAATCCGATGGGGCTGAATACTTACCCATTCGTAGCCATCTTTGACAAAAAGGGGCGTTGAAACAGCCGTAACGGTTGAGCGGTTCCGATCTTTGACCTTTTGCGTAGCTTGCAGAAAACGGTCAAAGGCAATGGGTTTGAGCAGATAATCTATTACTTCCAGCTCATAACCTCTCAATGCATGTTCGGGGTAAGCGGTAGTGAAAATCACCGCCGTTTGTCTGCGAAGGATTTCGGCTACTTCCAGCCCACTAAGTACAGGCATATTTACATCGAGAAAAACTAGGTCTACCGGCTGCGAGCGTAGGGAATCCAGTGCCTTCCGGGGATTGGTAAACGTGGCTTTCAGCTCCAGAAAAGAAATACGTTCGGCAAAGGTTTGAATGATCTCCAGAGCAATGGGCTCATCGTCAACGGCCAAGCAA
>JBQGCI010000317.1:0-9420 GCA_052038405.1 Acinetobacter pittii
TGGACGTGTATAAAGGAAATGCACCCGGCTTTCCCTTCAGGTAGTAGGCTACCGCCCAGCTTACATAATTCACCAACGATCTATTGGCGATCATGACACCTTTGGGCCGCCCGGTAGATCCTGAAGTATACAATATATATACAAGACTGTCGGGGTTAATTACAACATCGGGCAGTGTAGCGGGATATCCGGACAGATCAGACCTGATATCTTCTACCAACACTTCAACCGCACCAGTGGTAAACCTGCTTTTATACCGCGCTGAAGTAAGTAATATTTCCGCCCCTGAGTTTTCCAGCATATATTCTATACGTTCCCGCGCATACTGCGGATCGAGTGGCACAAAAACGCCTCCGGCTTTAACTATCGCCAGTAATGAGAGTACAAGATCAACGCTTCTATCCATCGCTACACCTACAACCACGCCCTTTTGTACACCCTTTTCTATGAGAAAATGCGCCATTTTATTAGACAGGTCGCTAATTTCACCGTAGGTGTAAACCATTCCTTTAAACTCCAATGCTGTTTTTTCTGCGTTGGCTAAGGAAGAATCGTTGATCAGACCGGCAAGAGTTTCGCCTTTATACCGGATATCATTACTACCATTCCACTTGTTCCAGTAGCTGATCAACGATTGCTCACTCTGGAGTTTTAGATCAATTATTTTTTTTTCAGGATTTTCTACTATCTGTGAAAGCAAAAATGAATACTTTTCCATCAAACCTTTAATGGTTGATGCACTATATAGCTGCGTATTATACGACCACTGCAATTCGTACCCCTCTTTATGATCGGCTATATTGAGAAAAAGCTCATAGGTTTCAGAAACCCTCTTGTTATGAACCAGCTTATATTCCAGCCCCTCAAATCCCACCTGAAGATCTATACCCAGGTCGATATTTAAGGAAACCGGTGCCAGAGGCATACGCGATAAATCCCGTTGCATCTTCAGTTCTTTCAGAAATGAGCCAAACGTGAACCGTTGTTTCTCATAATCCTGAAGCAGTTTTGATTTACGTAAACGCAGGTAATCCGCAAACCCGGTTTCTGGCATCGGATTGCTTCGCAGGGGTAACAGATTGACACAATGGCCAACGAGCGTGAAGTTTTCGGTAGCGGCCTGTCCTGAAGTTGGGAGGCCTATAACGATGTCTTCATGGCCTGTGTATTTCTGCATCAGTACTTCAAAAGCAGCCATTAATATGCTTACGAAGCTTGCCCCATACTTAACTCCGGTTTCCTTAACCTGATCAGCTAAAGCAGCCGGCAGTATATAATCATCTCTTCTTCCTTTATAGGTTCTCAACGGTGGCCGTGGAAAATCAGGCGGTATCTCAAATATAGGAACCGTGCCTTCGTATTCCTTTTTCCAGTATTGTACGATGTCGTTATAGGCAGCTGTTTGTTCAAATAAAATGTTTTCCACCGCGTATTTACTAAACTCCGCGGCTTTACCAGGCAACGGTGTGCCTTTGATTTTTGCGTTGTAAAACCGGCTTAGGTCTTCCAGCAAAATACTTAAAGACCATCCATCGCAAACCAGGTGATGTACCGTGATAACAAAGCTGTACTGTTTATCATTCAGTTGAAACAGCGCAAAGCGGATGAGAGGCCCGTGTATGATATCGAAAGTGGTGGACGCATCCTTCCATAAGTACGCTTCCAGGTTTTTCTGTTGTTGCGCTGCGGTTTCCGATGTCAGATCATAGTAATCGAAAAGGAGGACGTCCTGATTTTCATAAATGATCATTTTACTTCCATCATCGCTGAACGATGCCCTCAAAGACTCATGCCTTTTAACCACTTCACGGGCACACTCTTTAAGCAGAACGGTATTCAATTCGCCGGTGAAATGCAAAGACATCGACAGGTTGTAGGCCAGGTTGGCATCTTCACCTCCCAACAGACAGGATGCAAACACCTCTTTTTGTGATTCGGTGGATGGAACTACTTTTTGTATTATATCTCCATCAAATGGATCAAAATCAACAGGAACCCTGGTGTTTAAATTAGAATAGCTCATTAAATTGAAATTTGCAAGTATCGCCCCGGGTTGTTATCATCCTTTACAAACCAAGCGGGATTTCCGTTTTTATCTTTTCCTAACCTGGCTCCGGCTAGCGGAGCATCTGAGTTGCTTATAATTTTTACTCCGCCCAATAAATGATTCTGTGTTTTGTCAGATCGTACCGGCGCCTGATCAGCAGCTGATTCCCTATTAACATCATTTCCATTGCCATATACCGAAAGAATGCCGGCCTGCACTTCCTGTAACCGGGCCACTTGTTGGGTTAGGGCATGCATCTGCGACAGAATAGCTTCCAGCATATGCTTTGTATCTGAATCAGCAGCCTGCCGGCCCGGTTGCTTCATGATGGATGCTGAGGCATTGGCGTGTTGGGTGTTAAAATTCAATCTATCGGCCGATACGCTGGTTGCGAGATAGTCTGACAGTTTTTTAATCGTTCCGTACTCCTCATTCAGCTGTTTAAAAGTGATGGGCACTTTAAATTCCCGTTTTAAAGTACTGGCAATCTGTGTCAACAGCAATGAGTCAAACCCTAATTCTATAAAGCTGAGATTAGGATTAAAATCTTCCATTTTATTTCCTGAAGCCTCTTCCAATATGGATATTATTCTTTTCAGCGGTTGATCTGCAGTTAAATCACCTCCATCTCTGCCTTCCGCCTTTTCAGAAGAAAACCCAGAGAGTGAACCATCACCGACCTGCTGAACATGGGCTGGCTCTATCCAATACTTCTTTTTATCGTAGGCATAAGTGGGAAGATTATGCATAGGAGCAATGCCGGTCTCCTTTTGAACAAGACTCCAGTTCATATTGACACCAGCCGTCCATAATTTGGCAATTGCCTTATTAACCGATATAAGGTCGTTATTTACTTTTCCCGTTTCGATAGAAGGAACAGCCCGTGAAGCCAGTTGCGTGTTGTGCTGCTTAATGAGGGTTGTAGTGGCATGTCCCGGTCCTACTTCCAGGAAAACAGGATTAAGCGCCGATACGAGTTCGCCGATCGCATCACTGAAGTTAACTGTGGCCCTGGCGTGTTCCGACCAATACGCTGCATCCTGCGCCTGGCTATCGGTAAGCCAACTGGCCGTAACCGTTGAAAGAACAGGGATTTTGGGAGCCGATAACTTACAGGATGCAATCACATCTTTTAAGGGAGCAAGTATCGGGTCCATCATTCCTGAATGAAAAGCATGGCTGGTGCGAAGTGACTTATTGATGATCTGATGTTCGTCAAGCAAAGCCGAAAACCGGTTCACCTCAACCACATCTCCCGAAACAACGCAAAGATTAGGAGCATTAATAGCTGCCACCGACAGCGAATGCGGCATTAATGAGCGCACTTTATCCCTGGGTGCCCTAACAGATAACATGGTACCTGCGGGCAATTGGCTGATAAGACTAGCCCGTGCCGCTACTATTTTGATTACGTCTGACAACGACAGGACACCGGCTAAGTGGGCGCACACAAATTCCCCTATACTATGCCCTACCATAGCTACCGGATTGATCCCAATGCTCATGTAGTATTTTGCCAAAGCATAAGATACAATGAAGGTAGCCGGTTGTGTATAGTAGGTATTCTTTAACTTTTCTGATGTTGCTTCCGATTCTTCTGTGAAAAGAACATTTCTGATATCTTCGTTAATAATAGGCGATAGCAGCTCCGCACATTCATCAACAGCAGACTTATAAACGGGTTCGTTGTCGTACAATTCTTTGCCCATGTTCACAAATTGCGAGCCCTGGCCCGGAAAAACAAAAACCAGGTTAGGGTCGCTTTCCAAGATGGTTCTTGTCTCTGCCCGGAGGAGCTCTTCATCCTCCAGCTGTGCCCGGAGACCGGCAATATCCCTGGCAACCAGCGCTGTTCTTACACCCAGTGACGGACGGGTTGTTTGAAGATGGCGAGCTATTGCGGTAAGACTACTGCTGCTGTTATTTTGAATAAAGGATAACAGTTTTTTACCAAAAAGGATGTTGCTCCGTTCTGTTTTCGAAGACCAGCTGATAATTTGCGTACCCGACTCAACATCCTTTTGAGAAGCTAACTGCTCTGATTCTTCGAGTATAATATGAACATTAGTTCCGCCAATTCCAAATGAACTAACGCCTGCTATTCTTTTATCCTTAACCGTCCAATCTTTCAATTGAGTGTTGACAACAAATGGACTGTTCTTAAAGTCTATGGAAGCATTGGGATTTTGATAATTGAGCGAGGGCACCAGTTTCCTGTTAAATAAAGAAAGAGAGGTTTTGATAACACCCGCCACCCCGGCTGCGTGCGTAAGATGCCCGATATTACTCTTAACAGAACCAATTGCACAATATTGCTGCTCCTGCTGCTCCCCGAAGGCAAGCTTCAATCCTTCTATTTCAATAGGATCTCCCAAAGGAGTAGCCGTACCATGGGCTTCTATATAAGAAATATCAGCAGCCGCTACCCCTGCATCCTGTATTGCCATAGATATAGCTTCTGCCTGACCACCCGTGCTGGGCGCCGTGAAGCTCCCTTTACCACCGCCATCATTGTTGATACCAACGCCCTTAATAACCGCGTAAACCAGGTCTTTATCAGCCAACGCATCCTCTAATCGCTTTAATAAAACCACACCCGCTCCGTCACTAAATACAGTTCCCTTTGCCTGTGCATCAAAGGGCCTGCACCGGCCATCATCGCTAAACATCGCTCCTTCTTCATACAAATGACCGCTTTTAACAGGTACATTTACTGCCACCCCCCCAGCGATGGCAGCATCACACTGCCCCAGCCTTAAACTTTCTACCGCCTGTGCAATAGCCAGCAGGGAAGTAGAACAGGCGGAATTGACATTAACAGCCGGACCTTTCAAATTTAAATGATAAGCTACCCGGGTGGCGAGATAATCTTTTTCCGAAACGGACATGGTTTGATAGTACCCCTGGGTCTCTATCTTATCTTTATTGGAAAAAATATTATTATTAAAATACGTGTTGGTGTTGCTTCCGGCAAATACGCCTATTTTATACCCTTCCTGATCATTCAGCAAACCGGTTGTCTCCAGAACTTCTCTTGACACCTCAAGAAATATCCGCATTTGCGGATCCATCAACTCCGCCAGCTTCGGATTGATACCGAATAAACCGGCGTCAAAATGATCCACATCGTCCAGTATACCCCTTGCCCGAACATAGAATGGGCTATTTAATATCGATTCGGGAACGGCTTTATCAATTTCTTCTTTTTCGAAAAAACTGATGGTTTCCTTGCCTTCTTCTAAAACTTCCCAGAACTCTTCAATTGTTGTGGCGCCGGGAAATCGCCCCGCCATTCCAACAATGGCGATACCACCCCCATTATCCTTCTTACGCAATTTCGAGGAAACCCTTTTTTCTACGGTGCTTTTATCGAGTAAAGACCCGAGTTCACGAATAGTGGGATACTGATATAGCTTAGTGATCGGAATATCATATTTATGGTGCTGCTTCAAGGCCAGAATGGTTTTTTGAGCCAGAATGGAGTTACCACCCAATTCAAAAAAGTTATCATTCACGCCTACAACTTCCATTTGCAACAGCTCACTCCATATCGCCGCTATATTCTTTTCGATTTCACCCTTGGGTTTTTGAAATAGTACGTTCAGATCGGGCCGTTCAAATTTAGGAGTGATCAGTGCCTTTTTGTTCACCTTTCCACTGGCCGTTTTGGGAATTTCATTGAGCCATATAAAAGCAGCAGGTATCATGTAGTCTGGCAAACTCTTTTGTAAAAATGCCTTTACGGCCTGCGTGTCCTTTTGCTCACTTCTGGCAACCATATAAGCTACCAGTTTTTTTTCAGCAGCATTATCGCCCTGCGCCATTACCACGCAATTAGCAATGGCATCATATTGCATCAGCGCGGTCTCAATTTCACCCAATTCGACCCTAAACCCCCTGATTTTGATCTGATCGTCTATTCTTCCTAAAAAATCTATATTCCCGTCGTCCAGTACCCGGGCAAGATCGCCGGTCTTATAAATGCGGCCAATACCTTCTCTATTATGTTCAATGAATTTTTCGCGTGTCAGATCCGGCCGGTTGACGTATCCTTCTGCCAATGCAATGCCGCCAATGTAAAGTTCACCTTGTACGCCAGCTTTTACCTCATTCAACTCTTTATCAAGAATATAAATATCCACGAGTTTTATCGGCCTGCCTATGCCAGGCAGATCAGGCCATTTATCAGCGTCACCCTCCAACGTCAAACTTGTTACAACATGAGCTTCTGTTGGTCCATACTGGTTATAAAGTTTAACACCGTTGATTTCAGAAAAAAATGCCCGCACCTGCGGTGTTATTTTCAATTGTTCGCCGGCGGTCATCACTTCCTTCAAAGCGAGTGGGTACGTGTTAGACTGAAAAGCCGATTCACATAACATCTGCAGGGCTACAAAGGGCAGGAACAACCGGTTAATCTGATGCTTTTCCAGAAAAGACAGTAAAGCTGCAGGATCGAGCCTCAGATCATCATCGATCAGAAACAAAGTACCGCCGATAGCAAAGGTTGAAAAAATCTCCTGAAATGATACGTCGAAGGTAAGCGGGGAAAAATTCACCGTCCGTGATTGCGCATCCATATCAGAGTCCTCAACCTGCCATTGAATAAGGTTAACAAGTGCCTGCTGCCTCATTAAAACCCCCTTGGGCCTGCCTGTAGAACCTGAAGTAAAAAGTACATAGGTGTACCGTGCTGTTTTCGGATCCGGCAATTGCACCGCGGTAACACGGCCAGCGTCATCATACAGCTCCGAATCGGGATCTATCAGGAGTTTACCTTGAAATAACGGTTTGTATTTAGCAGCCGATAATACGGCTTTAGGACTGGCATCTTCAAGCATAAAAGCAATACGCTCTTGAGGAAAAGAAGGGTCCACCGGCATATAAGCTGCCCCCACCTTTAATATAGCAATGATAGAAATGATTACATCAAAGCCCTTGTCCAGGCAGATAGCTACAATATCATTTGCTACGATATTCTCAGATAACAGGTGGTGGGCCAGAATGGTTGCCCTTTCATTTAACTGGGCGTATGTAAGCTGTTGATCTCTGTAAAACAACGCAACTGCGTCAGGCGTCTTAACTACCTGATTGTCAAAAATTTCAATTAGTGAAGTCTCCAAACTCCTTCCTACCCCGGCTTCACCAGAGGAATTAATTCGTTCATTCATAGCCAAGTTTACTGCTTTTAGTTTTTTTACAGCCAAAATCGGTTTTAATGCAAGCCGCTATATGAAAAGTCACCCTCCCGTTTATTTACATAAAACATTTAAAACCAATAATTAACAAATTACTTAAAAAACTTAAGCAGTCATGCATATATAGTACAGTTACTATTGGTTTGTGAGAAGACTATTATTCTTAGCATTTTCGGATGTTTCCTGTCTTCAAAGATATTAATTTATAGTTATATTCGAACACCAAACCAGGGACCGGCTAAATTTCCGCCCTCCCTATATTAAGTGATAAGGCAGCTGCAGGAGCCGGCAACCCGGAAAAACAAACCCTGCTACACGGGTTTAGGACCGCGGCTTCATCCTGTTTGGATGATGGCTGCCCATATTATACTACTGGTCTGTGCTATCAACATATTGCTAAAACCAAACCTGAAAAGCACTGTTTATCCAGGATTCCTATTTGAAAGTGTTCTCTCTATTTCTTCTATCAGCTTCTTATTATGGGGCGGTAACAGGAACGTTTTATGATCTCCTTCTATTTCGTGCACTTCCACCCCCCCGATCGCATATCTTTTCCAGCCCAGGTATTTAAAATCATCAATAAAATAAATCCTTTCTTTTACGCGGAACAGGTGCACCTTTATAGCTGATGAAGGAATCATCTGATAGGTTTTGTAGGCTCGCTCGTAGGCTTCCACAACTTCGCTACCATAGTCATAAATGCGCTCTTCTTCATTTTTATTGAACTGTTTTTTCAAAAGTGTCCATTGATAGCGGATAACTTTTGCCGGATCTCTGAGTAAGTTGCCCCCGATGAATAGGCCCTTTTTTACCTGGCGTTTTATTTTAAACAGCATACGGTCAACAACACCGTCCGGCAAGTCACGATTACTGACATTGGTATCCAGTATACCGATCATTTTTATTTTTTTACCGGCAGCCAGCAACTGACGCGCCATCTCATAAACTACAACGCCACTGTATGAATAACCTATCAATGTATAGGGGCCATCCGGGTTTTGGCGCAGTATTTCATCAAGATACCGAGATGCGATGCTTTCTATATTATCCAGATAGCGGAGATCGCCGTCAAGACCCAGGGCCTGTATACCATATAAGGGCTGATCATCGCTTAAAAACGGCTTCAGATTCTGGTACAAAAGGATATTGAGGGCGCCTCCATGTATGAGATAAATAGGTGGCTTCGTTCCCGAATTTTTAATCCCTACGAGTATTTTATATTCAAACAGGGATTGATCTTTCACCAGGTTCGCCAAACCGGCAACGGTAGGATACTGGAATAGTGAAGCGATAGGTAGTTTAGTATTCATTTCCGAATTGATACGGTTCATCACTTTTATAGCTACCATTGAGTGCCCACCCAGTTCAAAAAAATCGTCATTAATGCCCACCTTTTCTACGCCTAACAGCTCGCTCCACACCTGTACCAATTTCTTTTCTACCTGGCTTTCGGGAGCGTGGTATTCCTGCTGTTTCGAAGGAAATTCATGGGGTTCAGGAAAAGCATTCCGATCGATTTTACCATTCGATGTCAGAGGGAACCGTTCCATCATTACATAAAATCCGGGCACCATGTACCCCGGCAAGGATTTTTGTAAAATAGACTGCCATTCTTCCCGGTCAGGTAAAATCTGTTCGCTTTCGGGAATGATGTAAGCTACCAGGTATCTGCCGATCTTTTCACTATCTTTTGCCAGAACTACTGCGGCTTTTACCTCTTTGATCTCTAAAATCCGGCTTTCAATTTCCCCCAGTTCAATTCTGTAACCCCTTATCTTCACCTGAAAATCCCGCCGGCCCAGATATTCTATGTTCCCGTCAGGTAACCACCGGGCCAGGTCGCCCGACCGATACATTCGTTCATTTTTTTTGAAAGGATTCATCATGAATCGCTCCTGTGTCAGCCCGGGACGGTTCAGATATCCCCTTGCCACCCCTTCCCCTGTCACAAATAACTCACCGGTTACACCTATGGGTGCCGGTTGGAAGTGATCGTCAAGGATCAGGCACTCCAAGGTAGGAATCGGCTTTCCTATGTTACTGATGTTGGAATGAATTTCCTTTGCTGTAATTTCCTTGTAAGTGACATGCACGGTCGTTTAGGTTATTCCAAAAATGTTAATAAAATTAAACCACGTGTAAAACACCGACCATTTTTTTATTAAAAATGGATAT
>JBQGCI010000318.1:0-3470 GCA_052038405.1 Acinetobacter pittii
AGATGAGGTAGAAGATGTAGTTGAAAGTATGAACGAAGAAGTACTGAAAGTACCCGCGGAAGAAATGGATGCCGAAGACCCGCTATTTATCTTGTACACTTCGGGAAGTACCGGTAAACCCAAAGGTGTGGTACACACGACTGCTGGATATATGCTATGGACCACTTATACTTTTGTGAACGTATTCCAATATAACCCGGGCGATGTATTCTTCTGTACAGCAGATATAGGCTGGATCACAGGTCATAGTTATATCGTATACGGTCCCCTGTTGGCAGGTGCTACCTGCCTGATGTTCGAGGGCATACCCACCTGGCCCGATGCCGGCAGATTCTGGGACATTGTAGATAAGCATAAAGTTAACATACTTTACACGGCTCCAACCGCTATCCGTTCTTTAATGAGCTATGGATTGGATCCATTAAAAAACAAAGACCTGTCGAGCCTGAAAGTATTGGGTACGGTTGGTGAACCCATTAACGAAGAAGCATGGCATTGGTACGATGAGCATATCGGCAAGAAAAAATGCCCGATCGTGGACACCTGGTGGCAAACAGAAACCGGAGGTATTTTGATATCGAATCTGGCAGGTGTTACACCGGCAAAACCAAGCTGGGCAACATTGCCGCTACCTGGAGTAAAAGCAGTATTAGTAGATGAGAAGGGAACCGAAGTAACTGAATTAACCGATACTCATTATAGTGGCAATCTTTGTCTTACAATGCCCTGGCCCGGCATTTTACGTACAACCTGGGGCGATCATGAGCGTTGCAGGCAAACCTATTTCAGTACTTATGAGCATAAATATTTCACCGGAGATGGCGCCTTTAAAGACGAAGAAGGCAACTTCCGTATCACAGGTCGTGTAGACGACGTATTGAACGTGAGCGGACACCGCTTAGGCACTGCCGAAGTAGAGAACGCCATTAATATGATGGCAGGGGTTGTAGAAAGCGCTGTGGTAGGCTACCCGCACGAGTTAAAAGGTCAGGGTATATACGCATACGTAGTATTGGATGGACGCAACCGTCATGAAGAAGATGACCAACTTACCAAGCAGGATCTGCTGGCAACCGTTTCCCGTATTATTGGCCCGATTGCCAAACCAGACAAAATACAATTTGTTAGCGCACTGCCCAAAACACGTAGTGGTAAGATCATGCGCCGCATATTGAGAAAGGTAGCTGAAGGGGAGCTGGAAAACCTGGGAGATACTTCTACCCTGTTGGATCCGGCAGTAGTGGATGAAATTAAAGAAGGTAAAATATAATTGCTCCCTAAATACGAACAAACAGGCCGTGGTTTAAACCATGGCCTGTTTGTTTAAAGAATATCCTGCATAAACCGTCGTACCTTATCCATATCCTTCACACCCGGCGCTATCTCAAATTTGCTGTTAACGTCCAATGAAAAAACCGGATGATTGGTTGTAAACACCTTCACCTGTGCCACATCATCTACACCAATGCCGCCGCTTAAAAAATAGGGCTTATTGATGGGTGTATGTGCCAGTACCGACCAGTCAAATTTTTTTCCGGTACCCCCGTATTCCTGTGCCTTCGTATCGAATAAAAAAAAATGAGCACAGCCTTCATAGGGCTTTAGTAAATCAGCCAGGTTTTCGCCGCCCTTAATACGAAATGCCTTGATAACGGTAGTTTCAGTTAACAGTACGCTGCACAATTCTGGTGTTTCATCGCCATGCAATTGCACAGCATCTAATCCGTACTCTGCAACGGTCTGCAATATCATCCCTGCTGTCTCGTTCACAAACACGCCTACTTTCTGTATACCCGTAAACGCCTTTAAATCCCCCGCTGTTATTTTACCGGCCACAAACCGGGGCGACTTTTCATAAAAAATGAATCCGGCATAATCAACTCCTGCTGCAGCCAGTTCCTGCACCTGTTGCATGGAGGTCATACCACATACTTTTATACGGGTCTGACTCATTGGGCTGCTATTAATTGTTTTACAAATGTTTGAAACGCGGCCGGTGTATCGGCTTGTTTCATAAAATACTCGCCAATTAAAAATCCTTTAAATCCGTTTTGTTGAAAGAGCAGTATATCTTCGATTTTATCAATGCCGCTTTCAGCGATCTTTATTTTATCTGCGGGCAATTTTGCTGCCATGCGAAGACTGCGTTCAATATCTACGCTAAAGGTTTTCAGATCGCGGTTATTAATACCTACAATCTTTGTGGCATCACAAATATGCTCCAGTTCTTCTTCAGCGTGTAGCTCCAATATGGTTTGCAACCCCAGCGATGCAGCGAATGTTGCCAGGTGTTTTACTTCGGCAGGGGTAAGACAAGCGGCTATTAACAAAATAACATCAGCACCAATCGACTTTGCTTCTGCTATCTGGTACTCATCCACAATAAAATCCTTTCTTAAAATAGGGATATCATTAGTTCTGGCCTCCATTAAATCGGCATCTGAACCTCCAAAAAAATTCCCGTCCGTCAACACCGATAAGCAGGCCGCACCATAGCGGGTATAAGCGGATGTAATCTCTGTTACATTGGCATCTTGTTTAATAAATCCTTTGGACGGAGACTTTCTTTTAAACTCAGCAATAATGCCTGTGCTACCAGGCTTTAAAAGAGATTCGGATAATGATCGAACCGGCAATGAAAAATCGGGTCTGCCCTCCAACTGTTTTACTGAAGTCTGTGCTTTCCGAGCTGCTACTTCCGTTCTTTTATGGGCTATAATGGTATCTAAAATATTCATGATCTTATATCTGGCAAACTATATCAAAACAAATGTCTGATACGATTTATTTTATTGTAAAGAAATTAGTTTTTGTAAGCAGGCGTGGGCCTTACCCGATCTCAGACTTTCTTTAGCGGCAGCAAAAGCATCATCATAACTGCCAAATGTATCCGTCACCTGCAAGGCAATGGCTGCATTTGCAAAAACCACCGCTTCCTGCTCGGGGGTGCCATTACCTTCCAGAATAGATTTAAATATATGCGCCGCCTCCGCCACCGTACTGCCACCTGATATCGCCTCCGGTTTGACTTCCAGACCGGCTAATTGCATAGCAGACAGGATCTTCTCTCCCCCCGGAGTTAATAGTTTACTATCTCCGGTGAGGGACACTTCGTCGTAACCATCCAGTCCGTGTACGATAGCAAATTGTTTAGACTGTTGCTGTAAAAGATAGTTGTACAAACGCGCCATTTCCAAACTATAAACGCCAATAATGCTATACGCAGGAAATGCAGGGTTTACCAGAGGACCGAGCATATTGAAAAAAGTGCGCATGCCCAGGTTTTTACGTATAGGTCCCACATTTTTTAAAGCAGGATGAAATAGCGGCGCGTGGAGAAAACAGATATTGGCTTCCTCCAATTCCTTCCGAAGTGCATCGCCATCATTCTTGAACCGATAACCCATTGATTCTATCACATTGGATGAGCCACTGATTGCGGACGCTCCGTAGTTACCATGCTTGCTTAC
>JBQGCI010000319.1:0-6149 GCA_052038405.1 Acinetobacter pittii
TTAATGAATGCGTATCAGCCGGATTACCGTTATCCATACCTGCTACCACACCTGCTCCGGTAATAGCAACTTTCACCAGTTGATCGGCATCCGGTACCAGGTTACCATCTTTATCCACTACACGCGCGCTGATGAAAGCCAGCTCATTTTTTTTGCTGTTAATGATTTTGTTTTCTACAGAAAGCTCTAACCGGTAAGCAGCTCCGGCTGTTTTGATGGTTCTTGATAATACCTGCTTTTTATTTTTGTAGGATACCGCTTTCAACTCGCCCGCTGCATAAGGCACCCGCCACATTACATGAAAAGCGGAGTCTATTTTTGTTTTTTTGCCCAGCGATCTGCCATTTAAAAAAAGTTCCACTTCATCTGCATTGTTGTAATATGCTTTTACATCTACCAGTTGCCCCGGTTTCCAATTCCAATGGGGATACAGGTGCAACACGGGTTTATTGGTCCACTCGCTCTGATACATATAATACACATCTTTAGGGAAACCTGCCATATCGATAATGCCATAATAAGAACTGCGGGCAGGATAAGGATAAGGAACTGGTTCCCCAAGAAAATCAAATCCACTCCAAACGAAGAGTCCCGACATGTATTTATAACGTTTGATCTGCCACCAGTTGTTTTCATGGGTAACGCCCCAATAAGCCGCTACGTTGTCGTAAGCTGACACGGTATAATCGGGGTTTCCATTCTCTACGTATTTAAATTGTGACGACGACGGCCATAAACGCAGAGAGTCTGATGGCATATCATAGTGCCCGCGCGTCGCCAATCCGGAAACATTTTCAGACGCGATCACTTTCACGCCAGGATAGTTCTTTTGAAAATCTTTGTAAGAATCGATCTTATAGTTTAAGCCAACCAGATCCAGCGCGCCTGACTGATAGATATAGTTTTTAGCAGGATCTGCTTCGCTTAAGGCGCAGGTTACCGGCCTTGTAGTATCCAGATCTTTAACTATTTTAACCAACTCCCTGGTTAATGTGATGCCAGTTGAGTCGAACTGTTCCCGTATTTCGTTCCCGATACTCCATATAATAACGGATGGGTGATTGCGGTCGCGTTTCACCATATGCTCAAGATCCCTTTGATGCCATTCGGGGAAATCACTGAAATAATCGAACTTGTTCTTCTTTTTGGCCCACATATCGAAGCTTTCATCCATTACCAGGAAACCCATCTCATCACAAAGATCCAACAACCTGGCCGCAGGGGGATTATGGGCCATTCGAATAGCATTAACTCCCATCTCTCTTAATATCCTTAATTGCCGTCTTGCAGCGGACTCATTATAGGCAGCGCCCAATGCGCCCAGATCATGGTGCTGACAAACGCCGAGGATTTTAACATACTCTCCATTCAAAGAAAACCCGTTATCAACGTCAAAACTGAAATACCGGATACCAAATGTAGAACTGTATTCATCTACCCATTTATTATCCTGGAATACCTTGGTAACCATCTTGTACAAATGCGGCCGGTTGACTGACCACAACTGAGGCTGATTCACCGTAAGGTTTTGATAGTGCTTACCATTCTTCGAAGTGGTCGCATTTACTTCGCTTACCTTTTTCCCCTGTGCGTCGTAAACAGTTGAAACAAACTTCAAAGCGCCTTTACCTTCCTGTTCCACATCATGTTCAATGGATACGGTAGCAATTTGACTATTTACCTGAGGCGTGGTGATAAAAGATCCCCAGTGTTTAATTGCCGTTTTATTGGTTACCACCAGCTTTACATCCCTGTAAATACCCGATCCGGTATACCAGCGTGAATTAGGCTGTTGGGAGTTATCAACGCGTACCGCAACGGTATTTACCTGGCCGGCCGGTTTTAACCAGCGGCTCAGTTCATAACGAAAGGCCGTATAGCCATAAGGCCACTTGCCCAGGTAGTGGCCGTTAATCCATACTTCGCTATTTCGATGAACACCATCAAACTCTATATATACTTTTTTACCGGTACTGTTCGTTGTAAATGTTTTGCGGTACCAGCCAATGCCGCCGGGTAAAGCGCCCCCGGCATTTCTGGCGGGATGCGTAGAATCGAACTGCCCTTCTATACTCCAGTCGTGCGGGAGATCCAGCTTTCGCCATTTTTTTGAATCAAAGCCTGGTTGAACATAATTACTATCGTCATCCAATATAAACGACCAACCCTTGTTAAAGTCGATTGTTTGCCTGGGTGACTGCGCCATGCTAATCAATGGGATCAGGCTTATCAGCATTAAAAAATATCGAACTGTCATAATAGCTTTAATCATAATTACAAATGAAATTTTTGATGCGCCTGTTATATCATTGTCAGATATGTAATAACTTTTCTATGTAGTTTTTTTCCACCGAACAGGAGCTGATTAACAGGATCAGAACCTGATGCTGCTATTGCCTTTATTTACTGATGTAGCAACTGCTATTCCCCGGTTGTCCTTTGCATCTACCGCACAATAAAAATGATACACCACCCCTTTATGTTTTAATACAAATGATTTATGTGCATACTTTTTGTCAATATCTATTGTCGAATTAACCAGGTCAGCTCCATGCCAATCGGTCCAGTTGATCAAATCATAGGAACACGCAAACCGGTTAAAAGTTTCTGTTTCCCTCCCCTTCCAAAAAGCACCAAAATAAAACATCACCCATACATCACCGATCTTCTGTATTTGCGGATCCCCCGTAATGCCTCGTGAATGATGTACCACGGGCTCACGCCGGTATCTCGTCCAGGTCACCATATCGTTGGACACAGCCATGCCAATACGTTCATACCAGCGGGTTGGTTTATTGTTGGGTAAAGAATCTCCTACCGCGTTATAATACATTATAAATTGATGACCGGTTTTCCCAACTTTATCTTCCACTATATAACTCTTGAATAACTTATTACGGTTCTCCCACCAGCGTACATCTGCATCAGATGAGGCAAGTACCGGATGACCGAGCCGCTGCCACTCAAATGCCTGCGTAGGTTTTTTAGAAGTGTAGGCCATCCCAATGGATAGTGGCTCCGGCTCATACCCCGACGAAGAGCCACCGAAATACGACATCCAGTATTTACCATTGTATTTACCTAACTGATATTTCCCGCCCCATTTGGTATCGACTAACGCATTGTAACCTGCCTTTTGATTTTGATCCCAGCCCTCTTTGGTAAACGACATCTGACGCCCGAGGTTTTCCCAATGTAAAAGGTCCTTACTGCTGGCCAGCCAGGTCTCGTACCCCTTACCGTCAAAAGCTATATAACTCATATACCAGGTGTTGCCCGATTTATAAACTGTAGGACAGTCAATTTTTTTACCTGTATCAGGTGGCAGTAACACCAGGCCATATTTATACGGCGTTTTCACCTCCTCATATACTTTTTGCATCTCCGCCTGCGGTACGCGAACTGGCTGTTGAGCCCGTAGCAAACCAGCAGTAGTTATACAAAGCAAAATCAATATACGATACTTCATTTTTATTTTTTTATGGAGAATTCATAGGCACCCGATCCAATCTTTACCGGCTGCTTTTTATATCCGGCCGGGAAATAAATAGTGGCTTTACTATTAGGTGGAATCGCTACACTCAAATTAAAGCGGTCTTCTTCTATTTTCCAGTTCACCGATATCAAACCATTTACCGAATGATAAGTAGCTTTGGCGTCTTTAATGTCTCCAACCGGCTGCGGTTTTATCTCAATATCCTTAAAACCAACCGAACCCGGCGCCTGACCAATTCCGCATAAGCCCGTGTAGAACCATTCCATCAAATGGCCTAACATAAAATGATTGTTGGAAACATTGGGCAATGCCTGCCAGGATTCTGTTAATGCCGTTGCACCCTTTGCCAACTGGTAACCATAACCCGGCACATCGCTGCGACTATTCATATCATAAATTACGTCCGATCTACCGGCGGCTTCCAGCGCTTTTAATACGTATCGATAACCAATATCTCCTGCTGTTAAACGATTATCTCTACTGCGGATGTCTTCAACCAAATGAGCCAGTACTGCTTCATAATCCTGCGGCTCCACCAGCTCCATAAACAATGGGATCGCATTGGAGGTTTGGCTACCCGATCCGTATTGTTTGGTTGCCGGATTAAAGTACTTTTTATTAAATGCAGATCTTATATCCGATGCTATTTTTTGATACATAACTGCATCTTCTTTTCTCCCCAATACCCTGGCTACTTGTTCTAACAAGTGCGCATCGTAATAGTAATAAGCGGTAGCCGTCAAGCCCATTGGTGTCAATTGGGAGAAACCGGGTCTGTTCGGTCCCAGGTCATACCAATCGCTCAATCCATGCATCAGGATAAAGCTGCTGTCTTTCGACTGCAGGTATTTAAAATAACGCTGCATAGTGGTATAATTTTCAGTAAGCAGGCGTTTGTCTCCTGTCCATTGATACATATACCATGGGAAGATAATAGCGGTGCTTCCCCATTCGGGAGAGTCCCTGAAATAACCATCAGCAAAATGCATCTCTGTAAATTCCGGTACGGTAGCCGGTACCAGTCCGTCAGGTAATTGCTGTGTACGGATGTCACGCATTATTTTATGGGCAAAAGAAACAATATCGTAATTGTGTTGTATCGCATTACCCATTAAATGTACCTGCTCCTGCCATCCCAGCTTTTCCCGGTGTGGGCAATCTGTAAACACACTGGTGAAATTACTGTTCATCGCCCATTGAATCAGTTGATGCGTTTTATTAAATAAATCACTGGAGCTGCGGAAGCTCCCATTTACGGGAGCACTGTTGCGTAAATGCCATCCTTCTATTTTTTGAAGGGCGGGATATTCCTTATAGGCTGATCCTTTAGGCTCTGCCCCTACCACCTGTAAATACCTGAAGCCGTAATAGGAAAAACGGGGATTCCATTTCTCAATGCCATCTCCTTTCAACACATAAGTGTATATATGTGGTGAACCTGTATGTTTCTGACTGGCAGTGCCGCTATCTGTTAGAAGCTCAGCAGGCATAATGCGTATCGTATCGCCTTTTTTCCCGTGCACTTCTATATAGGGAATACCTGAAAAATTCTGTCCCAGATCGTAGACCCATACACCGGGTTTCAATTGCTTTTGCGTAACAGGCGCAAAGCGCTGCATGAGCTTTACCGGCATGCCCAGTTGAGCTACCAAGTCCGGGCCGTTGGTAGTTACCACATGCTGCCAGGCTGCATCATTGAAACCCATTTTATCCCAGCCCTTTTTCTCCAGGTTGGCATCATAATCTTCTCCACCATAGATACTCGAAAAATAAACAGGTGATGGTGCTGTTTTCCAGGAGGCATCCGAAATTATATTATCTGTGGTACCATCTGTATATTCTACTAATACGCGTGCGATCATTTTAGGGTAACCATACGCTCCGGTCATCTTACGATACCGCTCCCCGGGAATATAATAAAATCCGTTCCCCAACATAACACCCAATGCATTCGTCCCGTTACGTAATTGACCCGTGATATCAAATGTTACATATTGCGCCTGTTTTGCATACTGTGTCCATCCGGGATCTAAAAAATGATCTCCAACTTTACTACCATTAATGCTCATTTCAAAATGGCCCAGGCCCGAAATGAATACCGTAGCCGCTTTAATGTCTTTCGTTACAATGATATCTTTTCTGAATAATGGCAGCACATCTGGGCGTTTGCCCCATTCTTTTTTTCCGCTACCATGCATTAAAGGAACATACTTATTGCTATCTGGTAATTCGCTATAGGCAATCCAACGGGCGCCTTTCCAATCTTCGGCATTCCAGAGCCCTGTTCTCCAGAACACAGGCTTGCTAAAAGAAGATTGTTGGCCTTTCTGATCCCAAATCATCACTTTCCAATAGTACTTTGTAGCAGGCTTTATGGAAAGACTTTTGGGTAATACCTGTTGATTATCGCTGCCGGTTACTTTTTTCGAATCCCAGATATTAGCCTGGTCGTTAGCCAGCAATGCACTATCATCTGCTACCAGTATCCGGTATGCAGCCTGCGTGGTATTTTTCTCAAAAGCCTGTATTTCCCAGGTTAAAAGAGGCTGAGCTGTCTCAATCCCTATCGGGTTCACGGTATACTCGCAGCGGGGATCTAAAACACGTAAAAAAGCTAATTGGGCATTCAACCGACCCATGCTCCAAACAAAAA
>JBQGCI010000320.1:0-2083 GCA_052038405.1 Acinetobacter pittii
GCGGATTCACGCCGGGAAACCAGCTGCTTACCAGGTTTTCTGTGGCTTTGCCCTTATTGGTACGCATCAAAATCCCCTTACCATTCAGGGTTGCCGCAACCGGTATATTTTTAGGCAGCTGTAAATCCTTAAAATGGGCGATCCGTTCGATCGCTTTTACTTTGATCACTTTTCCTTTCTGCACACTGAGGTGTACACCACTGATCACCATACCCCCTTCCTCCATAAAATGGACATCGAGGCCTACGGCCTCGCGGATGGTGATGATATGATTACGGATATAGCGTATCACGTTGCTAATTGTAAATGATCGTAGGTCTTATAAATACAATGGACACCACTTTTGTATTCCGGTTGGTGCGTGAACTGAATATCCATTTCAGCACCGGGATCCTTGATAAAAAAGGAATGCCTGATGAACTATCTCCTTTTTCTGTTCTTTCAATACCACCTAACAATACCATATCGTCATTTTTAACCCTGATGGTGGAGTTAAATTTACTGGTAGCAGTAGGCGGGGGTGTATTGATATCCGTTTGCGCTGTAAAATTGGTAATATCCATTTCCATAGCCAGCGTTACATCCTCATCTGCTGAAACAAAGGGCCTGATATTTAGTGCCAGGTTCGCCTCTACAGGGTAAAACTGCTGGGTTACAATGGTGTTTGGATTTAAGGCACCTTGTGTATTTTGTGTAGACACCGCGTAATAGCGGGTACTACCAATACTCAGGTTGGCGGTATGGCCATTCAACGTTGATAATTTGGGTGTTTGCCTGGCTTCCACATTTTCTAACTGTTCTATCGCTTTTAAAGACACATAAAATTCGGGGGTTACTTTGCCCAGGTTGAACACATTGTTCAAGCCGATCTGGTCGATGAAGCGGTTAATGCTACGGGAACTCATGGTAAAATTCAGGCCATTCAGTATCGTGCCTCCTACGGGTATAGAATCTCCCGGTGCACGCAGGCCGGCTTTGATGCCTGCTTCGGTAGTTCGCCCCTTGGTTACATCCATTATGATCACTTCGATGGTAACCATGGGCACTTTACGATCTACCTGTTTGATCAGTGCTTCTATCTTGTTGATCTGGGGTTCGGGGCCCGTTACCAGGAAAGCATTCAACTCACTAAACTCTTTCAGGTTCACATCTTTTTTCAGATCGTCAGGCAAAAAATAGCTTAAAGAGTCCACACTCCTGTGATGCAATTGTACCAGGCGCTGGCTTTTAATACCCTCAAAACTACGTTCTCCGATCATATATACATCGTTTTCCCGCGAAAAAGAGTATGGGGTTCCCAATAACACTTTTTGCAAGGCCTGCGTATAGGTCAAGTTACGGGCCTCCGCAGTAACATTGCCATTCAGCTCCGCATATACAAAATAAGCCACGCCTGCCTGCTCCGAGATATTGCGCACGAGATCTTTCAGTGGCGTGTTCACCGCACTGATGTTTAACAGTTTTTCATTGCCGATCTGTTCAGCATCTACCGACAATCTCCCCGGCGCCCCTCTATCGCCCGGGTTAGTTTTGGGAATGGTACGGGAAATGGTATAATTAGGATTGGACCGGCCGGCATTTTTTGTTACGATCTCTTCGTCATCCGCCAACGACTCAAGTACATAAGTCCTTTCATCGGTTTTATTAAATTTTAACCGGTTACTCCAGCTCATTTGCTCAATAGCATTGCCTACCGGCATATCTTTTATAAAAGCTGTTATAGGTTTATTAAACGCATTGGGCAATACTACCACATTCACATCGCTTAACTGGCTGATCTTTTTAGCTACCTGCAACAAGGTATCATTTTGCAGGTCGAGGGTTATTTTCTTTTCAGTGTTATTATAAGTAACCTTCAATTCTTTAACTGGTGGAGGCAGGTCCAGCCGCGGATCGCGCCAGTTGCGTATATTAATGATCAGCCCCAGGAAATCGTAATCCAGGTTGTATTGCTGTGCCAGGAAGATCAATACTTCCTGTACTGTAACCCCCGAAAAATGATTGGTCATGGTTTGTTTTACGTCCGGGGAAATATTAATGTTCAGCTTATATGATTGTGCCAGGCCGCGCATAAAATCGGCAA
>JBQGCI010000321.1:0-18227 GCA_052038405.1 Acinetobacter pittii
GTAATAAACAGTTGAATCTTAATAGTTCCTTAAATCACAACTGCTGTGCACCTGATCAAAACACGTGCACAGCAGTCAAAAAAGCTCCTGATAACAGGATGCGTTTACCTATGGGTTTGCATAATTTTTTACGTCATCTGCAATAATGGTTTTGCCGCTCAAAATAACCAGGCGTTCTACAACGTTACGCAACTCCCGTATATTCCCTGTCCAGTTATGTTGCTGCAATAATTTGATAGCAGCATCGTCTATACCTTTTTTGGCAATACCATAGTCGGCGCAAATACTTTCCAAAAAGCGGTTGATCAGCTGGGGAATATCATCCCTGCGATCATTTAAGGAGGGCACGTGAATCAATATCACACTCAGGCGGTGGTACAAATCGAGCCGGAAGTTTTTCTGTTCTACTTCTTCCAACAAATCTTTATTGGTAGCGGCGATTACACGCACATCAACATTGATATCCTTATCCGCTCCTACCCTGGTTATTTTCCCCTCCTGCAGCGCACGAAGCACTTTAGCCTGTGCGCTCAAACTCATATCACCGATCTCATCCAGAAAAAGGGTTCCTCCGTTGGCTTGCTCAAATTTCCCAATTCTTTGCTTAACGGCAGATGTGAAAGACCCTTTTTCGTGACCGAATAATTCAGATTCGATCAGCTCTGTAGGAATGGCGGCACAATTCACTTCTACCAACGGGCTGGCATTACGGGTGCTTTTTTCATGCAGCCAGCGCGCTACCAGCTCTTTACCCACACCGTTCTCACCGGTTACCAGCACCCTGGCTTCTGTAGGCGCTACTTTATCGATCGTTTCCTTAATACGCCTGATCGGCTCGGAATCTCCCACAATTTCCTGCACCCTGGATATCTTTTTACGCAGCACTTTTGTTTCGGAAACGAGTGTGCCTTTGTCGAGTGCATTTTTTATGGTAATCAGTAAGCGGTTCAAATCAGGTGGCTTCGAGATGAAGTCATAGGCGCCTTTTTTAACAGCTTCTACTGCTGTTTCAATGGTACCATGACCCGATATCATAATAACCGGAACATCGGGAGCCATTTCCAGCGCCTTGTTCAGGAACTCCATTCCATCCATTTTAGGCATTTTGATATCGCACAAAACCGCATCAAATTTATGCTCGGAAAATATCTTAATCCCCTGCTCGCCGTCTGAAGCCTCATGGGTTTTATAGCCTTCAAATGATAATATTTCTATTAAAGTTTTGCGTATGGATACCTCGTCGTCAACTACGAGTATAAGCGGCGCATTGTCGTTTATCTTATTTCTATGGGGCACTTTATAACAGATTTTTTGTTTAGATCGCAAACTTAAAAGTCCACGAGCGAATAAATATAGCTCATGGACTTTTAAAAATGATAATATGAACGGAATTATTTTTTCTGATACATCACTTCTTTTACCAGTTTAACCGTACGGGCCACATCAGGTAGAGCCGCGGCAACCAGGTTGGCAGCATAGTGCAAAGGCGCATCAGCTGCAGTAATACGACGGATCGGCGCATCCAGGTAATCAAAAGCATCTTTTTGAACATTGTAAGCTATTTCGGAAGAAACCGAAGCAAAAGGCCATTGCTCTTCTACAATTACCAGCCTGTTTGTTTTCTGAATGCTTTTAACGATAGCGGGAACATCTAAAGGACGAATGGTACGTAAATCGATGACTTCAGCGCTGATTCCTTCTTTTTCCAGCTCAGCTGCAGCTCCTAAAGCCACTTTCATCATTTTATTGAAAGAAACGATGGTTACATCCGTTCCTTCTTTTTTAACATCGGCTTTGCCTAGTTCGATATAATATTCCTCTTCCGGAACTTCCATTTTATCACCGTACATCTGTTCGCTCTCCATGAACATTACCGGATCCTCTTCGTAACGAATAGCTTGCTTCAGCAAACCTTTCGCGTCGTAAGGGTTACTTGGAGAAACCACTTTGATACCCGGAATATTGGCGTACAGCGATTCAAAAGCGGTGCTGTGCTGTGCGCCTAACTGGCCCGCAGAACCATTTCCTCCCCTGAAAACGATGGGGCAGGAGATCTGTCCGCCGCTCATCGCCAGCATTTTGGATGCCGTATTCAAAATCTGGTCCAACGCCAAAACTGCGAAGTTCCAGGTCATAAATTCAACAATGGGTCTCAAGCCTCTTTGAGCAGCACCTACGCCTACTGCAGTAAAACCTAACTCGGCGATAGGCGTATCTAAAATTCTTTTAGGACCAAATTCTGCCAGCATACCCTGGCTCACTTTATACGCGCCGTTATATTCAGCAACTTCTTCACCCATTAGAAACACCCTGTCATCCCTTCTCATCTCCTCATTCATAGCTTCTCTTAAAGCCTCTCTAAATGCAATAATTCTTGCCATATTATTTTTGTTAATACTTTTAAAGTGCGGCAAATTTAAACGTAAAAAGCTAGAATAAGCAATATAAAATATAAAATATTCGATAATCGCAGCCGTTATCTTTGTCAAATGCAATCTCATTTTTCGGTCATCATCGTTGGAGGCGGACCTATCGGACTGGCCTGCGCTTTAGAAGCCCAAAAAAATAATATTTCCTACCTGGTACTTGAAAAAGGCTGCCTGGTTAATTCCTTATATCATTACCCGGTAAACATGACTTTTTTCTCTACTTCTGACCGCCTGGAGATTGGCAACGTACCGTTTGTATCGAATAATCCCAAACCTACCCGTAACGAAAGCCTGGAGTATTATCGCAGGGTAACACAAAACTTCGACGTTAATATTCATCTGTTTGAAGAGGTAGTGCAGGTGACACCCGCCCGAACCTACCCGTTCGGTACAGGCGGGGATGAGAGATCACAGACGACCGGCGCCGGAACGCGGTTTCATGTTCAAAGCAGCAAAACCAACTACACCTGCGACTATGTAATTGTTGCAACCGGGTTTTACGACATCCCTTATTTATTGAATATCCCTGGCGAAAACCTGCCCAAAGTAACTCACTATTACAGTGATCCGCATTTTTATGCTTTCCAGGACGTAGTGGTGGTCGGTGCTATGAACTCTGCGGTAGATGCAGCCCTGGAAACCTTCCGCAAAGGTGCCCGTGTAACCATGGTAGTGAAGGGAGACGCTATTGGCTCAAGAGTAAAGTACTGGGTAAAGCCGGATATAGAGAACAGAATCAAAGAGGGCTCTATTAAGGCCTATTTTAATGCCTCATTGAAAGCGATTCGCGAACATGAAGTAGATATTGACACTGTTGAGGGGCAGGTAACCCTGAAAAACGATTGGGTTATTGCCGCAACGGGGTATCAGCCCAATCTCGATTTCCTGGAAAAAACAGGTATTGAACTGAGTAAAGACGATGTTAAGTGCCCGGTTCTTAATCCCGGTACAAACGAAACCAATATTCCCGGCATTTATCTTGCGGGTGTTATATGTGGCGGCATGAATACGCACCGACTGTTTATTGAAAACTCTAGGGAACATGCCGTGATGATCTTTAAAGATATCAGGCACAAAACACAGCATGCCTGAAACACTGAACGATATTACTAAAGCGCAGCAGCTGAGAAAGCATAAAGCTATTGCTACCGGGCTTTTTGTGCTGATGACCCTGGTATATGTATTTTCTACCTGGCTGTTGAAAACCAGGGATGATATATGGCTGGGCTATATCAAAGCCTTTGCAGAAGCTGCCATGGTAGGCGCCCTGGCAGATTGGTTTGCAGTAACCGCATTGTTTCACCACCCTTTGGGCATTCGTATCCCGCACACCAATCTCATAGAAAACAAAAAAAAGAATATTGGCGACAACCTGGGTGAATTTGTGGTTACCAATTTCCTGAATGCTCCCGCCATAAGGCCCTATATCGAAAAATTGCAGGTCAGCAATTTGTTGATACAGTGGCTGGGCCAGCCGAAGAATCTTTTGCTCTTGGTTACGGAGATCTCCGGTATTTTAAAAAATGTGGTAAGGAGGGCCGATGACCGCATGGTTACCCGGTTCATATCCCATCAGTCGCAACAACTACTCAAAGAAATCAAGCTTAATAATGCCGTAGCGTCTGGACTTGATATTATTATGGAAAGAGGTGATCAGACACGTATTTTGAGCTACCTGGTAACCAAACTGCGCAACTATGTAATAGAGAACGAAACAATGGTGCGCGAAAGGGTAAAAAAAGAAAGTCATTTCCTGATACCCGGCTTTGTGGACAACCTGATTGCCACCAGGATCACCAAGGGACTGGCCAATTACCTGTCGGAGATCAACCTGGACCCTAACCATAAAGTAAGACAGGAAGTCAACCAGCAGTTGGCTCGTTTTATCGAGGATATCAGAACCAGCCCGGCCTGGCAGGCAGAACTGGAAGACATCAAAAACAGCCTGTTGAGCGGGGATAAAATCCATCAATATTCAATGTCAGTCTGGAAACATTTACAAACTGCTATCCTCAACGATCTGGAGGGCCAGGAGTCGTCTATTCTGGTTTACCTGCAAAAGACGATCCGCGAAATGGTAACCAACCTGAAGAATGACCCGGCATTCCAGCATAAAATAAACAAATGGGTACAAAGAACCGCTTATAAATATATACTGAAAAACACATCCCAGGTGGGTGACCTCATCAGCAATACCGTGGGCAACTGGCCCGGAAAAGAGCTCAGTAATAAATTGGAGCTGGAAGTAGGTAAAGATCTTCAATTTATCCGTATTAACGGTACGCTGGTAGGTGGATTGGTAGGACTATTGATCTACACAATTACCCGGTTGATCGCAAACAATTAAATAATCGAAAGATAAAATGCATATTGCAATTAGTTTCAGGAATGTGCCGTCAGACATCACGGACATCATTATTGCCAAACTACAAATCACTGCTGAGGGATTTGAAGAAACCGATAACGGCTTGAAAGTAATCTTCCTGAAAGAAAATTACAACCAGGACGAGATCACGGAACTCGCATCCACCTATCAGTTACCGTATGAAACAGAGGAAATAGCACCCCAAAACTGGAATGCAGTATGGGAGTCTAATTTCAGCCCGGTTATAGTCGACGACTTCGTTGGCATCCGGGCGTCTTTTCACGAGCCCCTGCAGCAGGTACAGCACGAGATCGTGATTACCCCAAAAATGAGTTTTGGTACCGGCCATCATGCTACTACCTACCTCATGATGCAGCAAATGCGAAAGATTTCCTTTTACGAAAAGTCGGTTTTTGATTTTGGTACCGGTACCGGCGTTCTGGCCATCCTGGCACATCGCCTGGGCGCCGAAAGCATATATGCCAATGACATTGACGAGTGGAGCATTTTAAACGCGCAGGAAAATTTTGACCGGAACAAAGCTGCAGGCATTCACCTGGTACAAACTGATTCGGCAATTATGGGCAAAAGCTTCGACATCATACTGGCCAATATCAACAGGAATGTATTGCTGGAGAACATGGAAGACCTGTCATTACAACTCAATCCTGGCGGTCAGCTGCTCCTCAGTGGCATATTGGAAGAGGACCTGGCTGTTATTAAAGAAGCCGCTGAAAGCCACCAGCTTTCCCATATTGAAAAAAACGGGAGCCATAACTGGCTTTGCCTGAATTTTATAAAGTTATAAACCGCGCGCATCGTTAGCAATATGCTAAAAGATAGGGTATATTATGGCAGAACACCGGCAACTGCAATTGCACAAATCCGTACAATAGATTAAAAATCAACGATTATTGACCCCGTCTCACCTGCCATAAGCCGGCCCCAAGCGCTGTCCGGATATGCCGCTAAAAGCTATTTTTGTTGAAAGTAGCGTATATTTGCAGCGAAGTTTTACGGAGAATGCGGGAAAAAAAATCGTCTTTACGGTGAATTATTGGATGTTATAAAGGCAAAGAGTTATTGATAATACACTATATTTGAGATTCATTGCTCCATATAAGGGATAATAAATGCAGGAAATTTTAATAGTTTTATGTGCGTACTGCCTGGGCAGCATTCCAACCTCTGTTTGGGTGAGCAAGGGTTTTTTCGGTATTGACATCCGTGATTACGGTAGTGGCAATGCGGGAGCAACCAATACATTTCGCGTATTGGGTCCTCGCTGGGGCTCATTTGTGATGATTTGCGATGTACTTAAGGGCTTCTTTTCGGTAAAGCTGGCAGCTTTATTACCCGAATTCAATTCTGAAATAGCCTTATTGAATATGCAGCTGATCCTGGGCATTGCAGCAGTTATCGGCCATATTTTTCCGGTTTGGGCCGACTTTAAAGGCGGTAAGGGAGTTGCTACCTTATTTGGATTGGTAATCGGCATATCCCCGTGGACTGCCCTGGCCTGCTCGGGTGTGTTCCTCCTTGTTTTATATCTGACAAGATTTGTTTCGCTGAGTTCTATACTGGCCAGTATTGCCTTTCCGGTGTTTATACTGGTTATCTTTAATGTGGATAATCATATTTATCGCGGGTTTGCCATAACGGTAGCCCTGCTCGTCATCCTTACACATCAAAAGAATATCGGGCGCATTATAAAAGGCGGCGAAAGCAAGGTTCCCATTTTTAAAAAGAGGGATCGCAGGAGACAGAAAAATCAAAATTCTTAATACTTCTATTCCACTGTTGCTGTCTGGTACGCTACTGCCAACTGATTTGGTATAATGATTGCGTATAGTACCCTGAAGATTAATTTTAAATCCAAAACCAATGATAAAGAAAGTATTAAGTCTCTTTGCGGTGGCGGCCATCGTAGTGTCCTGCTCAACAAATTCGGTTACCGGCAGAAGTCAGTTTAAATTATTGCCAGAGTCGCAGTTGCAGCAAATGGCTGTAGGCGAATACCAATCATTTTTATCGGGCGCAAAGGTAGTACCGGCTAACTCCAATAACAGAGACGCGGAAATGGTAAACAGGGTAGGCCAGCGTATTGTAGCGGCAGTTACCCAGTTTTTTAAGCAGAACAATATGAGCCAGGACCTGCAGGGTTACCAATGGGAAACCAAACTGGTACAAAGCAATGAAGCTAATGCCTGGTGTATGCCTGGCGGAAAAATCGTAGTGTACACGGGTTTACTGCCCATTACACAAAATGAGGCCGCTTTAGCCAATGTGATGGGACACGAGGTGTCTCATGCTTTATTCGGGCATACCAATGAGCGTATGAGCCAGACCATTGCGGCACAGTACGGCGGCAGTATTTTAGATGCGTTTGTGGCTAACAAAAGTTCAGCGGCCATGCGTAATATATTCGGAGCGGCTGTAGGTGTAGGTTCACAGGTAGGCATTATGGCTTTTGGAAGGAAGCAGGAATTAGAGGCTGACCGTTACGGCATGATATGGGCAGCGATGGCCGGTTATAACCCGCAGGAAGCCATTGGTCTTTGGCAGCGGATGCAGGCAAAGGCCGGCGGTGGCGGTACCCCCGAGTTTTTAAGCACCCACCCGGGACCTGAAAGAAGGATTGAACAACTTCAGAAATATATGCCGGAAGCGTTAAAGTACTACAAACCCATGGGCAAATAACAAGTTACTTTATAAGTGTATTCAAAACTCGTTGATATTCAAATATTGACGAGTTTTTTGTTAAATATAAGAGATAGTCAAACTTTTTGAGTTAACTTTGCAAAACCTTTTCGAGGCTTTGTAAATATTAATCGGGTTGTAAGAGGCCTGGTATTTTTTAATAAATCCCACAAGTTGTATGATTCAAACAGTTTTTGAAAAATTACAGTACGCAGACGAAAAGAATCTTTTAATTCAGGGCTTACCCTCTTCTATCGAAAAGCAATTCAGCAAACTTTCATTCGCAAAAAACATGACACCATTATTAAGATCAAGGAAACTTGACTTTGCCTTGGTATTTGCCGTAAATGAAAATCAACTGAATGGCATTTTAAAAGATGTAATGCCTTCATTAAAGGAGAACACAAAGTTTTGGATTGCGTACCCTAAAACGACTTCTAAGATCGTTACCGATCTTAATCGTGACCGGAGCTGGAACAAATTGACCAATGATGGGTATTCCAGCATGGACAACGTTGAGTTAGACCACGTGTGGACGGCGACAAGATTCGAGCGCAGTGTTGAAGAAAGGAGTGCTGCTGCACCCACTGAAAGAAAGAGAGTAGCTCAGCTTGCGTAGTGTGTGAGAGACATTTTTTAAGTATAGACCCGGTTTAAAAGAACCGGGTTTTTATTTGCGGCATAGTTATTGCAAACCCTCGGTATAAAAACCGTAATTATGAAAAAAATTTTCTTCTTAGCAACAGCTTTTTGCCTGACGGGCCTTGCTTCAACAGCACAAACGCAGAAAGGTTACTATTTAATTGGTGGTAATATCGCCAGTATGGGAGGCAATACCAACGAAAAAAGTTTCAACCTCCAGATAGAGCCTAAAGCGGCCTGGTTTATACAGGATGACCTGGCCATTGGCGGGCAGGTAAGCCTGGGACTGGACGCTGGGCGTGGACGCGGACCCGCTTTTAACTACTTCGTAGGCCCCCTTGCCCGCTACTATTTTGGTGAGCAGCAGGTGAATACGCCTAAACAAACCCGTCTCTTTGCAGAAGCAAATGCAGGTATTGGTGGTATCAATGGCGGAGGCAGATCAACCAACGGTTTTGAAGCAGGTATTGGCCCTGGCTTAGCCTTTTTTGTAAATGAAAACATTGCGCTGGAATTATTAGCTAAAGGTAATATCACAACTGGTGCAGGCAACAACGGTGTAGCATTCAGACCGAACCTCGGTCTTGGCTTCCAGATCTATCTACCTACGTCTAAAATCAAATCTTTAAGAGATGATGTAACACGTAAGTAACCAACTATTTTTATCCTATGTCAATACTTAGAAGCCGGCCTAAATGGAGCCGGCTTTACTTTTTTTATCACCAATCAACTCATCCAACTCATCATCCTGCTTATTTTACAGTACATTCGAGGTTTACGGTGATACTGGCTGTTTTATTTTTTGAAGAGGTGTTAAAAGCACCGCCATAACTGTAATCCTCGTTGCTATTTTGCCCGGTAATCTGGAAAATACCCATATTAGCTTTACTCACATTAACAATCTTGCCGCCTGTTTTTTCGGCAATAATATCCGCTCTTTTACGGGCGTCTGCTGCAGCTTTATCAAGCAGATCCAGCTTCAGGTCGGCTAACTTGGTATAAAAGTACAAAGGCTCAGGCGAGTTCAGCTCAATGCCGGTTTCAATCAGCCCGGTGATTTCGCGGGCCAGGCCTTCAACTTTGGGTATATCCTTAGACTCTACCTTCACATTTTGAGTAAGATTATAACCAGTAAACTCCGAGCCCGTCATGCGTCCCTCCTCATTATACTTGGTATCAAACTGCTTATCAATTTTAACCGAAGAAAAGATCATTTCGCTGGCCTTTACGCCTTTACCTACGAGGTAGCTTTTCACATTCTGCTCGTCGGTTTTTATCAAGGCGTAAGCCTCCTTTAAGTCAAAGGCTTTGCGGCTATAACTGCCATTCCATGCAATCAGGTCGCTGACAAAATCCTTACCCGCGCTACCGGTAACCCGTATAGTTTCCTGTTTTCTGAATTTATACTTATAGGCGCCGGCGAGCACACAGGCTCCTGCTACCATCGCAATGGCAATCAATCCTAAACCTAAAAGAAAAATAGTGGCGTACTTGTTTCTAATTTGAGGCTGCTCCATGGCTTAGAATGTTTATTTTTTTTGAATTAAGATAAAAACAGCAATGAAACGGGTATTCATTGCCTTTTAACACTTGTTACAGTTCTCGAACACGTATATTTTTGTAATAGGCTTTGTTACCATGATCCTGTAAAGCCATAAATCCCTTTTTTGCTTTACCATAATCAGGATAATCCTTCCATTTGCCGGTAGTGCGCTTTTGATGCCACTCATCTGTCCAGGCTTCAAATGCTACAATTTTTTTACCATTCAGCCAATGCTCTACCTGCCCCTTGTTAAAAACGATCCTGCTATGATTCCACGCTCCTGCCGGTTTTAATTTTTTATCAGCGTTGGCCGTGTGCATCGCGTAATCAGCGCCTGCCTGCTGCCAGTCTTCCAGCTTCCCGGGGAAATTCACATCATCAATAATCTGGTATTCGGGGCCGGTTTCATAAGGGCCTTTAAATTTCGGATCTTCTACTACATGGTACATTACACCGCTATTACTTCCTTTATCCACTTTCCATTCCCATTCCAGCTCAAAATTCTCGTACTCCTTATCGGTAACAATATCCCCACCGGTATCATGAGCCGATGCTCCCAGGCAAACGAGGGCGCCATCCATCACCATCCAGTTAGCCACTTTTGCATTGCCTCTGTTATACCCGTGCCAGCCCTTTAGCGTTTTGCCATCAAACAAGCTTTGCCATTTACCCTTTGCTGTCCTTATGGTTACTGTTGCATCGCCGGAGCTGTGCTTACCGGGGCCAGATTCGTTATTCAGCATCATACCGGAGGTAATTGTGATGGCACTCAATAATAGTAGTTTCATTTATTTGTTTTATGTGTTTTGAAAACGGGCCGGCAACAGTTGCTCATTTAAGGCTCACCAATGAGTTTCCGTTCAGCTCAACCCGGGATGAACAGGTATCTGACTCGCTTTAACCGCGCAACCAATTTACAATTTTTAATACAAACAGAGGGCAACAAATGTACGTAACTGCAGCATAACCGACCTGGGAAATCCTCGTGCAAAAGAATGGGCAGTTACGATTGAATATCACAGAAAAGTCACAAAAAAACGAATAGTAATATTTTCCGCATCTCGGAAATGTTTTTTGGATATCGCTGGTACTTTCGCGGTCGAACTTTTTAATATGAGAGCGATCCGATCATTAACAACGGCAACAGTTGTATTGCTTATCAGCGCCCTATCGGCGTTGGCCCAACCCGGCACGGGTAAAATAACAGGGAAAATAACTACCAGCGATAACGAGGAGGCCCAGGGCGTTACGGTGGAGCTGGCCGGCAAAGGTCAGTTGACCATCACCAATGAGTCGGGTTATTTCAGCTTCAACAAGCTGGCGCCGGGTAGCTACACTATTCGTATTTCACTGATAGGTCATGACGATACAGAAAGACAGGTAACAGTAACAGCAGGACAAACGAGCTCAATTGCATTACAGCTGAGCATTAGCGCTATTAATCTGAACGAAGTAGTGGTGGTAGGGCATAAAAACGGCATCAACGTTAACACAGCGTCCAGTTCGCTGCGTGTTCAGACCCCCCTGATAGAATTGTCGCAAAATGTACAGGTGGTCACCTCCAAAGTATTGGGCGATCAGCAAATCATTAGCATGAGCGACGGATTGATCCGGAATGTAAGCGGCACGGCGCGCTCGGAGCATTGGGGCGATCTGTACACGAATATAGTTGCGAGAGGTTCTCAGATCCAGGCATTTAGAAATGGCATGAACGTGGTCGCTTCCTACTGGGGACCTTTAACCGAAGACATGAGCTTTGTAGACAGGATCGAGTTCGTAAAAGGTCCTGCAGGCTTTATGCTGGCCAACGGAGATCCGAGTGGCTTATATAATGTGGTGACTAAAAAACCTACCGGAGAAACCAAGGGGGAAGTGAATTTCACATTGGGGAGCTTTGATCTCTACAGGGGAAGTCTCGACCTGGACGGAGCACTGAGTAAAGACAAAAAATTACTATACCGGTTGAATGTGGCAGCTCAGAACAGGGGTTCTCAAAGGGATTACGAATATAATAACCGCTTCGTTATAGCACCGGTAATTTCTTACCAGCTTGATGAAAAATCAAAGCTGACGCTGGAATACAATGGCCAGTTTGCGCGCATGACAGAAGTGGGCTCCTATTATGTTTTTTCCAGGAAGGGCTATGGCACTTTTCCCGCGCATTTTACATATACCAATCCGGGACTTCCACCCACAAAAATTAACGACCATAGCGGTTACCTGACCTTCGAACATCATTTTTCAAACAACTGGAAACTTACGGCACAGGGCGCTTATTTTGCTTACGATCAAAAAGGAATGAGTTCCTGGCCCTCTTATGTAGCTCCTTCCGGCGACAGCCTTATCCGAAATATTGGCTTATGGGACGCCAAGAGCACGATGGCTATGGGACAGGTATTTATAAACGGTACTTTTAATACCGGTACGATCCGGCATCGTGTTCTGGCCGGTATTGACGCTGCTAATAAAAACTATTATGCCGACTGGGGACAAAGTCACGACCTGGATACCATTGGCGCCCTGTTCGATCCTTACAATCCTACTTATGGCACCCCTGTAAATGGCTATCCTGTTTTTGACCGCAGCCAGCCGATTGAAGAACGGGCCGTGGCAGCAGGAGGCATTCAAAAGCAGCGCTATTCGAGCATTTATGTTCAGGATGAAATAGCTTTTTTCCAGGAGAAGCTTCGCTTAACACTTGCAGGCCGCTACACCGATGTAAGCCAGGTATATGGCGTGGATGTTGAATACTCCAAGGCGCAACGTTTTACACCCAGAGTAGGTTTAAGCTATTCTATCAATAAATCATTTTCCGCCTATGCCTTGTACGACCAGGCATTTACACCGCAGGCCGGACGATTATTTAATGGCGGAAAGATAAAACCCATCACAGGAAATAACTGGGAGCTGGGTTTAAAAAAGAACTGGTTTAAAGACAGATGGTCAACAACCTTATCGGTATATCGTATCTTAAAACAAAATGAATTAACCGGCGATCCGGTACATAGTTCGCCCAGCCAGGGCTATAGCATGATTTTAGGTGAGAAGGTAGCCAGGGGCATTGAATTTGATGCCAGGGGTACCATCGTTCCCGGGTTTACGGCTATTGCCAACTATGCCTTTACAGACGCGGAAGTTACCAGGGTTACAGAGGGAGCCGTGGGTTACACGGTGGGACAGCTGCTTCCAGGCTATGCAAAGCATACTACTAATGCATGGCTGTCTTATGAAATTCAAAAAGGAGGGCTCCAGGGTTTAGGTCTTAGCGGAAGTTTCACTTCTTTAATTGACCGTTATACAGGCTGGTCTACCGAAGGTCAGCAATTACCTGACTATTTAAAAGTAGACGGCGGTATTTTCTATTCGAAAAATAAATACAGGGTAACATTGAATGTGTTCAATGTACTGGACAAATACCTGTTTTCCGGTTCTTACTCGGCCAGTCCGACGGTACCGGGAGACTGGAGTACATCGGCCGAAGCCTACTATTACCAGGCAGAGCCTCCAAGAAATGCAAGACTGTCGGTTACCTATTCTTTTTAATCATCCGGATAATACGTTTAAATTTGAAGCAGCATCTTCGGCATGATTTGAACGGATTCGTGTAACTTATAATCAATCAGTGAATTGAGGTTGTCTATCCCCGGACAGCCTCAATCTTATTTTAAGGAAACAATATGACGTTTAAGAAAACTATCGGAAAATTACACTTGTGGCTGGGCCTCGCTTCAGGTATCCTTGTTATATGGCTGGGCATTACCGGCTGCATATTGGCTTTTGAACGGGAGATCAGCTATGCCACCCAGACCTACCGGCTTGTTAGTGAGCCGGGCAGCTCCTATTTACCTCCCACCGTTTTGAAAGACTCAGTTGATAAATACCTCGATGGGAAGCAAACTATTTCTATCGAGTACCTCGGCCCTAAAGATGCGGCGCTTGCTTATTATTATGACGAAGCAGTGTATTACCAGATTTTCGTAAATCCCTATACCGGCCAGGTACAAAAAGTGAAAGACATGAGCAGCGACTTCTTCAGGGTGATCACTATGGGGCATTATGAACTTTGGTTAGGACAGGCAGGAAGGGTTATTATTTCAACAGCCACGCTTATTTTCCTGATCATGATGATCACGGGCATCATACTGTGGTGGCCCAAAAACAAAGCGGCAGCCAGTCAGCGTTTCCGGTTTAAATGGAAGCCTACTACCAAATGGCGCAGAAAGAACTACGATGTCCATAATGTACTCGGCTTCTACATGACCTGGGTGGCTATCTTTCTGGCGATAACCGGCCTGGTAATGGGATTTGAATGGTTTTCCAAATCCGTTTACTTCGCGACCTCCGGCGGAAAAACGATGCCGGAACATGTACATCCGCTTTCTGACAGCACACTCGCAGGAACGGTGGACAAACAGAAAATGGTTAACACCGTTTGGCAGGATCTGATGAAGCAAAAAAAGAAGGACAACAAAGTAGGCGTTGTATTTCCCCATGATCATGCCGATGCCCTGGAAGGTTATGTCAATCACAACCTGGATAGCTATTTCAATGCAGATTTTTATCACTACGACCAGTACACCGGCAGGGAACTACCTACCCATGGTGTGTATGCAGGCAGATTCGAAACAGCGCCATTGTCTGACAAAATCGCCCGCATGAACTATGATATACATGTGGGCGCCGTGTTAGGCTTACCAGGCAAGCTACTGGCTTTTTTTGCGAGCCTGATAGCCGCCAGCATGCCTGTTACCGGTTTTTTGGTATGGCGGGGCCGAAAGAAAAATCAAAAGAAACGATATCCGGCAAAACAAGCCACGCCTGTTACGTAGGCCGCTTGCAGGCTACAAGACAGTTCACCAACCCTTAAAAAAGTTTGCTGCTATTTGTAGCAATGTAAGTAAAAACTGTTAGGTAACCGGGATAAGAAGACAACTTATATAATGCTGCAAAAGGCACTCCGGCCTGTCACCCTAACCAACCACCGATTACAGTGAGCAGGTCTGGAGATACCTTTTGCAGGTTATACCAGGATTTGAAAGAACCGGGGGAAGAGCGCACTAATCCTGCTGTTTACCAACAACCGGTTAAAGTACGATCCAGGAAAGACTTTAGCAGCCGGAAATATGACTGCATGGTGCATTCATCACAACCCGTATCCGTTTACCCATTTAATTTTTACTCTGATACACAACTATTGGTGGTTAATAGCTATTAGTCTATAATATTAGTAGACAAATATACGGGCTTTTTGTATTCCGTTCAACATTCATTATATTTTTTTAAGCTAAAAAAAAGCAGCCATAGGTGCAAAGTGATTACCTCCATTGCAAACCATAAATGTGTTATACCGTTTTAAATCCGGTTATATTTAATGCAAACGAAAAGCAACTGCCTATTCCCTGCTCACTGCTTACCCATAGCGTTCCGCCCTGAGCTTCAATAAATTCTTTGCAAATAGTCAGGCCGAGGCCGGTGCCTTCTGTTTTTTCATTGGGCATGCGAAAGTAACGGTCAAATATTTTTTCCAAAAACTCAGGAGCTATTCCCGGTCCATGATCGCTCACCGAGAAGACGACTTGCTGATCTTTTTGTTGAATACTCAACCGGATCCTGTCATTATCCCTTGTATAACGAATGGCATTAGACAATAAATTAGTTAATACCCAAGCCGCTTTTTCGCCGTCGGCCATAATCATTGGCAGGTCGGCTGTAAAATGGGTTTCCATTGTAACCTGTTTTTGATCGGCTGCCGATTTAGTAGCCTGTAAAGCGTATTGAGCAATCTCGTAGACGGGTGTGGGCATCATTGTCATTTGTATCATACCGCTCTCAACCTGCGTTAAATTCAACAGCTCCCCTGTTATCTTTAACAACCGCCCGGCGTCCTCACTAATACCATTCACCAACGATTGCTGTTCATCATTTAGAACGCCAACCTGCGCATTACCTAATAGCTGAAGCCCCATTTTAATAGATGCTATGGGCGTTTTTAACTCGTGGGATACCGTTGCAATGAAATTGGTTTTAGCAATATCCAGCTCCTTAAAAGGAGTAATATTTTTTAAGATAATCACCTGCCCGATAAACTGTGGTTCCTCTTCACCGGTAGCCGTAATATTAATATCAACAATTTCTTTTTCGAAATAACTTTCTTTTTGGTCAGCATAGATTTTAATAGGCAGACCATTGTCTTTAGGTGTTCCAGGCTGCAGGATAGCCTGGGCTATCAACCTCACCAGGTCATTTTGAATCGCCACATCCTGTATATTTTTTCCCACCAGGTTCTCCCGCTTCAGTCCGGTTAGTGTAAGCGCTTCGTCGTTGGCAAACAGCACTTTTCTTTTTTCATTAATCCCGATCACCGCATCATTCATGTTGTTGATCAGTGTTTCGATCCGCTTCTTTCCTTTCAATATCTTATCCAGCTTACTATCCGAATACTCCTGTAACTTTTCAGCCATTACATTAAACGACTGCGCCAGTTCGCCAAACTCATTGGCTTTATCGAAATGCAGGCGCTGACTATAGTTTTGGTTCGCTATCTGGCGGATGCTGGCCGTTAGAGCTTTAATAGGGTTGGCAATATTAGCAGGCAGGTTGATCAGTAAAACAAACGCGACAATAAAACAAAGCGTTCCTACAACCGAAATAACAACAATGGCATTTTTAGAAGTATCAGTAGCCAGCTCACTCTTATGTTCTATGGCTTCCATATTTAGTCGCATCAGCTCCGAAATATCTTTGCGGATGAACGATTTCAAACCTTCTTCACCGGTATTTCTCTGCAGCTGCACGAAATGATCAGCAATACGCCGGGTCGTTTCTCTTTCACCCGGCTCTGTCACATTTTTTTGCTGATCCTGCAGGTTCCGGCTAAAAGCTGCCAGGGCTGTGGTATCGGCACCTACATCCTCAAGCGCCAACAGCATATTACGACCATATTCCAATGTATTGTAATTGGCCTTCAATATATTGGCCGTGTCAGCCCTCAGCTGGTACACATACTTCCCGCTGATCAATGCCAGCAGCAAAATCATCAGGAATAATAGCCCTATACCAATTGTCAATTTGGCCTTAATTCTCATCGGTATTTATTTTATGCATCCCGTTCAATGAATGCTTCAACATTTATTATGATAAAATTACAAGATCGATATTGTTGCAGGATAACTTATTTAACAGCGCCTGGAAAGTACCAGTAGAAATAATAATACCAAACAACGAGAAATGAGGTTTACCAATACAAACTGTCGTAATCTGTCGCTCTTCGCATTGTTCCATAATTGCCCTTGCCACATTACCAGCTTCTACCTTGATGATTTCAGCACCTAACTCGGTGGCCAGCTTGAAATTATTGATCAGGTGCCTTTGTTTATCCAACGCAATTCTGTCAGCGCTCTCTCTGGATGTTTGTACATACAACAGGAACCATTTACTGTGATAGTAATTGGCCAGGCGGGCTGTTTTCCGGATCACCAGGCGGGCCGTTTTTTCATTCGTTCCTATACAGGCCATAAAGCGCTCATGCCGCAAGGCGTTCACTTTAGTTACTTCGCTTTCGACCTTATGCTCCACATGCGATGCTACTTCTTTCAGCGCCAGTTCTCTTAACTGTAAAATATGATCGCTTTTAAAAAAGTTGTTCAAAGCCGCTTCGATCTTAGCGGCCTCATATATCTTCCCTTCTTTTAGCCGGGTTATCAACTCATCGGCGGTCAAATCGATGTTAACCACTTCATCAGCTTTATTCAATACGCTATCGGGTATCCGCTCTTTTACCTCTACTTTGGTAATTTCCTTTATTTCATCATTCAGGCTCTCTATATGCTGGATATTTACAGCGCTGATCACATTAATTCCGGCTTCCAGTATATCCATTACATCCTGCCAGCGCTTGCTATTTTTGCTGCCCTCTATATTGGTATGCGCCAGCTCATCTATAATTACCACTTCCGGCCTGAGATTGATGACAGCCTGCATATCCAACTCCTCCAACTCCTTACCCTTATAAAAAAGCTTTCGCCTGGGAATGACAGGTAGTCCGTCCAGCAAGGCATGTGTCTCCTTCCGGTTATGGGTTTCAATATACCCGACCTGGACATCCACGCCGTTTCTCAACAGAGCATGTGCCTCCTGCAGCATCCGGTAAGTTTTGCCTACACCCGCACTCATGCCAATATATACTTTAAACTTTCCCCTTTTCGACTTCCTGATGAGATCGAGAAAATGTTGAGCGGTATGATTACTATCTGCCATTAAAAAGCAACAGCTATTGAAGTGGTGATAAAATAATTATGGTAAGAAGACTCATTCTCTTTTACAAAGATCTTATCCTTTGATGAAAAACCGCGCCCTTCTACCCGCCACATCGCATCAGGTGATACCAGGAGATCATAGTTGAGCGAATAGCCCCAGGTTTTAAAACCATCAGGTGTATCCGTTGTAATGATCACACCGTTTTTATCCTGGTAATATTCTCCCCTGGCCGCAATACTATGCCTGGGCGCCGGGCTCAGCTTAATGACTATGACAGGAGTATACCAGGTAT
>JBQGCI010000322.1:0-6635 GCA_052038405.1 Acinetobacter pittii
TTGGCATCCAGGGGGGAAGCAATAATTCAAGATATTACCTGGGTGCCGGGTACACCGATCAGGACGCTTTTTTCAAAGTGATCGGCTTTAACAGGGCGAGTATCAAGTTTAATTTTGATCAGCAGTTATCGAAGAAAGTAAAGATTGGTTTAACCAATAGCATTTCGCGAAGCTATCGTAACCAGGCGCGTCTGGGTGATGGTCCACAGGGGCGTTTATGGGGATCTGCTATAACAGGTTCTACCTACAGTCCAACACATGATGCTTCGGGTGCCCTTATTGGTTTAGAGAATACCTATTCATTGGTGGATAACTATGATGTGAATACCATTAGCCTGCGTTATGTAGGAAGCGCTTTTGCCGAGTTTAATATTCTGGAAGGACTGAAGTTTAAATCCAGCATCAGTACTGATTATAATTTGTACGATGAGTATCAATACTGGAACAGCGGCACCTCGATTGGCTCGGCAGTTAACGGCAAAGCTATTGAATCGGTAACGCAAAATAATGCCTGGATCAACGAGCAGGTATTAACCTATAACAAGAAGATTGACGCACACAATATCACGGTTCTGTTAGGAAATACTTTGCAGAGCAATACGCTGAAATATACGTATGCCGAAGGTAATGGCTTTGCTAATGCCAATTATAAACTGATCTCTTCAGCAGCCTCCACATTGGCCAGTGACCGATGGACCAAACATACGATTGCTTCTTATTTCGGACGTATCGGTTATTCTTTTGAAGATAAATATTTTGCTGAAGCCAGTTTCAGATCAGATGCATCCTCCAAATTTGGTAAAAATAACCGAAGAGGATATTTCCCGGCGATTGGTGCTTCCTGGAGAATCAAGAAAGAAAATTTCCTGAGTGATATATCGTGGATCAGTGATCTTAAATTAAGAGCTTCTTATGGTATTACCGGTAACCAGGCTGGGATCGATGATTTTGCCGCAAGAGGTTTGTGGTCGGGCGGAAGTCCGTATGCGGATGTGTCGGGCACTCCTTTAGCAGGCATCGGTCCTTTGCAGCTCGGTAATGATGATTTGCGTTGGGAGAAAACAGCGCAGACAAGCCTGGGACTGGATGCCTCGTTTTTCCGTGATCGCTTAAATATCACTTTTGACGTATACAATAAATACACTTCAGACCTTTTGCTGCAACGGCCGGTTCCCGCATCTTCAGGATTCTCGGTGTATTGGGCTAATGTTGGAGAGGTAAGTAATAAAGGTTACGAGCTAACGATCAATTCGACTAATATCAGGAATGAAAATTTTAACTGGACAACCAGCTTTAATATTTCGGGCAACAGGAACAGGATCGAGAAATTGCCTACCCAGATCACGCAATACACAAGAGATTGGGTGATATTGAAAGAAGGATACTCTTTAAATTCCTTCTGGTTGTATGAGCAACTACGGGTAGATCCTCAAACCGGAAACCCGGTATTTGATGGACAGGATGAGAATGGTGTGGTAACTGCGGAAGACAGGAAGATCCTGCACAATTTCTATCCTAAATTTTACGGAGGTTTAACAAATACGATAAGATTCAAACAGTTTGACCTGGGGGCGCTCTTTTCATTCCAGTATGGCAGCTACGCTTTGAACCTGCAACGCTTCTTCCTGGAACGTAATCCGGGCACCGGTGCGAATGCCACCTTGTTAAAGAGATGGCAGAAACCCGGAGATATAACTGATGTGCCCAGGTTAACATCAGCCGGCTACAATTATACTTTGGATCAGAACAGCCGCTACCTGGAAGATGCCTCCTTTTTAAGATTAAGGCAGTTGTCATTCGGTTATTCATTGCCAAAGTCGTTGGTAGAAAAAGCGAGGTTAAACAATGTTCGCCTGTACTTTGTGGCGGCCAACCTTTTCATTTTAACCCAATATACCGGTGATCCTGAAACAAGTGTTACGTCCAATCCCAACGCACAGGGGCTTGGCGGATTTGGGACCCCTCCTCAGCCACGCAGCTTTCAGTTGGGTCTTAACGTAACATTTTAGTTTTTTCTTACCACAAAATAGTTTATTGATATGCAACATAAAAAATATTCACTCTCTACTTTCCTTCTGTTGGGTATACTTTCCTTTTCATTAGCGTCCTGCAAAAAGTTCCTGGATGTAGAACCCAAAACAGCAACTTCAGATCAGGTAACGATCGTAGATGAAGCCTCTGCCCGAACAGCTGTCAGGGGTATTTATAATCAGTTGGAATCAAACGATTATTACGGCTTTAACTTCCCGTTATTAGGCAATCTTTCCGGAGATAACGTGCAGTACACCGGAAGCCAGGCGGTTAATAAAACATTAACGACGCATACCGTAAGAGCAGACCTGGGGCCGCTGGCCGTGGTATGGACCAGCATCTATAATACAATCAACAGGGCTAACAATGTGATAGCAAAAGTTCCCTCGTTGAGTACCACCACTACCTTTACCGAAGCTATAAGAAACCAGCTTACGGGAGAAGCCTATTTTTTACGGGCACTCGCTTATTTCGACCTGGTACGAACATGGGGCGGCGTACAGTTGGTGCTTACGCCAACGCAATCTGCCGGAACGATCGGCAATATAGCCAGGAGCTCCACGCAGGAAACCTATGCCCAGATATTGAAAGACCTGGAAGCCGCTGAAAACTTGTTACCCAATACAACGAACAGGATACGCGCTACCAAAAAGACAGTATGGGCTTTGAGGGCACGTTATCATTTATATGTGAAGGAATGGGCAGCGGCCATAGACTATGCAGGAAGGTTGATTAACGACACGGAAAATTATAGTTTGCCAAGTCCTTATCAGTCTTTTTTTGCCAATAATGCATCCAATACCCGTGAGTCGGTCTTTGAGTTGTATTATAATACTACTGTTACCAACACGCAGGCCTATAACTGGCAACCTTCAGCCAGAGGAGGTATAGGATGGGTGAGGCCGGCAGATGAATTTGCAACCATATTGAGTAATGCAGCGATAGCAGGTGATCGAACACAATTGCTGATTAATATTCCGGCAAATGGCATTGCTACCTGGTACGGTAATCTGTACTACAGAACAAATGGTACAGATCCCGCTTATATCATTCGTTTGGCAGAATTATACCTGATCAGGGCGGAAGCCAGGGCCAGCCTGCCAACTCCGGATATAACAGGTGCCCGGGAAGATTTAAACAAGATAAGAAACAGGGCCGGCCTGGGTTCGCTTTCATTAAATACCGCTGCGGAGTTGTTAACGGCTATTGAGAACGAAAACAGGTATGAGTTTGCATTTGAAAATCACCGTTGGTACGACCTGGTGAGAACGGGCAGGGCGCAGGCGGTATTAGGTATTACCGATGCAACAAAACTGTTACTGCCCATTCCTTATTCCCAGATACTGGTAGATGGCAGCCTTACCCAAAATCCCGGGTATGGAAATTAAACGCTAACAGCATGATTTTACTATTTGAATAATAACCTGTTTTATGTCTCATCCAATACTTACTAAACCATGGAGCAAAGGAGCATTATTCTCCTTCAGACTGGTATTTATTTACCTTCTTATGTTATCGATTCCTTTTGACAGGCTTTTACTGGTATCGGTAAAAAATGCGCCGTTTAGTTTTGAAACCGCTTTTCAGCTATTTACCTACAGAACTTCTTTTATTGCAGAAAGCCAAAGTGTGAACCAGCCTTTTACGGGGTATTGGAACTGGTTGATCGCCTTAATTGTGGCTTTGATTGGCGTGGTAATCTGGCATGTTGCTGATAGGGGACGCACCAAAGAGTATAACCGGCTGTACTACTTCCTGAGAGTTTTTATAAGGATGCGATTGGCGCTGGCTGTAGTTACAACAGGTATCATTAAGTTGTTGCCTTTACAATTACCCAAGCCTTCTTTAAGTGACTATCACACCGAGTATGGAGATTTTCTTGCCTGGAAGATTTACTACCTCAGTACATCTGTTACGTTCGCAGGGTATGTACCGGCTATAGGATTACTGGAACTATTGGGTGGTGTACTGCTGCTGTTCAGGAAAACTGCAGCAATAGGTTCAGGACTGCTGATCGCCGTTCTGTCCAATGTAGTGATCTCCAATTTCGTGTTTGATATCGGGGAACAGGTATATAGTTCCTTTCTGCTGCTGCTGGCTGTTTTTATCTTTTCATATGACTTTCCGAGGTTTTATTCGCTGCTGTTTTTGAGAGTCAAGACAGAACCCGACCCCTATTGGGCTAACACTTCGGCAATACGTGCATCGGTTAAGAAAGTGCTGAGAGCCGCTTTCGTGGTAATATTTGTTTTTTTCGGAATTGGGGCCTATCGTTCCTACTCCAGTTCTCAGTTGCCTTACTCCCCCGAAACCGGCATCAAAGGCACCCGTGGTTATTACGATGTACAGTCTTTTGTTTACAATAAAGATACCCTGCCGTATTCTCTTTTAGACCCGGTTCGCTGGCAAAACGTAGTATTCGAATCCTGGAATACCATCAGCATCAGGGATAATGAGCCTGTTGTAATCGATAGCACCAGGCCGCAACTGCTATGGCATCCGGACTCTTTGAAAAATTTCGATAAGATCGGTAATGCAGGCCGGCATTTTTATCGATATACTTATGTGCCTACTGCTGGTAACGGGTACAGGTTGCAGTTATTTGAAAAAAGTACGAATGCTAAAAAGTATGACCTCGATATCCGGATAGCAGACAGTGTCATATATGCACACGGTGCAGATGTTAAGGGCGACTCATTGCATATCCAACTGGCCCGTTATTCTAAAAAATACCTGCTGGATGCGGGTCGGAGGAAACCAATTAAAATTTATTAAAAAAATACTATGAGCATCGCCACTCAAACATGGTCTCAATCAGCAGAAAACAAGGTATGGAGCCCCAGTGAGAAGTTTATTTTCAGGGTGGCGTTTATTTTCTTCATCCTGCTGATCGTTCCATTGGAGCCTGAATGGTATACGAAACTTTTTTCAGATTTTTCCCTTTACAAATTATTAAGCGCTTTGGCAGGAGCCAGGCCGGGGTTGATTGAAATAAAATCAGAAAGTGGCAGATGGGGGCTGGCTTCTTATGCCTCCTGGGGAATTCTTTTCCTGGCGGCTGTTGCGGGTGGAGCGGTATGGACCTGGTTGGTTCGCAAACGCTCCATACAAGACTATAGCAAACTGTATTATTGGATAAGGGTTTTAGTTCGTTACCGGATTGCTATAGGTTTGATCGCTTTTGGCCTTATTAAATTTTACCCGATGCAAATGCCTTATCCTTCGGTGAGTAACCTTCACACGGAGTTTGGCGATTACGCGCCTTTTAAGCTATATTGGCAATCGGTAGGCCTTTCTTTGGAATACCAGATTTTCCTGGGAGCACTGGAGATTATAATTGGGGCATTGCTATTTTTCAGGGCAACTACAGCTATCGGAGCGATTCTCACTGCAGGGGTGTTGTATAATATTGCACATGCTAACCTGGGCTATGACGGAGGTGTGCATGTATATAGCTCTTATTTTGTATTACTCGCCCTTTTTTTATTAGTACAGTATGTTCCCGGTATCTGGAAATTATTCATCAAGGGAGAAACCGTAGTGCCACAACACTACACCCCTGAGTATAAAACAAACCGCAGCAGGACGCTTTATATTGCTGCAAAAGCCATTTTTATTTTTTTGTTTCTTTTTGTTTATAGCTATTACCGGTACGATCTGCATTTTAATCAGGGACGGCTTAAAGAGCCTATTTTACCGGGGTTAAAAAAGTCAGAAGGATATTACAACGTAAAGAGTTTCGTTTTAAATGGAGATAGTTTGCAGTATTCGCCTACAGATTCTGTAAGATGGCATAATGCTGTTTTCGAGCGGTACTCAACCCTGTCTTATAAAGTGTATAAACCTTTTGATATTCGTACGGGAAACGGTGTTCCTGATGGCACAGACCTGTTTAAAGAGTATGAACTGACCGGCAGGGCCGGCGGACGGGTTTACCTGTATTATGAAATTGATTCGCTGGAGCGGAACCTTTACCTGGTAAATAAAAACCAGAAGTTTAGCAAGAATACGCTAAAAAAGTACGCCAATAAGGATTTCCTGGGGTTAAAGGAATTATATAAAACAGGCGAAAAGGATACCCTGGGAATACTGCGGTGGCACTATGCCCAAACAGATGCCGGCACTATCCAGTTGTCAGGTATTGATCAGTATAAGGACACCATTCATGTAGAGCTGGAGCGTATTCCACAGGTACATGCACCCGGCAAATACTGGTATACGGAAAATAAAAAATATCACTACTAAATTTATACACATGCGCTTATTCTATTCCATTATTTTATCAATGCTCTTTTTATGCTCGGGTGAGTTACATGCTGTGCCTACCAAAATTGTAATAAGGGTTAAAGCTAAGGATGCTAAATTTATAGGGACCGGTATTGGTGGTGCAGCCGTTATTGTAAGAGACAATCTCTCCGGATCAATTTTGTCCCGGGGTGTTACGGCAGGAAGCTCAGGCGATACCAAAATAATAATGCAAACTGCTCTTGCGAGATATCAGTCTCAAACAGACAGTACTACTGCAAAGTATGTTGCTGTGGTAGACGTTGATGAACCTACTTTGGTGGATGTTGAAGTACAGGCACCGCTAAGCCGCAGAGGGG
>JBQGCI010000323.1:0-3105 GCA_052038405.1 Acinetobacter pittii
TTAAGTTGGATAAATTCATCTGCCGCGTCCCTGCCAGGGTAATAAGGCCGTCATTAATAAAGGTAACCCTGGCGCCGTTTGTAGCGACGTTCACATTCCTGATCGTGATACTTGTATAAGAGCCACCTTTAATCTTCACAATATCTCCGTTCGTTAGTACTACATTGGATCCGTTAATAACTAAATTGCTGCCGTCTATGGTCAGGTTGCCGGAACCGCTGCCAACCTGGAATGTTCTTCCTTTTATTGTGGTATCTTTGGGCGGCGTGGTCGTTGTAGTATCTTTGGGTGGTGTGGTAGTGGTGGTATCCTTCGGAGGGGTAGTAGTAGTGTCTCCGCCCGCATAAAGTGGCGAAGCCTTCGTGCAAGACGAATAGGATTGCACCAATAAGGTGATGCAAATAAAGATACTTAAGTACTTTACCGAGCTAAAAAATAGTTTAATCATGTTGAGAATTTTATACAAATTGGGCAACGCTACCTGCGGGCGCGCGCAAAGATAGGGTTTAGGGATCGGCGGTAATCTGTTTACCAGATGTTTATAAATTTTTAAAAATTGAAAGTGAAATATTGAAAAAAATCGCAAACATCCTGCCAACTGTATTGTTTTTTAATGGATTATGCATATTTGATTTTTTTTCAATAAAATAATGTTTTTATTTTAAATATGCTAATGATGGCTCTAGATTTGATGTTTTTTAGGTGGGTTTTGTTGCTGTCCGTTATATCCGGCTGTTCGGAAACTACTGACCAGGTGGTGCCTGATGAAAAAAAATACCCTTATGAAGGAAGGGTTATCGATACAGCGGCCCCCATTACTATGGATCAATTTATAGGGCTCAATGCTTTTGTTGACGATCCGCCTCAACTCATCGCTGCAACTGGTTTTGTACGGGAGTATCATAATTGGGATTGGGATGAAGGTAACGGCGATCCTGCTTATAAAGCATTTCCCAACAATCAGATGCGATTTTCCCCCAGTTATCCCGGCTGGAGTTATGACGATTTTTACCGTAATGTCAATAATCTGGGGGTGAGGGTTGCGCCCTGTATTCAAAACTCAGTTCGCTGGCTGCAAAAAACCGCTTCTTTCCATAGTGCCAATAAGCCTGTAGATGCAGCGGGCCTCAGCGCTGCCGATCCGTATTCGTATTATGCGAAGGCTAATTTTATGTACCAGTTTGCTGCCCGTTATGCAAGTCGCGCGGTGCCGGATAGTTTGCTCCAATTAGCTGCAGGCGAGCGAAAGGTCTCAGGTTTAGGTTATGTAAAATATATTGAGGATTGGAATGAACAGGACCGGACATGGGAGGGGGAAAATGCAGAGTTTACACCCGAAGAGTATGCCGCTATGGCAAGCGCTGATTACGATGGGCATGGGGGCACTATGAATTTATACAACAGGAAATACGGTATAAAAAATGCCGATAGTTCGGCAAAGTTGGTAATGGGAGGCCTCGCAATATTCGATATCGGCTATGTCAAGAAAATGAAACGTTGGTTCGAGTTGAACCGGAAAGATCAGAAGTTTGCGGTAGATGTCCTTAATTTTCATTTATATACCTTTCCGGATGGCTCACAGTTTGGAGATAGCGGCCCGGCCTTATCACCGGAGGAAGGACGGCTGAAAGAACAGCTGGTTCCCGTTATTAAGTACAGGAACGAGCATTTGCCGGGAAAAGAAGTGTGGGTTTCTGAATTTGGGTGGGATACGCATCCTGACTCCAGGCTAAGCGTACCTGAAATAGGATCCATGGATCGACAGGAGGTTCAGGGAATCTGGATGATAAGGGCTTACCTGGCGTTCGCCGCTGCGGGGGTAGACCGGGCGCAAATGTATATGTTGCGTGATGTGAATCCTACTGATAAAACACAATTTGCAAGTTCAGGTTTAGTTGGACCAAAAGGTGACTGGACGCCGAAAAAATCCTGGTATTATGTAGCTACACTCAAGAATGTTTTAAAGAATATGCGTTTCCTGGGGGAAGTAAAATCATCACAGCCTGATGTGCTGGTTTATAAATTTAAAGATATCAAGAGCTCCCGAGGGGTTTATGCAGTATGGGCTAAAACAAGTAAAGACTATAAAGTAGAAAATTTTCCGGTCCGTCTTTCCTCAAAGGCATCAACTGCTCATGTAATTTCACTATTAGCAGGCAGCACCTCGGGTGAGCAGCAGTTACTGACCATTCATAATGGGGAGATATTTACCGACGTTTCAGAACGCCCCGTATTTATAACCGTCGATCATATCGATTAGTGTAGCGGATTCATTATTATTTCCAGGCCTTAACAAAGCGGTCTTTGTATTGCAGGTCTTTCTTTAAAACTGCCTGAAAGCCCTTGCTTTGGAATAAAGCTACCGTTTCGTTGCCCAGTCCTTCAAATATTTCAACGTAGATCGTTCCGTTATCTTTCAATAATGTTTTACCTGCTTCTGCAATGGCTGCATAAAAAACAAGCGGGTTACTGTCTTCCACAAAAAGTGCCAGGTGAGGTTCGTGGGCTAAAACATTGTTATGCATCAGGCTTTTTTCTTTTCGAGGAATATAGGGCGGGTTGCTCACGATAATGTCAGACTTAGGGAACGAAGACCAGTTCTCTTTGTTCAGAAAATCGCTTTGTATGAAATGGATTTCGGTTTGATGTTTACGGGCATTTTTATGAGCCACCCGGAGTGCCTCCTCACTGATGTCGCAGGAGCTGACCTCGGATTGAGGTATTTTCCTTTTTAGTATAACAGGTATGCAGCCGCTTCCCGTGCCCACATCAAAAATGGACAGCTCCTGTTTTTCTTTATGATCTTTTATGATCCAATCTACCAGTTCCTCTGTTTCGGGGCGGGGGATTAACACCGATTGATTGACGTAAAAGGGAATATCGTAGAACCAGGCTTCATTTAAAATATATTGTATGGGTTCCGATTGCTGTAGTCGTTTTTCTATCTCCTCCCACATTTTTACAAAGCACCCGTCAGGAGTAAATGACGGAGTACTATTATGGCGCAGATTTATTCCTGTTATGCTTTCAATAGCCATATTAAAGAGGTTGCCCGCTTCGTCAGCCGGGTAAATACCCTTTAAATTTTCAATAAAACCTGCTTTT
>JBQGCI010000324.1:0-7002 GCA_052038405.1 Acinetobacter pittii
CCAAGCCTAAGCCCATTATCGTTTCCAACCCGCTTTTAGATAAGGTAACAGCCGGTAACAAAGAGAAAGAGAGGGGGCGATAAAAAAGGCTGTTAAAAATTAACAGCCCAGAGGGTGCATAAAAGATCATAGATGTGGGCGCCTGAAAACGAAGCCCCCTTTAACGGCCTGGTTTGGCGGCTTTCACGGCTTGGCTGGGGTTCTTCATTTAAAGTTTATCAGTACCCCTCGACTCTTTGTCCATCCTCTGAATATCTTTAAGCCTGTCTGCAGCAATAGGATTTACATAATCCCAGAATGCAGCTACACAAACTATTTTCCACTGCCCGTTCTCCTTTTCCATCACTCTTACTTCTTTACTGTGATGGAAATTATCGCCTTCTTTATTACTGTTGAACTGATCCCAGGTAAGGTAGCAGGCATCAGGGCCATAAAATTTATATTTAATGTTTTTGCGCTCAACAACCGGGTGGCTGCTCGATTGCGGTTCGGGGTTGTCATTTATATATTTTCCCACCGTATTGTCAATGCCATTCCAGCCTACACTGGCGTCAAAAGTACCATCGCGGTTACTCCATGCCTGGAACGCATAGTCCGTTTGGGCATAAGTTGATTTCCATGCATTGTAATCTCTTGCAAAAAAAGAAGCCGTTTCTTTTTCTATGGTCGCAAGAATAGCATCCTTATCTGCCTGTACCTTTTTCTCTTCTGTCGTATTGGCGTTGCCTTGCTTGCATCCGGGTGAAATAAAGAAGGAAAACGCCCATAAAAGCGGGCATAGATAGTGCCATTTTCTCGCTGCGTTTAACCGGGGTAAAGATCGGGATGGGTTTGCCTGCGAAGTAAGCTCGGGAGCATTTGGGCAGGGAGATGCGGGGCGATAAGCTAACTGGTTCATAATGTTAAGTTTTAATGGGTGAACAATAAACTTTCCATTCCTCCTCAGCATCGTTGTAATAAAAGAGATCGCCACGATTAGTGATCTGGTAACTACAATACTAATATACTTATTTTTCAGCGATTTTCCAATTCTGGTTTTGTCAGGTAGTTGTACCCGCTTGCAAAATACTTTTTGTTTACCGATATAGCCTGCGGATTTACCGAAAGTAATCAGCCTGCAATACCTAATTGTATTAAATTTGTTAGATAAATACTTAAAATCAAATACTATGAAAGGAATAGGTTTAATTGTACTAATTGTTTTGGTTGTAGTAGGCTTCATGGGTTGTACGGGTTACAACAGCCTGGTGCAGGAGGATGTGGCAGTAAAAAAGGCCTGGACGAATGTAGAAACCGAATATCAGAAAAGAAATGACCTGGTAGATAACCTGGTAAACACGGTTAAAGGTGCCGCTAATTTTGAGCAGAAAACATTAACTGATGTTATTAATGCAAGAGCTAATGCGACGAAAGTAAATGTATCTGCAGATAACTTAACTCCGGAGAGTATATCTCAGTTTCAGGCGGCCCAGGGGCAGGTTAGCAGCACTTTAGGCCGTTTGCTGGCTGTAGTTGAATCTTACCCCGAACTGAAAGCGACTGCCAACTTCACACAATTGCAGGGGCAGCTGGAAGGAATCGAAAATGATATCCGCAATTCACGCAAAACCTTTAATGATGCGGTAGGCAACTACAACCAAAAAGTACGTAAATTTCCTATGAACATTTTGGGAGGTATGTTTGGTTTCAAAGAAAAAGAAGGTTTTAAGGCAGATGAGGGTGCGAACAAAGCTCCTAAAGTACAATTCTAAACAGGAAGTATGCCTCAAAAAAGATATGCTGGTTACCTGGTGGGGGCTGTTTTTGTATTGATCGGTCTTTACATAGTAGTGGCTTACAATAGTTTAGTGCAGAAAGATACAAAAGTAACGCAAGCCTGGAGCGAGGTGCAATCGACGTACCAGCGCAGGATGGACCTGATACCTAATCTGGTAAGCGTAGTCAGGGGCTTTTCAGACTTTGAACAAACTACGCTTACGCAGGTGGCAAATGCACGCGCTCAAATTATTAATCAATCTGCCGGTAGTTTAACAGCAGAAAATTACAACCGGCAGGCACAATTGCAGGATAATCTGACAGCGTCAACCGGCAGGCTGATCGTTTCCGTTGAAAGGTATCCTGCACTAAAGGGAACCGCAGCTTATCGCGGACTGCAAACGCAATTGGAGGGAACCGAGCGGAGGATAAAAGTGGCGCGTGTGGATTTTAATGCGGCAGTAGCCGATTACAACCAGGCTGTCCGCAGTTTCCCCAAAAATATAGTAGCCAGATTATTCAGCTTTCCGCCGCGGGATGGCTTTACAGCCGACGAAGGCGCAGATAAAAGAGTGGAAATTAAATTTTAAGTCAATTGGGATTTTCATTATTCAAAAGCAAGCCGCCACAGTTTCTTACCGCTGCCGAAAAAGAGCAGGTGGTGGAAGCTATACGAAGTGCCGAAAGCCGTACCAGTGGTGAGATCCGTATTTACATGGAAAGTCATTGTAAGTATGTTGATCCGGTAGAACGTGCCTCAGAAATCTTCTACCAGTTAAAGATGGACCAAACGATTGAGCGCAATGCGGTGCTACTATATATCGCCGTTAAAGATCATCAGCTGGCGATTTATGGCGATGAAGGTATTCATAACAAAACGGGTGCTGCCTACTGGCGTGAACTGGTAAGTCATATTCTGCAGGAGTTCAACCAGGAACATTTTGTAGAAGGTATCTGCCAGTATGTATATGAAATAGGCGAGGGGTTACATAGTTACTTCCCTTACGACCGCGCCAGTGATCATAATGAACTGCCGGATGATATAGTATTTGGTAAATAGAAAATCACATTCCCCGTCTAAACAAATAAAACAAGTATCCGTATTGCTTACTTTTTCATTCATAACACAGTGGCATCAACCTTTAATGAGATGGATCCTGTTGGGGCTTTTTAGCATTGTGGTGTGCACCGCTCAGGGCCAGATAGAAAATGCCATACCGCCCGTGCAAAATCCCCCCAGGTTGGTTAATGACTTTTCAGGAAACTTTCTTACACCCGAGCAGAGGGAAGCACTCGAGCGAAAGCTGGTAGCTTATGACGACAGCACTTCTAACCAGATTGCTGTGGTGGTGGTGGATGATCTGAAAGGCTATTCAAGAGATGAGTTCGCTATTGCTTTGGGCAGAAAGTGGGGCGTTGGCGGGCAGAAGCAATTTAGTAACGGCGTTGTTATTTTAGTGAATACGGGAACGAAAGGTGGCCAGCGTGGCGTTTTTATAGCTCCCGGTTATGGCCTGGAAGGCTCGGTTACTGATTTGATTGCAGATCAGATCGTTCAGAATGTCCTGATTCCCAACTTCAGGCAAGGTAGCAATTATCGTGGTTTGGACGAAGCCACCACCGATATTATGGAAGCCGCTGCGGGTAAGTACAAGGCGCCGGACGGATATAACCAGCGGGGCAAAAGTGGCCGGGGCTCCGGTCTTTTTATGGCGGCTATTATCCTTTTCATCATTATTGTTATCATCAGCCGCAGAGGCGGAGGCGGCGGTGGCGGGTATGTATCCCGTCGCGGTTATCGTGATAACTGGGGTGGTCCGGTAATATTCCCGGGTGGATGGTCGGGAGGTGGCAACAGTGGCGGCGGAGGCTGGTCTGGTGGCGGTGGTGGTTTCGGCGGATTCGGCGGCGGCGGGTTTGGCGGCGGCGGCGCTGGCGGCAGCTGGTAAGTAACAGAACACTTACGATTATGCTTAATAAATTGAAATGGATGCTGTTGGCCGGCCTGTTGCCTTTGCAGCTCGGGGCGCAACAAACGGCGGAAAAACTGGTTCAGGAAACACAATACCTGCTGTATCTTCCTGAAACCTATAAAGACGATACTACCCGGAAGTGGCCCCTGGTCATTTTCTTGCACGGATCGGGAGAAAGTGGCAATGATCTCGGTAAGGTCAAATATCATGGTCCGCCAAAACTGGCAGACGCTGGCCGCAAATTCCCTTTTATCCTGGTCTCACCCCAGGCCCCGCCCCGTGTAGGCTGGCAGGTGGATGTTTTGAAAGCCCTGTTAGAGGATCTCAAAAAAAAATACCAGGTAGATGAAGACCGGGTATACATGACAGGTTTGAGCATGGGCGGCTTTGGTACCTGGAACTACGCTGAAAAATATCCTTCTGATCTGGCGGCTATAGCGCCCGTATGTGGCGGCGGAGATACTGAAAAAGCATGGACCCTGCGCTACATGCCCATTTGGTGCTTTCACGGAGCTAAAGATGATGTAGTTCTGCCCGCAGCTTCCATTAGTATGATCAATGCGGTTCGTAAGTATAACAGGAGGGGCGAAGTGAAATTTACGCTTTACCCGGATGCCAATCATAATAGCTGGGATCTTACGTATAGTAATGATAGTTTATATCAGTGGCTGCTTTCTAAAAAGCGTTTCCGGTTCAGCCCGGTTACCATCCCCGAAACTACTTTAAGATCTTATACCGGCCAATATGCCGATGCAAAAAGGGACACTGTCTCTCTGATTATGGAAGGCGGACGCCTTTTGGTAAAAGATGTCAACAATAAAATTCTGCTGAAAAGTTCGTCCCCAACCCATTTCTACTGGCAGGATGATGCGATTGATGAGATTGAGTTTACCAAAGGTGCTGACGGCAGGGTTCAGGGCTTTTCTTTATTAATGGGCGAGCGCAAATTTTTCCGGCGCATAGGAAAGTGATGTTTTGAACCAAATATTAAACAAAACCTAAAAGTTTTCAATTTGCCCGGGACAAACGTCAAACCGATTATTTCAGTTAAATTTGCCTGCAAGAAAAATTATTATATTTAATGAACAGGCATTTTCTTTTTTCGGCTTTATTAACGCTCCTTTCTTTTGTCGGCTTCGGACAGGGTTACCAGGTACAGTCAAAGTATTTTGTTTATCTTCAAACAGAGCCCGCGCAGCCGTTTTATATAAAGATCAACGGGCAGCAAATCAGTGCCAATGCCTCAGGATATTTAATTCTTCCCCAGTTAAAAGACGGTGATTACAAATTAACGGTGGGTTTCCCGGATAGTAAGACCGCCGAGCAACGTTTCGATTTCAAAATTGATTCGAAGGATAAAGGGTACCTGATAAAGGATTACGGAAATGACGGTTGGGGCTTGTTTGACCTGCAAACCATGGCCGTTCAAAAAGCATTGAAAGGCAATGATGAGGTGGTAACGGCAAAGACTACACCTCCCGCACCCAGGGCTGAACCCCAAAAAGAAACGGTCCCTGCAGAAGGAGTATCGGACTTTACAAAAGTATTGTCGCAGGCAGCTAACGACCCGAGTTTACTGGAAAAGCCAAAACCTCAACCAGTAGAAGAAAAACCGGTTGCTGTAGTGACACCGCCGCCGGCCGAAAACAAACAACCCGCTGCCGTACAGGAGCGGCCGGTTGTCAGAGTGCCTGATAACAATGCAGCAGCAGAGCCTGTTCAAACGAAAACCTCAAAAGGCGTTACAGTAGTGTACGATGATAGAAACGAGGCTGGGCAGATAGATCCTGTCACTATTTTTATTCCGGAGCCCCCAACCGGCGGGCCTAAGGAACCGGCGTCTACAAATGCTTCACCTGCACCAACGGATAAAGACGAAACAGCGGCCACTAATGAAGGCGGGCAGTCTGGCAGTTTTAAGGTAGAGGAGAAAGTGGCTATTCCCCAGCCGCCGGCTTCTGAAAATGCAGTAGCAAAAACAACGAATGCTGCTTGTAAAGCAATAGCAACAGAAGATGATTTTTTGAAGTTGCGCCGGGCAATGGCATCAGAAACTAACGATGATAGCATGATCGCGCAGGCTTCAAAAGCTTTTAAAGCTAAATGCTATACAACGGCTCATATCAAGTACCTGAGCAGTATGTTTTTATCCAATGCGGGGAAGTATAATTTTTATGCTGCAGCTTATCCTTTTATAGCAGACAGGGAGCACTTTGCATCGCTGGCATCTGAAATTAAGGACGGTGCTTATCGCGATAAATTTAATGCCTTGGTGCGGTAAACGCAGATCATTTTCTATCATTTCAATTGTAAACAGCATTGCGTTATTTCCTGGAAGTAGCTTATAAAGGTACCCGGTACAAAGGATTTCAGATCCAGAGAAATGCATTGACCATTCAGGGGGAGATCGAAAAGGCTTTTAAAGTGCTTTTCAAGCGTGCCGTAGAACTTACGGGCTCATCCAGAACGGATGCCGGTGTTCATGCCCGGCAGAACTTTTTTCACTTCGACTGGCCCGGAACCTTTGAGCAGAAATGGATCTATAATTTGAATGCAATTCTTCCCGGGGATATATCCATTAATAGTATTAATGGAAAAACGGAGGATGCACATTGCCGTTTTGATGCGCTAAGCCGAACCTATCATTATCGTGTATACCAGTATAAGAATCCCTTTTTAACCGACCGGTCTTATTTTTATCCTTACTCACTGGATATTGCGTTATTGAATACCGCGGCCGCTATATTAAAGGAATATACAGACTTTACGTCTTTCTCAAAGAAGAATACACAGGTAAAAACATTCAATTGCACGATACTGAAGAGTGAATGGATAATAAAAGACGATCAACTGATTTACATCGTATCCGCTAACCGCTTCCTGCGCGGAATGGTTCGGGCGCTTGCAGCCACTATGCTTAAAGTAGGAAGGGGTACTATTTCTCTTGATATATTTAGAAACATTATTGAATCTAAAGACTGCAGCAATACCTATTTTGACGCACCTGCACATGGCCTCACCCTGATGGAAGTTAGGTATTGAAGAATCTGGTAATAGTTGTGTAACCACGGGCATCGGCCTGAAAACCTCGGTGGTAGCGGGTATTTGATGTATTTCTTTCAGGAAATTGTTGATTTTTAGAAATAATCCAGTAAAAAGTTTGGTGGTGTTGTAAAGAGTTCTATATTTGCAACCCGTTAGTGAATAACGTAGTTCTTAAAGTGTTGCAGGTGTTTGGTAATGAGTAGTTTGGATTTAATTTGTCAAAAATAAA
>JBQGCI010000325.1:0-4963 GCA_052038405.1 Acinetobacter pittii
GTCTTTACAGGAAGAAAGAAAACCTATTCCTAATAATAACAGGGCAATAAAGCAAGCACTTTTTTGTACAAATTTCATACTGCGTTGTCTTGTGTTTATTAAATAACTAAATCGTTTTAGCAAAAATGGGCGGGCGCTCCCATAATTATAGGGTACAGCCTGTTGATCATTTATGATACACCGGCTGGTCGTTCCATTCCATACACTGATATAACTTGTAGCTTACAGGCGCAGTTGCGGAATAGATTTACTATTCATCTGGGGCAAGTCATCGTCTTCTCTAAGCTGTAATACAATACTTCGTTCAGCAAACAATATTTTCAATCCGTCAAAAGCAATAATTTATTGTTAAAACGAAGAAACTAAATACCAGGGAACTATACTGTTCATTGTTTTGTCGAATTGTGCCAGGAGGATGGGTGTGGTGTGTATTATAGCAGGATGGCAGGGGCTGAAGTGTGAGCGGCTGTCTGTGCAAGGCAAATTATTGGAACTAATGTTCGCGCTTTATAAGCAAACAATCTATCTAATTTAATATCGAATCTTAGCGGTCCGATTTCATACCCGCAATAAATTCATCCATCATCTTTAAATTTTATATTTTTAACTCTTTCAATCATAACTTATGTCGTATGATATGCAGCTGGCCGATCGTGTACGGCAATACCTTCAACAACAATCCGGTATTGAAATTGAGGAAAAGACCATGTTTAGCGGTTTGGCTTTTTTGGTGAACGGTAAAATGTGTGTGAATGTTGCCGGCAACCGGCTTATGTGCCGTTACGATCCTGCACTGGGCGCCGTGCTGGCTGAAGCGAACGGTTTCAGGCCCATGATGATGAGAGGCAAGGAACTGCGGGGGTATTGCTATGTAGAAGCTGAAGTACTGCAAACTGCCAAAGCCCTTACCTACTGGATCGGGATTTGTCTGGATTATAACCCCCGGGCCAAAGCGTCGAAAAAACGGTAATTCCTTGCACATGTTGAAACAGGCATGAAAGGGAGCCCTAGAAATGATTTGTTTACCTGGTAAAGGACCCCTTGTAATCCACACCCAGGCCCGGTAGCCCATTATATACAATCTTTCCGTTATCATAATCAACACCTGTGGCCACATCTTCTTCCAGCAACAAGGGACCATCCATATCGAGGTAATCCACCAACGGCGCCAGATGCGCAATTGCTGCCGAACCGACTGAACTTTCATTCATGCAGCCCAACATCACTTTCAAATTTCTTTTGCGGGCATCAGGTATCATTCTCAGCGCAGGCGTGATGCCACTACACTTCGTTAGTTTTATATTAATCCCGTGAAAATGGCCTTCACATTTCGCCACATCCGCTTCGCTTACGCAGCTTTCGTCAGCAATTACCGGAAGTGCTGACTGTTCAAACAGGATTTTCATGTCTTCCCAGTTATCCTTAGCCAGTGGTTGTTCGACCATTTCTACGCCTAAGTCTTTTAACTGGGGAATCAGCTGCAAGGCAGTTTCGAGGTTCCAGCCGGCATTCGCATCTACTCTTAATACGGCATCGGTTTGTGCGCGCAGCGCTTTTACAATGCCTATATCGTCGGCTGTGCCCACTTTTATCTTATAAATAGGCCATGGACATTCCTTTAGCTTACCCGTCATATTTTCGACACTATCAATACCAATAGTATAGTCGGTTAAGGGGCTGTTGTCTAAATTACCCTTCCAAAACTGGTATAGGGGTTTCCGGGACATTTTGCCAAAAATATCCCAGGCCGCCATATCCAGTGCGCATACCAAAAACGGGTTTTTCGGTAATAAATGATGCAGGAAATGCCAATAACGGTCAGGTTCGGTAAACGCAAACCGTTCTATCATGGCATGTTTGGCTTTCAGGTCGTCCATCATTTTTTCCACAGTAATGTCGTAATAGGTGATAGCGGGGGCTTCGCCGTATCCTTTGATACCAAAATGCTCAAGCTCAACTATCAAGGTAGGTTGATGGGTTTTAGTGCCCTTTGAGATTGTAAACGGATGTCTGAACTTCAAATTGTAGGGATGGTACGCCAGCTTCACTTGATATTATTTCTGCAAAAAAACAATTCCTTTTTCAAAAATGAAAAAGTAATTAATCAGGCATCTGTTTTGCAATTCCCGGCGGTTTTAACTGCACAAAGCCCTATCTTGCACGCCGGTTTGTCCCCCAACCTTTCCATCTTCGTTAATATTTGTTTATATGAGCAATGAGCAGTCGGCTATAAAGACAAGCTATTTTAGCATTGCAGGAAATACCCTCCTTGCTTTAGTAAAAGGCATTGCAGGTTTTTTCGGCAATTCATATGCATTGATTGCCGATGCAATTGAGTCGACCACAGATATCTTCTCATCAGTACTCGTATTGCTCGGACTAAAATATGCCAAAAGGCCGGCTGATGAAAACCATCCGTACGGACATGGACGTATTGAGCCGCTGATCACCTTCCTGGTGGTGGCCTTTCTCGTTGTTTCTGCTACCATAATTGCTTATGAAAGCATCCGGAATATTAATACACCTCACGAGTTACCCGAACCCTGGACCCTGTTCGTGCTGGGAGGCATCATCCTCTTTAAAGAAATTTCTTACCAGGTGGTTATCCGCAAAAGCAAACAAACCAATAGCTCATCGCTAAAGGCAGATGCCTGGCATCACCGTAGTGATGCCATCACTTCGATCACCGCATTTATAGGCATATCTATTTCGCTGGTAATGGGTAAAGGTTATGAAACAGCTGATGATTGGGCGGCATTGGCCGCCTCAGCATTTATTTTATATAACTGCTATCATATATTCAGGCCGGCGTTGGGAGAAATTATGGATGAACATGTTTATGATGATCTTGTTGCTGAAATAAGAACAAAATCGCAGCAGGTAGCGGGAGTGATGGCAACCGAGAAGTGTTTTGTTCGTAAATCGGGCATGCGATACCATGTAGATCTTCATGCTATCGTAAACGGATCCATTTCAGTACGGGAGGGGCACGATATTGCGCACCACTTAAAGGATTACCTTAAAAACCAGATTCCCAATTTAGGTAATGTATTAGTGCATGTAGAACCCAATCGTATCCATTAAGGCGGCAAAATTGCTACCCAACTTCGGATCTTGTTGTGCGCTGAGATTTATTTTCCTGTGCAGTAATCACTGTTTACACATATGAATGTCTTAAGCCTATATATCCCTATTTTTGTATAGAAAGATTCAAAACTAAACTTAAAACGCGAACCAGGTTACCAGACCCGGTGCAATCATTCTCAACAAAGGGCATATGACATCCTTTTTCACAACACTGCTTTTTCCGTCATCGGTCAATAGAATCACCGGAAGTCATGATCATTATAACGGCCTCTATAATTCTTAACAAGTTTCTTTACATGTTCAGACCTTACTTTTATTTTTTTTCAGTACTCCTTATTTTCGCCAACGGGATGCCTGCCCGGGGAAATAAAATGAATGAACCTGCAGATTCGGGTAAGGTAGTCGCCTTCAATAATTTTGCTGAACCCTATGTCTACAAAAATCCCGATACCGCTATACTTTTATGCAAACAGGCATTATTACTGGCAACACAATCGGGAATAGCTACAGAAACCGCAAAAGCGCATAACAACCTGGCTAAGGCTTTTTACATAAAAGGCTCATTCTTCGAATCGCTTATTCACACCGACTCGTCTTTAGGCATTATTAAAACGATCCACTACCCTGCCGGTCTGGCTAATGCTGTAAATATGCGGGGACTGGTTTACCTGGGCCAGGACAGATTTGATGATGCTATAGACGAATTCAAGAAGGCATTGGTCCTTAATATCCAATCGAAGGATAGCTTACGTATGACTGCGAACTATTTTAATATCGGTCTTTGCCAGGGTGAACTTCAAAAATTTGATAGTGCCTTCCTGAACCTGGGTATGGCGCTTTGGCTGGCCCGTAAGAATAAAAATGGTCATCTTACTCAAATGTCGCTGAGCCGGATCGGAGAACTACATTATAAGGCTAAGAATTATGCGCAGGCCTTGGTATGCTTTGACTCCGCGCTGTATTTTAAAGACTACCAGGATGACTGGGAAAAAAGCTTTGCCCATTCGGGCAAGGCACAAACACTTTTTGAGTTAAAACAGTATAAAGCCGCGTTAGATAACGCCCGTGAAAGCTTTGACTTAGCCAGAAAATTAAATGTAAAATGGGATATCGAACGCGCGGCGAACATCCTGTCCAATTGCTATGCAGCTTTAGGCTACTATAAAGAAGGCTATCATTATAAGCAAATTGCCCGTTTATATCGTGATAGCCTGTTGAATGAAAAAAAGGATAACAATATCAATTACCTGCATTTGCAGGAAAAAAAAAGTGAGAATGCAGAACTTCAAACCGAAATCGAGGTTAACAAGCAGGTAATAAAAAGAAACCGGCTTATTATCGTGCTGGGCTCACTGTTTTCGATGATATTAGTAGCGCTGTTACTCCTTTTGAAGCAAAACATAGGGCAAAAAAGAATACTGAACCGCGTGTTGGAAGAGCGTCATGAAGACATTACGCGGCAGAAAGAAAAGCTGGTTGCTGTCAACCAGGTCAAAGATCGCATTTTATCGGTGATTGGCCACGACCTGCGGAGCCCGTTTACTTCCGTGATACAGGCTATGGAACTGTTACGGTCGGGTATGTGGGACGAAGCCGACAGAGATTTTATTTTTGAAAACTTTCACCGGCAAGTGATCAGTGTTTCTGAATTGATCAACAACCTGCTGGTTTGGGCAGTAAGTTTGCAGGCAGGAGGTAACACCCAGCCCGAGAAGGTAGATCTTGTTCTAACCACAGAAAAAATCTTCTTTCTGTACCATGCGGCTGCGGAACAGAAGAAACAGGTTCTGAAACATCAATCCGGCAAGGAAGTTTTTATCGCTGCTGCTCCCACCCATGTACAAATCATCTTGCAAAATCTCATTAGTAACGACAT
>JBQGCI010000326.1:0-8967 GCA_052038405.1 Acinetobacter pittii
ACATCCAATGCACTGCTTGGCAAAGGTGCGCATAAAAATCTCGTTATATACTTCAAGTGTATAAGCCAGGCAGGTTAATTTTTCGTTCAGCAGTCTTCATCACTCTCGAGGCCTCCGCCCGGGTTACTATTCTGAATTCCGTACCTGGTAAGACTGATGGTAGGAATATTACCTCTGTGAATATCAATCAATCTTCTGTTCTCTAGTTCTACCAGCAGAACAAGTACCTTTTCTGCAGAAATGGGAAACTCAGGCAATAAATCGGATAAACGAATACGTATTTGCGGATTAAGTGTTTTGGCACTTAATAACTTAATATAGTCAAATACTTCTTTACTAGTGATCATAAGAACAGATTTAATTTAACCAAGTATCCTTCTTTCCGTTACTATGTAAACTGGGTCTTCCCGCTCCAGATCTCTGTACCAATACCAGGAACCCAGATCTATTAGGGCATGTTTTTCGGCTTGCCAAAAAGCTATAGCATCACCAGTGACAAATACATTATTAACCATCAGCTCTTCACCATTCAATGTTACCCTTAACAAAGACAAAGTCTTTGAACCATTTTTATTCATTCTCTTTATTTTGTTGTCAGTTTTTTATTACGGACAAGTTGAAAAATTACACAGTGGCAGTAATAATAAAACACAAGTGGGCGCAGCTTGCAATAGAGTGGTATAGATGTGTATTCGTCTTTCTGTTGACTGTTGTATTTAAAGGTAGACATAATATACCGTTTGTACTGATAAATTTTTACAAACCCTGTATAATTGCCCTGACTGTGCTTTTTAAATGTTACTTTTGGTGCTCTTACATGGTACGTAAAGACTCTTATCAGTAATGGAGTTGATACAATTGATGTAAGAACTTTAACAACATTCATGTTTGTATTTTCCTCTTCTACAAAAATAGTTTCCAGGCAATTCGAACAAATGCGCGAATGGCTCTGTTTTAGAAATCAATGTGCTACAGGCAAATTTTACTAATTCTCTCAGTATAGGCACAACTAAGAACAATACACCTGTTTACAAATCGTGATTCTTGTAAATCCGGCAAAAAAGGTCGCAGCTGTAAAGTCAGTCTGAACATTAAACATATACAGAATGCAGAAGGTATTGATGATTGTAGAAGATGAGCCAACTATCATTGAGGTGATATGCCTGATCTTATCAGAAGACAACTACAAATTTGTTGCGTGCCCCACCATAAAAGTTTACCGGCAGGAACTCAGTAAGCAAATTCCCGACCTGATAATACTAGATGTAGGACTACCAGACGGCAACGGCATTGACATCTGTACCGAAATCAAGAGTCATAAGATTTTGAAAGAGATACCCGTCATTCTTATGTCAGCACATTTAGACGCAAAAAATTCAGCTGAATACTGTGCTGACCTTTTCATTGAAAAGCCTTTTTCGATTGACGTTTTTCGTCAACAAATCACACGGCTGCTAAATAGGTTACTGACCCCATAGAGAGTGATGTAAAAATAACGTTGAAGCGCACAGCCGTTAAAGAATTTTGCCGGTTTGAATTCATTGAAAAATCATAGCAGCCATCACAACATTATAGAATTTTGATTGCGTAAGCCATCTAAAATTATAGCAGCGTATTTATCAAATGACATAATAAGATAGGATATGATGCGGATCATAATAATTAATTTAAAATGGACAATAATATAGATCAGGATCATTACATTCAATCTTCGTTAATCGAAACCATTAATGAAGCTTTTATCATTGCAGACTTAAATCACATCATCACTACCTGGAACCGTGGTGCTGAGGAGCTTTTTGAGTACAATGCTTCAGAAATAACCGGAAAGCACTTGTCTGCATTGCTATCGCCGAACAGTTTCAACGCTCTGGCCGACAAGGAGAATCAAGTTACTCGAATGATGACCGGGCTATATGATTGCATAATCGTTACAAAAAGTGGAAGACATCTTACGGTTAATATTTTACTATCGAATGTTGTAGACCATCAGGGATGTTCAGCCGGTAATTCCCTTATGTTTCCTGAAGTTAAGGAAAGATATAAAACTGGCGTTACACCTGGCGAACCAAACAATCTGATGCGACTGACGTTCGACCAGGTTACAGACTTTGCAATAATTACTTTCGACGCTGCCGCTAAAATCATGACATGGAGTAAAGGCGCTGAATTAATATTCGGATATTCGGAACTGGAAGCGATAGGACTGCACACTTCACTGATATTCACACCAGACGATGTCGCTAACGGAATAGATGAACTTGAATTACAAATAGCCCGGCTTAAGGGGCGCGCAGAGGATGAAAGATGGCATATTGGAAAATATGGTGCCCGCTTTTTCATGAGCGGTGTTATGGTTTCCATTGTGGATAATGATCATGCAATAATTGGATATGCTAAAGTTGCTCGCGACATAACCAAACGAAAGATGCTGGAGGAGCAAAAAGATGAGTTTATAAAAATCGCGAGTCACGAACTAAAAACTCCTGTCACCACTGTAAAAGCATTCACTGAAATTTTACTGGAACGATTTGAAAAAAGCGAAGATCGCGTCACTGCCGGTATGCTACAAACAATTGACAGCCAGATTAGTCGTTTAATTGAATTAATCCGCACTTTACTGGACACAGCTACCTTTACAACAGGCGATATGCCTGTGCGGATGGAATGCACAGACATCAGCACGATCATAACAGAACAAATCTCTGCGTTTGAAAAGATATCTAAAAATCACCGGCTCGTCTACCATCACCAAAAACTCAGATCAATCGGACTTGATAAAAGATTAATTGAACAAGTTTTGGTAAACCTGATTTCCAATGCGATCAAGTACTCTCCGGACGGCAGCAATGTTTTCATAACTGCTACAGAAAACGAGAAGGAAATAGTAATAACAGTCAAGGATTGGGGTATTGGTATACCACCGGTTGATATAAGTAAAGTTTTTGACCGCTATTTTCGCGTCTCCAATACCTATACCAAATCCATTTCAGGAATTGGTATAGGTTTGTACATTACAAAAAGTATTATCAAACGCCACAATGGCACTATTTCGGTAGAAAGCAAAGAAGGCGAAGGCTCAACATTCCGGTTCACACTTCCCTTCGACCAGGCAACTAACCTGCCGTAACCCGCCTGTATTATTCCTCGCCTTATTGGAAAATTCGCCCCAAAACGAATAACAATCACCTCAGGACTTTTGAGTAATATTGCTAACTACCAATCTTTCTTCCATATGTACCTGATCTGTTTAAAACATAGAGTTCCTATTCCTGTTTCACTGTTATTTGGCATGAAAGTTTCAGCTAATGATAACAAAGCCGCATTAACCTTAAAAGATCGTAAAATGGATCACAAAAGAATCATGGTAGTTGAGGACGATCCTGGCATACGGGATGTTTTGGAAATCTTGCTGACAGATATATCAGAGCAGTTTTTCATAGCGTCCACGGCAACGGGCTTCTATTCTGAGTTAAATAAATACATCCCGGACCTGTTCATCATTGACGTTATGCTGCCAGATGGCAACGGGCTTGACATTTGCAAAGACCTGAAAAACAGAAAAAGCACTTCAGAGGTACCGATAATCCTGATGTCCGCCAATTTAACGCTTGCCAACGTCCAGGACTGCAAGGCTGACCTTTTTGTACATAAACCTTTTGATATCAAAACTTTCGTTGGAGGAGCAAAAGCCCTGCTTAACTAGAGGTGAAACGGGTCACAAAACTATTCGGGATCGGTTCTCTGGGCAACAATCCTATTAAGCTCTCTGGTATATACTCTTTGCCTTTGGAAACTTCCCTGTAGACGGAATTCATCATATGCTCGGAAGCCCTTGCTTTCACTCCATACCACAACATAGATGGCCTTAAAAAGAACCGGTTTCATGATTGATTGGCAGCCTTAATAACCAGGTTGAGCATCACTTATTCCAGCATATTCCTCATGTACTCTACCGAAGTCTAGCGTCGACTGTAAAAAGAACCATTGCTGAATTTGGGGTACCCTACTATAGTTATCCTAATTTTTTTGCGGCTCTAAAAAGCCATTATCAGATGCTTCGTAAACCGGGTAGTACATCGCCGGGATAGGCGGCTTCATTAGCAGTACTGCGGATGCGAAATGCAGGCCAAATCATTCAATAAAACAACTATGGATCGTGAGCTGCAATTATTTTATCGTTCACCTGGCGAATTAATCGCTATCTTTCCTGAAATAGACAACCATGCGCCAGGTTAATATCATCAGCTTTAGAGAGCATAAAGAAAGAGAAAATGATAAGTGGATGGAATTATCCAATGGTGAGCAGGTAGCCTTGTCTGAATTTCAAATAGAAATACTGTGGAAACGATGGATTAATATCAGGGGTAAGAAAAGACAGGATAACCGCAAATACAATATTTTTTCCTTTCCAAGGCCAGAAGTGTTCGACATCTAGAATACCCTTGTCAGATTTTACATTTTCAGTCGCGGGTTTGCACTGATGATTTTTACTCCTGCAAGTCTTTTCGATCTCATTAGCACACTCAGTGCAAATGTCTACTTAATTGAATTGCAGAATTCATTTCACTATAAAACCGCAACAACATCCCGTGTGCCTGCATATTATACACTTGTTGCCACACTTAAATCGTAGATGGGAGCAATTTTCTAAGTCAGGTCTGACGGAGCAAGTTTATTATAAATGTTCACCTGCGATTTGATAAATGGATTTTCACATTCACTTCCCTTTATCCAAAAACCCAGCATATGTCAACTCAAAAAATAACAACGGCACAATTATTATTACTGAAGGAAGGAAACACGATCATCAGGTACCCCTGTGAGGGAAAGCCCGTAGATCAATTTGACAAAGACAATATCAGTCAAATTCACGCCTTCAAAATAGCATCTATCAATTCTTCTACGGATGTGATGGAACTGATCATTAAACATGCGCCCTTCATGTACGCTTCACCCGGAGATATCAACCATTTGTTCATAAAGTCTCAGAATATCGTACTTCAAAAGATTTGGTGGATAGAATTATAACCAAAACAGGGTTCATATAGGTAGCTTCAATAAAATATATACCAGCATTAATAACCTATTATATTGCGCCTGAAACAGAACGAAAAACCCCTATAATGGTTCTTCGATACTTTCCCAAAGCGCCGACAACTCGATAAGGCATCCCTACTACTGGGGTCGGTCGTTCGCTGTGGATACGTCACTCACGCTTCAAAGAAAATGAGACAACCGGAGCCCAAACCGTATCTTTACATAGGTAGCAGTAACTTGGCAATTCACAATAATATCACCTACGCGCTTATGGTGTTCTACTTATAATAGCTACTTTTTTCTTCTTCCGGTTAGTAAACACATCTTTTATGAATTAACCATTAACTTTTGTAGCTACACATTTAGTCAGTAAGTGCATGAACTTAACGCTTAAGTTTTATCCTTTTCGAAGATTTGATAGCTAAAGGGGGTTGCCTCCGGAATGTTTGGATATACTAGTCTTAAAATCTCTATTTGCTTCAGACTGACCCTTACAATAACAAATGAGCCAACATATACAACTACTCTTTAACAAGCGCTCAGTTATGAAAACAATAAACGAAATAAAGCAGGATATTGTAAACAAAACCATGGAGATCACCAATGAGTTCCCAGACTTGTCCAGCAAAATTAAAGAAATGTCTTTAAAGGTTTCAGGAATGAGCATTGAAGGAGTAAGCCATCAGGACCTGGCCGAACACTATGAATCATTAGAGAACCTGTTGAAAACTCGTTCCGAAATTTGACGCTTTAATAACGCTAAAAAAACATATTAACTATGCTTTCGATGATCACCTCTGGCCCGGCCAGGCACATCCCTAAATTTTTATACCGTAAATGAAACAACGTATATATCTTACATTGTCGACAATTGTGATTCCACTTTTAGCATGGCTAGCCTATGGAGGAAGCCTTTTGACCGGCTTCGAAAACCCGTTCTTCCACCCTATAATTGCTTTTTTGTTAACAGGCAGCGTACTTGCTGCTGTACATCACGCGGAAGTAGTGGCGTATCGTATGGGAGAGCCATTTGGCACACTAATTCTTGCGGTAGCTATTACCATAATTGAAGTGTCCCTGATCGTTTCATTGATGCTTACAGATAGTGGTAAAGGCGCCGCAACACTGGCGCGGGACACGGTACTGGCTGCAGTTATGATTATCCTAACCGGGATAGTGGGAATTTGTCTTTTAGTTGGGGGCGTTCGTTACAGGGAGCAGGTTTTCAGCCTGCAGGGCGTAAGTGCTGCTTTGGTTACGTTAACTGCAATATTGGTTTTCACCCTTATTCTTCCCAACTTTACTACCAGTACATCTGGCTCCGGATACACTTCTCTACAACTAGGTTTCGTCGCATCGGGATGCCTCATACTCTACATCGCTTTTACCTTAGTACAAGCTATCCGGCATCGTGCATACTTCTTACCTCCCCATGCGGAGGGTGACGAGGATGCTTACCCAGAACCGCCGACTAAAAAAGAAACATTTGTTAGCGCATTGCTCCTGATTCTTTGTCTTGGAATAGTAGTATTATTAGCTAAGGTTTTAGCTCCCGATATAGAACGCATCGTGGAGCGAGCTGGGGCGCCTAAATCATTGGTAGGTATTATCATAGCTGCGATAGTACTACTTCCTGAAGGTCTTGCAGCGGTCCGTGCAGCGCGAAAAAACCGTCTGCAAACTAGTTTGAATTTAGCGTTTGGATCAGCTCTTGCCAGTATAGGGCTTACTATTCCTGCTGTAGCAATAGTATCTATTACAACAGGGATGAAAATCACGTTAGGTATTGATATGAAGGCAATGGTATTATTGGTGCTGGCACAATTTACCATTATGCTTTCACTTGCGACGGGGCGAACCAACATATTACAGGGCATTGTCCTGTTGATGATTTTCCTGGTTTACATCTTTCTCACGATTGCCCCCTGATTAAATTAGGGATTAAGTAAAATCTACAAATACTCTTAGCTTTTTCGACAGCCGTGTGCATAGATGGTACAATCCAAAGGATGCTTAAAATTAACTTTTAATGCTTTTCTACTTGAGGCATTTCAGATCCTGAGGTTCCAAAATTTCCACACAGGTCTTGTCTATAATCCTGTATGTAAGCTCCCCTAAAAACAGGATAGTTTAACACTCGACTTTATTAATTTTGAGGATCCTCCCATACTCACGAATCTGTATATTTACAAACTGTCCTAAATATGGTAGGTGCAGGCAAAATAATCTTTTAAAGAGAAATCGACAGGCATTTTACCCCACATGTATTGAAATATCACAGATCAGATATCGCATGTGGTCAACGTAGTCTATTTTCCAATAACTGCACTTGTTAGCACTTATAATCATTCTTCATGCTCTCTCTTTTTCCTATAGGTTGAAGCTGACAAAGAAGATTCATTTTCTGATAAACGCAGACAGAAACTTCGGCTGCAGGTGTTCACCATCATAAAACTGCTGTTCACCGGTGATTTCGACGTGGTTCGCCATTATGGTATTGACTCCAAGCAGTCCTTGAGCGTATGTTTGTGAAACAATTAATAATAACTATTACAAACATATAAAATGAAAAATCTAGTTCTGTCTGCCGCAACCTTATTAGCGATCACTTTTAGTGCTGCAGCATCTCCAGTAAAACCAGTGGTAACTGAAAAAGCTCAGGCAACTTTCACATCTATTTTTAAAAGCGCCATTAATGTAACCTGGAGTGAAGCAGCCAATAGTGCAGAAGCATATTTCACTGCTAATGACGTAAAGACCAGGGCCACATTTGATACTAAGGGCAACCTGATCCAAACTGTTCGCTATTATAAGGAAGATAAACTTTCCCCGGTTGTATTGGCTGGCGTAGCATCTTCTTTCCCTGACAAAGTTATTCACGGCGTTACCGAAGTAAGCAACAAAAACGGTGTTAATTACCGCATCGTTTTGAAAGATAACAAACACTACACTCATATCAATGCCAACAGCACCGGTGATACCGAAGTAGTTTCAAAATATACAAGAGGCGATAAATAACCTCGAACTTCTTCTCATGTAAAACAACAGGGGGGATTTCTATCTTCTCCTTTTTGCTTTTGCCTTTTGTTAGACAAAGGAAATATGCCTGATTACATGTGTAAACACGGATATAAAGTGCAGCCCCAAGCCGGATGGACAAATAGTTACCCTGGAGCTATTTAACTTAGCGGCCATCGCTCGTCTTCATTATTTTTTAGTGCACCACATCTAATTGGCTTGCACCTTCCACTAGCCTGAACTGTAGAGGTATTTGTTCTGGGGGAGGCAAGAAGTGAATTGTCGCACACTGGTACCTTGCTCTATGTCCCTTACAGGCTTTATTAACCTGTTTCTTGGTAGCATGCCCGTGAGATTGCCAACAGTAGCATCATCACCCCTCCTATCCTATAATAATATGGAAAAACGAGCCTGCCCACACCACCAGGTGATCTACTTGGAGACCTTAGCAGTGGTCATCCAGACGGCTATAATCTTATTACAGGCATCATACTGATAAGGCAACTTAGATACTTTCTGATCAATATACTGTGAAACATCTCCCTTCGGCTTCATATAATTTAGAATGGGCATTACCGTAGGGTGCGGGAACAGAACCACCGGAAACGTGTTTCTCCTGTATTATGCTCGTAGTTAAATGATGCCCCGCTAACTGACTCCATTTAATTGTATCCACATGAAACCATTTGACACACCCATAAAAAAAGGCTGCAAATCAATGATTTACAGCCTTTAAAATGTGCCCGAGACGGGATTCGAACCTGCACGCCGCGTTAGCAGCGCTACCACCTCAAGGTAGTGCGTCTACCAATTTCGCCACCCGGGCATCTTTTTTGGGTGGCCTAAACAACAGAGAACTATTATCTCCTGCGTCTACCTCCCGAAATATCGGGATCGCCACCCGGGCAT
>JBQGCI010000327.1:0-3297 GCA_052038405.1 Acinetobacter pittii
GTGGTGTCTCCGGCTTGCGACTGGGCATTTAAATGAGCGCCCCAAAAACAGGTCAGGCCGGTTATGATTAAACCGATCCGGCGTTTCCATTTCTCAAAACAAAGAGTCATAAAATATTATTTATCCAACATTTTTATTGAATAAAGCTTTCAATAAAAAATTAAAAACAACAACAGATCGACTGGATTGTTTAACAAAACCGATATGTGTTAAACACTTTTTTCGCAGGCAGGCAATGTTTCAGCAGCGGAGAAAATTTAGACGACCTTTACTTCCAAAGATTGCGCTCCAGGAAAAAAAATTAAACGATTGTTTAAATCGCAACAAAAAAATAACCCGGAATACTTCGATCCGGGTTAATTATTATTATTGTTGGCCGGTCTTTTCTTTAATCTCCTGTTGCAGACTTCCGGTAAACTCGTTGATCGTTTTAGCGCCTTCATCACCGGTGCCGTGTTTACGTACGGACACAACGTCTTCGTTCATTTCCTTTTCACCCAGCACCAACATATAAGGTATTTTTTGCAGTTCGGTATCCCGTATCTTCTTACCAATTTTTTCCTGGCGTTCATCTATCTCTGCCCTGATATCCGCTTTTTTCAGGGCAGTCAGCACCTGGGCCGCATAATCCTGGTACTTATCAGAAATAGGCAATATCTTCACCTGGGTGGGCACCAGCCAAAGCGGTAGCCGTCCTGCACAATGCTCTAACAGAACCGCCACGAAACGCTCCATGCTACCAAAAGGTGCCCGATGGATCATCACAGGGCGTTTTTTGGTATTATCGCTATCGGTATATTCCAGCTCAAAACGTTCGGGGAGGTTATAATCTACCTGTACGGTGCCCAACTGCCAGCTTCTGCCCAGGGCATCTTTTACCATAAAGTCGAGTTTCGGACCGTAAAATGCGGCTTCACCGGTTACTTCAACCGTAGTCAACCCTTTTTCTGAAGCTGCCCGGCGGATGGCATCTTCCGCTATCTCCCAGTTTTCATCCGATCCGATATACTTGGCCTTGTTTTCTTTATCGCGCAGCGAGATCTGTGCGGTATAATCTTTAAAGCCTAAGGCATTAAATACATATAGTACGAGGTCGATCACTTTTTTAAACTCTTCCAATACCTGGTCGGGGCGACAAAATAAATGCGCGTCATCCTGCGTAAAACCACGCACCCGCGTTAAGCCATGCAGCTCGCCTGCCTGCTCGTAGCGATACACGGTGCCAAACTCTGCATAGCGAACCGGCAGATCTTTGTAAGACTTAGGGGAGGTTTTGTATATTTCGCAGTGATGCGGACAATTCATCGGCTTCAGGAAAAATTCCTCGCCTTCGTGCGGGGTTTTGATGGCCTGAAAGCTATCGGCACCATATTTTTCGTAGTGCCCGGAAGTTTTATACAAATTAATATTACCGATATGCGGGGTAATTACCGGCAAATACCCCACTTCCAGCTGCGCTTTTTGTAGAAAATTTTCCAAACGCTGGCGCAGCATCGCTCCTTTAGGCAGCCACATGGGCAAGCCCTGTCCCACTTTCTCAGAGAAAGTGAACAGCTCCAGCTCTTTGCCTATTTTACGGTGGTCGCGTTTTTTCGCTTCTTCCATCATGATATTATATTCTTCCAGTTCTTTATTGGAAGGGAATGTAACACCATAAATCCTGGTTAACATCTTATTTTTCTCATCCCCACGCCAGTAAGCGCCCGCAATATTGGTCAGCTTGATCGCTTTTATAAAACCGGTATTCGGAATATGTGGCCCGCGGCACAGATCGGTAAAATCTCCCTGTGTATAAAAACTGATATTTCCATCCTGCAGGTTTTCAATCAACTCCAGTTTATACGGATCCGCCTTTTCGGTAAAATAAGTGATTGCATCTGCCTTGGATACCGATTTGCGCTCAAACCTTGATTTTTTAGAAGCCTTCTCCTTCATCAACTTCTCAATTTTCAGCAGGTCTTCTTCGGTGATTTTAGTATCTCCCAGGTCGATATCGTAGTAAAATCCTCTTTCAATGGGAGGACCGATCGCAAATTTGGTATCAGGAAACAATTCCTGGATCGCTTCGGCCATTAAATGCGCAGACGAATGCCAGAAGGTCGATTTGCCTGCGTCATTAGTCCACGTAAGCAGTTTTAAACTGGCATCGTTGTTAATAGGTTTAAAGGCATCTACCACCACGCCGTCCACTTCAGCAGCTAACACATTCCGGGCCAAACCCTCGGAGATCGATTTAGCTACATCCAACGCAGTAACACCTGGTTCAAACTCCTTTTGCGCGCCATCGGGTAAAGTAATCGTGATCATCTACAATATCATTTTTAAAAAGTTTGCTAAAATACTAAACTATTACGAGCAGGCAAAAGACAAACTATTCCGCGCATTCCTATGGCACCTCGCCGGAATTAAATTTTGTGATTTTTGGCATGGTTTTGTTAGATTTTTATTAAAACCTAAACCTTAAACCTTTATTTTATGAAATTTTCTTGTATCACGATAGGGTTGCTCGGTATATCGCTGGCCGGCCAGGCGCAACAAGGCTGGGCGATTAGTGACAAAGTAATGATCGGGCATAGCTGGACGGTAGGTAACCGTTCGAGCGAGGATATGAAATATGCTTTCCACCCGTCGGTTCAGTTCGGCCGTACCGCTATGTATAATTTTAACAGCAGCGTAGGTATCGGGTTGGGAACATTCTTCAGTACGGAAGGCGTACGTTTTAAAGTGGATGAAGCGTCGGTTAACCGTTTCGAGCAGCGTATGAATTACATCCGCATCCCACTGGGCGCCATGTTTACATTTGGTGACCCCGCCAATAAAGTAAGACCACGCCTGGGCATTGGCGGCTCTGTTGGCTTCCTCGTAGGCGGTAAAACTTACGGCTTATCGGACGACGACGCTATAATAGGTCTCAAAACGATAAAAGCCATGAGCACTAAAGTTGATGCGGGTGCCAATGCCTCGCTTGGTTTCAGTGTGAGGGTGGCCGATGGTTTCCTGATCAACCACGATGTTAACTATTACCATGGCCTTGTTACCAATGAATACGAAGCAGGTATCTTTAACGGGGCTTCTTTCACCCACCGGAATATAGGATTGAGCATGGGCTTCAGCATTACCGGCGACGCGATGAAAAGATGGAAAGGAAAAATGAAGGGCATGCATCACAACTAAAGTACTAGAAGGTATTAATAAACTTATCCCTGAAAACTCACAAGCCGCTATGTATTTACTACAAGCGGCTTTTTCTTTACCGATGGCCGCCATCGCATATTTATGCGATAACAGTTTTGGAAT
>JBQGCI010000328.1:0-17343 GCA_052038405.1 Acinetobacter pittii
AAGTTTTGCGATGGAAAACCTATTTTATTCAGGCTCTCATCCACACGTAACTTGATAAATTTGCTCAGGTCCTTTTTGTTCAGTTTGTCTACATCTCCCTCTTAAAATATCCAGTCCTGTATCTGCTCTTCATTTGCAATCGACTCTTTTACCATATCGGTAATACGCGACAGCGTTGCTTCGTTCAGCACTTCAGGATATTCTTCTCTTATTTTATTGATCAGGTAAATACCGGCATTGGCATGAATTTGCTCATCCACTGATGTCCAGGCAATAATATTGCTCACATTCTTCATCCAGCCTTTAAAGCGGGTAAAAGAAAGAATGATCGCAAACTGGCTGAACAGCGATACGTTCTCAATTAAAATAGTGAATAATATCAGCGCAATGCTATACTCCTGTTTGTCGTTAGACTTCGTATTTTTTAAAACATTCGATAAATAATCGATACGTTCTTTAATCACAGGCACCTGTATCAGCTTTTCGAACTCATCGTTATAGCCTAATACTTCCACCAGCCTGGAGTAAGCTTCGCTATGACGGAACTCGCACTCGGCAAAGGTGCTGCCCAGGCCATTCAATTCAGGTTTGGGGAGGTGGTTGTAGAGGTTGCCCCAGAAAGATTTTACCGCTACTTCAATTTGGGCTATGGCCAGTAAAGCGCGCTTTACAGCGTTACGCTCAGCCGGGGTAAGATGGCTGTGAAAATCCTGCGTATCTGCAGTAAAATCCACTTCGGAATGCACCCAGAACGATTTGTTGATAGCGCTGGTAAACTGCAATACCTCAGGGTATTCAAAGGGCTTATAGTTTACGCGTTTGTCGAACAGTCCCATGATAAAAATTTTTTAAAATAAGGTTTTATAAAATTGAAGAGAGACAAAGGCCCTTTAGCATTACCGGTTAAGTAACTGACTATCAAGCATTTCTGCCTTTCTCCTATAAAAATAAATTGATTTTAATGTCCTGTTGTCAATGGCCTGGGCTTTATTCCACCCCACTCATCTTAACATCTCCCGGTTAAGCAATTGTTAACTACCATTTGCAAAACCGAGTACAAATTAATTCAATAAAAAACACAAATAGTAAAGTTGTTATTCACACGATGTGCGAAACTTTGGTTGGATTTTTTGATGGCTTGATAACCTGTTTTTTATAAATTATGGGTGCCGGTAAAATAAAATTAACCGTTGACACAGTGCAATTTATGCAAGTCTTTTTTAAAACAGCCATTGCCCTCAAATGCGCTGTGGGAAAGGATTTGAAGACATTTGTTTAAATGTTGTTAACCTGCGCTGACATTGGTTATTATTATACTCAAAAGCACCCCAAAGCCGCTCCCATAGCTGGTTTTATTCCGGCCGGTCTTTACACTGCATGTGCATTAAGGGTAAATGATGCAGCATACTACGGGCGGTCGTGAATACAGGCCTGGCGAAGATACGGGCACACCCGGCCAGGCATTTTATAGATTGAACGAAGTTATAAACAGGTTTCCGGGTTGCTAACCCATATGTTGGGGTACGCCACCTCAAATCCAGGGCCTGCAACCGCTTCTGTGAGGTTCTACACCGCTCCTGTGAGGTGAATACACCTGGCGGATGATTGATAGATCGTAATAGGTTTAAAGCTCCTTCGCCGGGTCATCAACCTGGTCGCTGGAGTTGTACCACCTACATTCGGGTTTCGAACCTCTCTGTAGGAGTTGAGCGCCCGTCGCGATAGGCTGTATAACCCATCCGGACCTAGCCCATTCGCCTTGCGCTCCTTTCTCAGCGGTTAATCTGTTTTCCAATCACCGTCATCTAAAAAATAACGATTTGCCTTACAATTACTAATATTGGCCTATGAATCTCCGTAAAATACAGGCCGGGGACAATGCTATACTGGCCTCCATTATCAGAAGTGCTTTTGACGATTACGATGCACCCAAAACCGGAACCGTATACTCGGATCCCACCACTGACGATCTATATTCACTATTTCAAGCAGAGCGATCAGTATTATGGGTAGCGGAAATAGATAACACCATCGTTGGCTGTTGCGGCGTATACCCCACGCCAGGCCTTCCACCCGATTATGCGGAACTGGTGAAATTTTATTTAAGCAAAGCGGCACGCGGGCAGGGCGCAGGCCGCGCGCTGATGGAGCAATGCACGCAATCGGCCATTGAACTGGGTTATACCCACCTTTACCTGGAGAGCCTGCCGCAGTTTAGCAATGCCGTAAGCATTTACCAAAAGCAAGGCTACCAGTTGCTGGACCAGCCTTTGGGAGCGTCGGGGCACACCTCCTGCGATATATGGATGGTGAAGGAGTTGGGCGCGTCCTAAAGAGACTCGCCGAGATGAGGACGGCGAGTCCGCTGTGGCTGAGACTCGCCTGCTGATCGTCTGCGTAGGTCACTAGCCGAGTCTCGCGGCCGGGACGTGCGCACTGGTGCGGACTCGGCACCTGACGGCATGTACCCGGCGTTAACGGGTCAGGTCTATATCAGCCAACTCTAAATAATGCAACACCTCATAGCGTCCCTGCTTACCTGTGATATAATACCCGGCGGAGCAATGTTCATAGTTAACAGGTGCATCAGCTAACATCCACACACCTTTGCAGGGATTAGCGTGAATATAATTGAGCTTTTGCCTCAAGAATGCATTAATTCTGCATTCTTTCCAGTTAAAAGAATCTTCCCACACTTCATGCAGTTTATTTCTTTTCCTGTCAGACATATTTACTTCCCACTTCAATTGATGCAGTAACGTTTCGTGGCTCATTGCTTTCAATCGCTTTACGATTCCATAGGCCATAAATCGCTTACCGTTTCCCACGATAGTATTAATCGGTTGACCGGTATTTCTAAACGCAATCAGCACGTGTATATGATTGGGCATAATTACATATCCTATAATATAATGCCCTTTAGTTTTTAGATAATCGAACCACTGATATACAAGATCGTAACCATCAACAATCTGTATCAAAGGTTGCCAGTGCAGGCAGGTGAATGTTATAAAATACACTCCTTCCGGTTCGGTGATTTTTCGTTTGGTTGGCATAACATAAAGTTACGAAAAAGCCTAGCACGTAAGGACTAGGCTTTTTCGTCGAGTCCCGTTGGATACTCGACTATTGGAATTAGGAGAGTTAATGCTTAAAATGCCTCATACCGGTTAATACCATCGCCAGGTTGTTCTCCTTACAATAGTCGATAGAATCTTTATCGCGGATAGAACCCCCGGGCTGGATAAAGGCTGCAATGCCCGCACTGTGTGCTATCTGTACGCTATCATTAAAGGGGAAGAACGCATCACTCGCTAATACGGCTCCATTCAGGTCGAAACCAAACTGCTTTGCTTTTTCCAATGAATGACGTACGGCATCTACACGGCTGGTTTGCCCGGCGCCCTTACCTACCAGTTGTTTATTTTTTACCAATGCAATCGCATTCGATTTTAAATGCTTGCAGATAATATTCGCAAACTCAAGGTCCGCTTTTTCTTCGGCTGTTGCTGCGCGACCACCTTCTTCTTTCCACTCGGTGTAAGAACCTTCATCAACGGCTTGCTGCAACACGCCATTCAATACAGATTTAAACTGCAGTTTTACCTGCGGCAATTCTTTCAGCTGTAATAAGATCCGGTTCTTTTTAGATTTGAGGATCGTTAAAGCAGCTTCATCAAAAGCAGGCGCAATCAATACTTCGAAGAAAATTTCATTGATGGCATTAGCGGTAGCTTCATCAATAGTACCATTGGTAACCAATACGCCACCAAAAGCACTTTCCGGATCACCTGCTAAAGCAGTAGACCAGGCGTCAGCTGTAGTGTTACGACCACCTACGCCGCAAACATTGGTATGTTTGATAATTGCAAAAACAACCTCATCCGTTTTAGGAAATTCTGCGATCAGTTGTACCGCAGCATCAACATCTACCAGGTTATTATAAGAAAGTTCTTTACCATTTAATTTTTCAAACAACTTGTCATAATCGCCGTAGAATACACCCTGCTGGTGCGGGTTTTCGCCATAACGCATAATTTTAGGATGCGTTTCTGAATGGAAAAAATATTCCACATCAGCATTGGTAGCATTGAAGTATTTCGCAATGGCCACATCATAATGCCCTACGGTTTCAAATGCTTTTGCAGCAAAGCCCTTACGCTGTTCGATAGAGGTTTCGCCGTTTTGCGTTTTCAGTAATTCTGTAATAGCCGCATAGTCCTTTTTAGCAGCTACTACCAGTACATCTTTAAAATTTTTAGCTGCGGCACGTATCATCGACGGACCACCGATATCTATTTTTTCAATGATTGCTTTTTCTTCCGTGGTAGCAGCTACTGTTTCTTCAAAAGGATACAGGTCTACAATCACCAGGTCGATCTCCGGGATATTGTACTGCTTCATTTCCTGCACATCACTCTCCAGTTCTCTTCTTCCCAAAATACCACCAAACACGGATGGATGCAGGGTTTTAACACGTCCGCCCAGGATAGAAGGATAAGTCGTTAAGTTTTCAACCGGCACCACAGGTATACCCAGGTCTTCAATAAATTTTTGTGTACCACCGGTGGTATAAATAGTAATACCCAGGCGATCTAATTCTCTGACAATAGGTTCCAGGCCGTCTTTATAAAAAACGGAAATGAGGGCTGATTGAATTTTTTTGTTCATGATTGTTATGTGATGTGATATTGTTTAACTTAAGGCAAATGCTACCGCTGCATCCGAATGGATCTTCGTGGTATCAAATGCAGGAATATTTAAATGTTCCTGTTTAATTAACAGGGGAATTTCGGTGCAACCTAATATAACGCCTTCTGCCCCTTCTGCTACCAATTGATCGATGAGCTGTAAAAAGCCTGCTCTTGTTTCATCGGTCACAATTCCCTTGTATAACTCGGTTTCCAGCTTCTGGGCTATATAATTGCTGCCTGCGGCATCCGGCACCAGGGCCTCAATGCCTTTTTGGGCCAGTTTGTTCTTGAAAAAATCCCGCTCCATGGTAAATTTCGTTCCCAGCAGCGCTACCTTTTTACAATTTTTAGCGACAATGGCATTGGCAGTTGCTTCAGCAACATGGATCAAAGGAACATCAATAACCTCGGCTACCCGGTCAGCCAGCAAATGCATGGTATTGGCGCAAAGCAGGATCGCTTCCGCCCCCGCTTTTTGCAGGCTGTTACAGGCGTTAATTAAAATGGAGAAGGTCGCCTCCCAGTTATCTGCCAAATTATTGTTGTGAATCTCCTGGAAATTAACAGAATAGATGATGCACTCCGCATAGTTAAGGCCACCCAATTTTGCGTTGATGCCCTCGTTGATATAACGGTAATAATCAGTTGTGGATACCCAGCTAATGCCGCCCACCAGTCCCAGTTTTTTCATCATTATTGATCTGAATGCGTGCGCAAATGTACGCTAATGCAGGCTCATTACAAAGGCGCCCCCCGTGGCCACATTATGACAGGGAATTTCCAGCGAATCGCAATCCTGCACCCAGTAACGGGCTTTCCAGGCCGGAACGGAGCCATCTATTACTATTTGCGGGGTATGGACCCTTTTTATGAGATCGGATATGTACAACCGGGGGTTACCCGATAAAATGACCAGGTCTGCCTGTAGTAGCACTGCGTCAACTGTTTTTTGAAGAGGCTGCCTGATGCGTACAATCTTTTTGTTATGAAAGATCAGGACATTATCGAACTGCTGCCCAAATTTTGGTTCCTGCTCTGCAGTTACGCGGTGCAAAACACGGGAAGGATTGAGCACGTAATTCATAACGGAAGCATTGCCCAACACTTCGGCATCTCCATAATAAGTATATTTTCTGCCGTCGATCATATCCATTGCAGCATACCGGTTGGCATTGTATACAATGATCTTTTGTTGCTTACAGGCATGATTAAAATCAACGGCTCTTATTAAAAAGAAAAGGAATAAGGCCGACAGTGCCCACCAAAACCCGCCCTTACGTTGCGCCATTAACCCAAATGCTATACCGGCAATACATACAAACAGTAGTACTGATTGAGCCAGGCTAATACTGATGCCCGACCAAACCGCCAGGGGAAAGTCCTCCATCCTTTCTATAAATGTATTCAGCCACCAGATCACCCCGTTTAACAATGAGCCCATAAAAGCTGCGATCATTTTTAGGGGAGATAAAAGCACCAACACCAACGTTGCTACCAATACCACGGTAGACACTGGTACCACCACCAGGTTACTTAATAAGAAATACACAGGAAATTGATGAAAATAATAGAGCGCAAGAGGCGTAGTTAATATTTGCGCGGCTATGCTTACTGCGGCTAACTGCCATATCGCATCGAGCATTTTATTTTTGATGAAGACAAGGTTATAAATGGATTTATAAAAAACCACTATGCTTAAAACTGCTGCATAAGAAAGTTGAAACCCTACATCCCAGAGCCAGTAAGGATTGTAGCATAACTGAAAAAAAGCCGATGCCGCCAGTATATTGTAAATAGAAGCATTACGATTGATCTGCTTCCCCACAGTAATAAAAGTAAACATTACCGCTGCACGTACAATAGACGCTGCTCCTCCGGTAATAAAGGAAAAAAACCAAAGCAGGGTAAGCACCAGTATCGCGTGGAGCCATCGGGTCTTTTTCTTCCTGAGGAGTGGCGCAAATAACAAGTTCAGCAACCAGTATAATAAAGCCAGGTGCATGCCGGATACTGCTATTACATGCACCACACCTGTATTGGTGTAAGATTGCAGCAGGCTTTTATCCAGGTCGTTTTTATAACCGATTAACATCGCCTCAGCGAGCCCCTGTTCTTTGGCTCCTTTGATGTACGTTTTAATAGCGTTCAACACATAACTCCTGGATTGCAGCAACCAGTGCCGATACCAGGGAAGCCTATTGCCGGGCAATTGATGATAATCCTTATGCGTCAAATATACCTGATGCGTAATGCCGTTAAACAGGGCATAGCGCTTATAATCAAAGCCACCCGGATTGCCGGCATTACGTATTGCCTGCGGTTCCCGGCTAAAAATAATTTGATCGCCTGCCTGCAATGTGCTGTTGAGGCTATCTTTTTTCAGGTAGATAATTATATTGCCGGAAACCCCCACCTTCCTCCCATCGCCAAAAAGATATACCAGAGATGCATTAACCTTATAGGACCGTTCCTTGACCACCAGCGGCTCGTCGAGTGCAACCATAAAGACATCTCCGGGTAGATATTGTTTGCCTAACCAATCGCCATGGTTACGCATATCCTTCAACCAGGTTATGATCATACCGCCAGATATAAGCACAATCAAAATAAATACCCCCCGCCAGGGCGCCCATTTCCAGCTCTTAAAATTGCGCAAAGCACCCATCATCAAAAATACCATCAGTGAAATACTACAAGTAATGACACTTATGACCAGGGGCATCCGCAAATACCACTGAAGCACGATGCCGGCAATCATTGGCAACAGAAGCCTTATAATAGGATGGTGCCTTAAAAACATAGTTAGCCTATACCCGATGTTTTAGGTTATATCGTAGGTTATAGTTACTACTAAGTTACATTAAAAATCAAATATATTGCCTATGATTCGTGACAACACGAATCTCAGCTCTGGGAAGGCAAAAAAACATTTTTCATATATGGCTATAATTCGTGAGGACACGAATTAAGGCTAGAACACCAATCAAATCCGCTACAGCTGGTTCTGCACGCACCCCCCATGAGGTAAGCAAGTCGTTCTGTTATTTTTTATATCCACAATACGCCCTCGGATCATAAGCATGAAAAAGCGGATCACGATAGCTGAAAAGCAAGGTTTTCTTTCCTGAGCGCGTCCCGCAGCACAGGCAAGGACGCTTTGCCCATTCCGTGTAGTTTCAATATCTCTTTTTCTGAATAAGCCGCCAGTTGCGGTAAAGTAGCTATACCGGCTGCTTCCAGTGCCCGGCGGGCAGGAGCGCTCAGCGCAGAAAGGAAACCGCCTGGTTTTTTTTGCTTTTCGCATTCAGGACAAACCGGGCAGTCGCTGCTTTTAAAATATTGATGTCCGTTGGAACAGGTGCGCAGTGTTTTACCAGATGTTATACTATTTCTCAATTACGTAGAGCTTTTTATAATAATAGTAAGAGACGATCAATATAGCCAGAAAAATAAAGGGCATTAATGTTTGCGCATTGGTAGCGCCATCTACCACACCGTGAGAGACCACCGCAGACAGGAAAGTGAAAGTAAACCCAGCATAAGCCCAGTCTTTTATCCAATGACGAAACGGGATAATTAAAATAATAGCTCCTACTATCTTGAAAGCGACCAGTAAGTTTCCGAAATAGGCTGGATATAGCAGGTGACGGATACCTTCTTTGGCCAGTTCGGACTGTGAGAATACCGCAGGCATTATACCTTCCCATAAAAAAATAATTGCAGTAGTGATCCAGTAAATAATTTTTCCAGTTTTCATAATCTTCATCATTTTGATGATATTCAATAACCATATCGGGGATTAGGCCTTCTCGGCATACCCATTAAAATTATCCAGGATAGCTTGCCAGCCGGCTTGTTGCATTTCTTCCGGGTTTTGAGATTCTGCTTCAAATTGCTCATGGATCTGGGTGCCTTCATCTACCTGCTTAAAATCAACCTTCACTTTTCTTCCATCGCCTAAAGTGTACTCCAGGTATTTCGCTTCTGTTACTACGTCAAAAGTGCCACCAAAGTCGAAACCAAAACTACCATCTTTGGCTTCCATTCTGTAAGAGAATTGCCCACCGGGTTTTAAGTCATGCTCTGCCCTGGGAGAATGCCAATCGGGGGATGCGGCGTTCCACTGTTGAATATCGGACGGCGTGGTCCATAACTTCCATACTTTCTCTATAGGTGCGTTAACTAAGGCTGATACGGTGATGACATTTAATTTGGTTTCCATGTTATTTATGTTTTATTAAACAAACATACAACGGCATTTCCCGGAAAGCATAGATTTCAGCGACTAATTAAAGGTCTTTTGCGACAGTCCGCTCGTTAATCTTCCCTCACAAAAGGATTATTATGCTTCTCATAACCGATGCTGGTACCCCCGCCATGGCCTGAATATACCTTTGTTTCATCCGGCAAAGTATACAGCTCTGTTTTAATAGAGCGCTCGAGTTGATCATAGTCTCCACCCGGTAAATCAGTACGCCCGATGCTGCCACTGAACAACACATCGCCACTGATCACATAGCCGTCTTTCTCATTATAGAAACTTACGCTACCCGGTGAATGACCAGGTGTAAATAGCACTTTCAATTCGTTGCCGCCGGTCTTAATCACATTACCGGGATTCAACCATTTCATTGCACCATTATAATTCTCAAAAGGTAAACCATACATGTCCGCTGATTTAGGCGCAAAACTTAAAACCATTTTTTCAGTTTCGTGTAAATACAGGGGTAATTGCCAGGTTTCACTTACAAATTTATTTCCAAAAACGTGATCCAGATGACAATGTGTATTGAGCAGATACACAGGTTTCAGGTTTTTGGACTGTATGAATCGAACCAATTCATTCCGCTCTTCTTCAAAATAGCATCCCGGATCAATAATGCAGCAATCCCCATTTTCGGCCGAAAGCACATAAGTATTCTCCTGTATCGGGTTAAAAGTAAATTTATGTACAGATAACATTCTTTGTTAATTTTTAATTGGATACAAAAGTAATTGATGCATCTAAGACGATTACATATTTTACCATTCAAAACAATCGTAGATTTGCGTTCGATGAATTTTATCCTTAAGTTTTTAATCCTGCTTATCGGACTGGCTAGCTGTACCGTAACTTTTTCGCAAAAAACAATAAAGGGTCTGGTTAAAGATGCCCATAGCGATGAAGCTATTGCCTTTGCCTCGGTTACTTTTAAGGGCACTTCCATGGGCGCTATTACCGATTCGGCCGGACGATTTGCATTTTCTGTTAACGACTGGCCTTCAGACACACTGATAATCAGCTACGTAGGCTATGAAACATATTTCCTCACGATGGACCAGGCTAAAAACGACCTGGAAATTACGATACCTATGCAAAGGGGAACGACTGATGATGTAGTCGTTGTAAAATCAAAAATCGACAAAGGCTTGTGGTTGTGGAAAAAAGTGGTGGAACACAAGCCACAAAACAACCGTTACAAGTTCGACAACTTTTCCTACGAATTATACAACAAACTGGAGATAGATCTTAAGAACTTTAAAAGCCTGCAAAGGATCACCCGATTTAAACCACTACGCCCCATTAACGAGCTGATCAACCAAAACATAGATACGTCGGAAGGTATAAAGGTTTTACCCACCTACCTTACGGAAGCGATCAGCAATTACTACTACCAGAGAAAACCTTTGAAGCGCAGAGAGGAAATTATAGGCGCCAATACGAATGGTATCAAAAATGAAAGCATCGTGAAATTCCTGGGGGGAATGGATCAGGTCATCAACGTTTATAATAATTTCATAAACGTTTTCAATAAAGAATTCATAAGCCCTGCCAGCGACAACGGTGATTTTTATTATAAATACACCGTAGCAGACACCCAATATATCGCAGGCGAAAGGTATTATCACCTTTTATTCACAGCCCGGCGAAAAGGCATGAATACTTTCGAAGGAGATTGCTGGATACATTCTGGCAGCTTTGCTATTCAAAAAATGAGCCTGTCTTTAGACAAGAGCGCCGACGTCAATTTCATGGAACGCTACAGCTACATACAGGAATATACACGACTGGCCGATAATAACTGGTTTGTAAGTCGTGAAAAACTGGTAGTGGACGTAGCGCCGGCGGGCGATAAAACTCCCGGGATCATTGGCAAAAAAACGAGCACCTACCGCAATATAGTGGTCAACGACAGCTCAGTGGTGATCCGGCTAAAGCTGAATAAGGAGCTGGAAGAAATTGTAACCGTTCCCGGTGCCCAGCAAAAAGACAACACGTACTGGGAAAACGCCAGGCATGAAGAGCTCAGTACTACTGAAAAGAAGATTGTGAAAATGATTGATACCATCATAAATGCACCCGTATATCAAAAGCTAACCAAACAATTGGAGTTTATGGGAACCGGTTATTTTGATATTGGTAATGTTAGATTGGGATCTGCCTACAACTGGTTCTCCGGCAATGCCTGGGAAGGATTCAGAATGCGGTTTGACGTAGCCAGCAATAAGCATTTCAATAAAAAGTTCATGTACCATACCTACCTGGCTTATGGCTTTACCGACAAAAAAATAAAAGGTATGGGCGAGCTCTTCTACTTACCGAAGAAAGATCCGCGTCAGTACTGGGCTTTAACCTATAAAAATGACCTGGATTTTGGCCAACGTTATTACGGCGAAATTTCATCAGACAATATTTTTTCATTTGCAGTACGTAAAGCAGGCGTTCCTATGAAATTTATGAACCTGGAAGAGGGCAGCTTCGAGTTTTTTAACGAACTGCCCAATGGATTTTCAGTGAAAGCCACTGCCACCAATAAAACCTACACCCCTCTGGCGAATCTTTTGCCGGCCGATGCTTTTGGTTCCGGCCTGAAGCGTTTAACTACTACTGAGCTATCAGTACGCCTGCGGTTTGCATTCCTCGAAAAATTCCTTGAGTCTACTTTTTACCGCGCCAGCCTCGGAAGTCCCTATCCAATTGTGGAAGCAACTTATACCAAAGGTATATCGGGCATTTTAAACAGCAGGTATAATTACTCAAAGATATTAACCGCAGTTTCAGACTATATTAAGACACCGCCTTTTGGCATCATTAACTACCAATTCTATGCAGGTAAAACATTTGGAGCAGCGCCTTACATGTTTTTAGATGTTGCACCAGGAAATGAACTGTATTACTACAATAAGTATGCATTCAATACTATGATCCGCTACCAGTATGTTCATGATCAGTTTGCAGGTATCAATTATGAACACAATATTGGTAATGGTATTTTCAAACTGATTCCTAATTTAAAATTCAGGCAGTTCTATACTATCAAAGCTCTCTGGGGATCACTTTCTGATGCCAATAAGGCTGTCAATTTTAGACCAGGGCATCATTTCCTGTCGCTTGATGGGAAAACTTACCTGGAGTTGGGAACAGGTGTCGATAATATCCTGCGCGTATTACGTGTTGATTTTATATGGCGGGTACTTCCTGAGGAGCAGCCGGCATCTTCCATTAAGAACTTTGGTGTGTTTGGCAGTCTTCGTTTTAATTTTTAAGCGCTTCCGTATGGTTTTTCCGAAACACATACGCAATTGGCAGCAGGATTTGCCTAAAAAAATGGCGCATTAGTGCCATCAAAAGTTCTACAAAGCGCCGGGCGAACTTGTTGTGGTTTTGCCGAATTTGAGTTTAAGAAAGATCATAGTTAACGACAATACCAATATCAGTACATTAGTTAAAATAATAACCAGGTCCTTTTTAAGCGTCCCGTAAACCACCCACAACACCTGGTTGGCGGCCGCTATTAAAAACATATTTAGCGATACATCTTTGGCCGACTTTTCTTTTATAGTTTTAATGACCTGGGGCAAAAAAGTAAGTGTAGTTAAGAGACCTGCAACATAGCCCAGCACATCAACAAATTCCATAGTGGTGATTTAGATTGCAAAAATAGATATTCGTTGTGAGTTGAACACCTTATCGATTTGTTTTATATTTGGCGGTAGCCTTGCAAGACCAAACGCTTATGACCATATCTAAACTATTGCTTTTTATTGGTGCATTACTGATATGCAGGGTATGTCTTTGCCAGCCGCAAAGCAACTTCAGGCGATTGGGCGTGAACGATGGTTTGAGCCAGAATTCGGTAAGAGAAATATTCCAGGACCGGCAGGGATTTATGTGGATCGGAACCGGTGATGGGCTGAACCGCTACGACGGTAAACAAATAAAAAAATACAGGGAAAGCTTTCGCGACAAGAGTGCCAGGCGCCTTCCCGGAAAAATCATCAACGGCAAAATTGTACAGGATGATCATCAAAACCTATGGATGATCGTAGATGGCCAGGTTGTTAAAATGCATTTACCCACCGAAACTTTTTCTGTCATAAAAAAAGTGGGGCGCGATCTCGATTGCAGGATCCTGGGTATACAACAAAACGAAATTTACATAACTACGCCCAGAGGGGTCGTAACGATCAACGCCATCAATTATACTCATCAGGTTATTGATATAGAATCTGTATTCGGATTATATATGCCTGACGAAAAAGACGCCTGCCTGGTATACACTAAGGGGAACAATATTTACCTTTACTATACAAAAAAACGGCATCACACCTTACTGGTGACCACGGGCCAACAACCTCTTCAAAACCCTATTGTATGTAGCAGCTCCACCCTCCTGTATGTATCGGGCGGCAGCCTGCATGAATTTAATCTGGACAGACGGACTGTAACGGCCTTGTATCCCCTTCCAGCCTCATTCATCGCAAAGGGAATGATCTTCGTTCCAACTAATAAACTGCGGGGCGGCAAAATCATTGTCAATTTGGTTAACAATGGCTTTATTATTATCGACAGCGTTAAAAGAACATTTACCAATTATATCAATATCGAAAACGATCCGTTTAGCCTTTCTTCCAATCTGGTATATACGGCAGTTTTGGATCATTCCAATAATTTATGGTTGGGTACTGAAGGAGGGGGTATCAGCATTTTAAATCTGAAACCGAAACTCTTCAACGCTTTTCCGTTACATGCAATTGCCAACCGGGAAAGCTCTCTGTTGATGGTTAAAGCCATTTACCATGCTCATGGATTTATTTATATCGGCACTTATGCAAGAGGCCTGTTAAAAGTGAACCGGTTCACCAACACCTGTGAAACACTATTTGACCCCCTAAAAACAACCGATAGCGGTTTTCACGGCACTTTCTTTATAAAAGAAGACGATCGTAAAAGGATATGGGTAAACAGGGGAACACGTATCGGTATCGCCGATCTTAACAAAGGCATCTTCATCAACAGTATCGATATTGGCTACCAGCGAAAAGGCAGAAATCATAATATACCGCAATGCTTTAGCCAGGTAGCACCGGATAAGTTTATCCTGGGTACATTTCATACTACTTACCTGATCGAATATACCAACGGGCAAATAAAGTCAACGGATCTGGGATTGATCTATAAACAGCTGGAAGATGATATTCAAACCATCTACCTCAAAAACAATGGGGATATTATTATCGGAAAAGGAGAAGGCGGCGGCTATACAACATTAAGGATCAATGCCGGTAACCAGGCCCAAATAATGGAACAGGGACTCAACCAGCTTACCATAAAACATGTGTACCGCGACGAACTTAGAAATGCCTTTTGGTATGCCACTAACGTAGGTATTGTTGTTCAAAAAGATGGTGGTAAAAACCTGCAAATCATCGACGAACAAGATGGACTAAGTAATGATTTTATTTATGCCATTATTAAAGAGAATGACCATAGTTTCTGGGTGAGCACCAACAAAGGTCTGAATAAATTGACACTATCTAAAGGCGACAGTATTATTGTTCATTTGGTAGATCAATACGGGCTGCAGCATGGTCTTCAGTCGAACGAGTTCAATACAGGAGCTTATTTCAAAGATGATCATCTTGTTTTTTTTGGAGGTGTAACGGGTATTAACTGGTTCGACGACCGGAAATTTTTTAAGCGGGGCTTTAGCCCCAGGTCTTACGTCACAGACATTTTAATCAATGAAAAGCCGTTGGATATTGACACCAGTATCAACTTTAAGAAATGCATCCGCCTCCGATACCACGAGAACAACATCTTTATCAGGTTCGCAACACTTGACTACACGAACCCGGATGTTAACCGGTACCAGTACCGGCTCAGAGGATACGACCCGAAATGGGTCAATACAGCTACATTACCGGAGGCGCGTTACAACAAACTACCACACGGAAACTATTTATTTGAAATAAGGTCTGCTAATAGCGATGGTATATGGTCGTCCCCTCAACCCCTGCTTGAAATGTTGATCAGGCCTCCGTTCTGGCGCACCTGGTGGTTTAAAGTAACTGGCATACTGGCTTTTGCCTTAATCCTGTTTTCCAGCTCCAGATACTACCTGAAAAGAAAACTTGAAAAAGAAATCCGCGTCATTGAAAAAAAGCTGGCTGTTAATAATGAACGACTGCGCATTTCCAGGGATATGCACGACGAGCTGGGTACCGGGCTCAGTAAAATAGCTTTGCTCTCCGAAGTAGGCAAAAGCAATAACACGTCTAAGGAAGAGATCATTAATGAAATAAGCAGCACCTCCCGCGGACTGGCCAATAAAATGGGAGAGATCATCTGGACCTTAAATCCGCAAAACGATACCCTGGGTAATCTTACAGCCTATCTTAAAGAATATATATACGAAACCACCGAAAATCTACCGGTACAGGTAAATTTTGATTTGCCGGACGAAATACCCGACATCTCACTTAGCCATTTGTGCCGCCAGCAACTGTTGCTGGTAACCAAAGAAGCGCTTAACAACGCCTTGAAGTATGCGCAAGCCAGTCAAATCAAGTACAGCCTGGCTATTGCCGGACAGGATGTAACATTTACCATACAGGACGATGGTGTGGGCTTCGATATCCTGAAAATGCCTCAACAGAAAATGGGGAAACGAAACGGGCTTGAAAATATGAAAACGCGGATGGAAAGCATCGGAGGACACTTCACATTAACCTCTCAAATAAGATCAGGCACAGAAATCCGATATGGTTTTAAGCAATAAATACTACTTTTTTACTGCCTCCTGAAACCTGGAAAGACTTTACTTTTATTTAGTTTTTTGTAAAATGAGCTGTAACACCATTATTAAAGTTGCCTTAATTGAAGACGAAGCATCTATCAGGAATGCGCTGCTTACTTTGCTGTACCTGCAGGAGGATCTTGAGGTCATTGATGCATTTGAAGATGGAGAATCTGCTTTACGCTACCTGCAAAAAAAACCGGTGGATGTATTACTATTTGACATAAATCTTCCCGGCATATCCGGCATAGAAACAGTTGCAAGACTAAAGCTGATACATCCTGCCATGCAGTGCATGGCGCTCACCAGCTATGACGATGCTGAAAATGCCTTTAATGCCTTGAAAGCCGGGGCCACCGGCTATATCCTTAAAAATACTGAGCCGTTAAAACTCGTAGATGCCATTAAAGATATCTACAATGGCGGATCACCCATGAGCAGCCAGATAGCCCGGCTGGTAGTATTAAACTTCGCAGCCACTAAAACAGCTGAAGTATATTCAAACGAGCTATCCCGGAGAGAGAATGAAATATTACAGCTGCTATCCAGGGGCTTCAGGTATAAAGAAATTGCCACACAACTATTCATCAGCATCGAAACGGTTCGTACGCATATACGTAATATTTACGAAAAGCTGCAGGTAAAAACAAGGGCAGAAGCTTTGTCAAGAATTAAAAACTAATAGCGCTGCATACTACTTTTTTCACATCCGGGGACAAAGTGCTGCCTATTAATTTTACGCCACACAAGTAAAACAACTCTTTATGAGAATAGCACTGACCTTCTTACTGACGGCTTTAACAGCGAATTATTGTATGGCACAAACGCTTGGCGATTTTAAGCCAAAGGACCAATCTTACGGACTTAACAAAATCAAATCAAAACGGCTTTACATTGCATCCTTTACGGTAAACTATCAGGTGTACAACGAAAAAGAAGACTTTAAACAAGGTGGCCGTATGCTGGGTGGCGGATACAAGGGTGATGCTAAATCTGTTTTATCAGTAGGGCTTGAAAACATAACAGAAGCCGGGGTACAAAGCGTAACGGATCGATTGTACCAGGACTTTGTCAACCAGTTAAAATCCAGCGGCATCGAGATTATATCAGCAAATGAGGCCGGTACAACCGAAACATATGCCGATTTTATAAAAGTTACCGGAGGAAAGATCAATGAAGCTCAATTCCCGGGAACCTTAGCTTCCAGCCCCACGGGGTTTGAGTACTTCGTCAAGAAGATTGAAAAATCGGGCAAAGAAAAAACCGGGGGCTTTTTAAATAATCCGGCTTTTGTTCATGCTAAATTATCCAAAGACCTGGATGATGCCATTGTTGCTGACGTAGACCTTTTTGTACTTTTTGTTCAGGATAAGAATGCCTGGGATGGTGCCGGTGCTAATATCAAAGTTCGCACCAACATGCGCCTGGCGGCTGAAGAAGCCATCCAGATGACTAAAAATGCCAAGATCAAGTTAAAGGGACAAAACGACATCATAAGGGTAAATAGCCAGGTTGGTTTCTATTCGGGCAAGATGGGAGCGGGTATTGTAAGCAGCTATATCGGAACTATGGGTAAGTCTATGGAAATA
>JBQGCI010000329.1:0-8605 GCA_052038405.1 Acinetobacter pittii
TGATAATTTACAGTTCCGTTTGGTTTATAGCGAACATACAAGGGCGTAACATTGTCTTCGTTTAAAGGTGCCTTGAACGATACATAATGCTCGAATTGTTCCGTAACCCACTCCCTATTGCAGGCCATGCACCCGAGAATAAAAAGAATGGATAATAACGCAGTTATTTTTTTCATTCGTAAATGTTTTATTGATTGTATTCAGATAGAAGTTATCCGGTAAATAATTCCTGTTACCTGTAAGTTTGCCAGCCCGGGTTTTGCGTTAAACGACTATCCCGCCTCAATTCGTCAATCGCGATAGGCCAAAAGTACATTTTAGGAGCAAAAGTGCTTTGCAGGGCAAACGCTGCCACCGGCTGATGAAACAAGTCTCTTTGGCTTACCGTCATAAGCGTATTGTAGCCATATATGGGAAGGGCTAGTTCCGTGGCGGCATCTTCCCACCGGCGTAAATCATAATAACGTTCCTGCTCTCCCAACAATTCTATCTGGCGTTCCCGTTTTATGGCAGCTCTTAATTGTTCAGCGTTTCCATAAGTGGCTGCAGAATAGTCTGGCAAACCTGCTCTTATTCTAACGGGTCTTATTCCCTTACGTATTTCTGCTATATTTTTCGATATAGAATAAACGGTTGAACTATCCCAGCTGGGTATATTAAATGAACTATTTAATTCGTTTAACGATTCAGCATACGCCAGTAATATATCGGCGTATCTAATGGCCGGCTCATACTTTGGTACCACTTTACTCAGGCTTCCATTTTCATACGTATCCATAGGATTTACATATTTCTTTACACCAATACCGGTTCGTAACCAAAACATGGTATTGGTGTAACCGTTGCCCGAACCCCGATAATAGAAAACCTGTTTTTCCCGGTTATTTATTTGTGATTCATTGGTTAAATGCCACACACTACCATTATAGCCAACTGAAGCATAAAATCGAGGTTCTCTGTTTGCAAATTGTAAGGACACGCCCGTAGCAAGTGGCTTATATTTTCCATTTTTAACATCCTCTTCTGTTACAAAACCGCCTACCCGCTGGCTGCCATCTCCTCTTCCATACTGTATATCTTTTCCCGGAACATCGGAACCGTCGCTCATATAATAAGCATCGCACTGTTTTAACGTCAAACCATGGGTGTTCCACCCGGATGCTATGCGCGGCAATTGGTGTATAACCATTACATCAATACCTTCAGAGGATTGGTTCTGCCCGCGTGTAAAAATAAGCTCAGGATTCGATGAAGCAGGCACTTCACCATCAAATAACGCGCGGTAGGAGTCAAACGGATCAATATCCGCCCAACCTTCCGGCCAGGGTTTATCCGAAAACTCAGCGCTATATGGCGGGGCTATAGTAGCCGGGTGCGTAATAGTACCTGACGACTTGTAAGGTGAAACAAATAAGGAATAAACACCCAGTTCCATAACGTCCTTTGCAGCAGCGGCGGCCCTTGCCCACTTTTGTTCATCGTAATTAATGGATAAAAGAGGCGTTCCTTTATCATCTACCAGTTTAGTTTTATAATCCATACTTATTTGACCCCCATTCATTAAAGGACTTGCTGCGTACAAAAAAACCTTGGCACGGGTTGCCAATGCTGCGCCTTTGGTGGGTCTGGCAACATCCAGTTGTCCACGATTTTGTGGCAGGTTCTTTGCAGCCAGAACCATTTCCCTTCCAATATATTCGGCGCATTGTTCATAAGAGCTCCGGGGTAAGGCTAAGCCGGCATAACTGTCGGTATAATCTATCCCTGCATCGGGAAGGATCGGAACGGGACCATACTTTCTTAGTAAAAGCCAGTAATAATACGCACGCACAAATCGCGCCTGAGCCTTGTAATCGGCTTTCTTACCGGCGCTTATTACAGTAGACTGGTCAATATTTTGTATGAATATTGAGGCGCTCCTGATACCCTGATAGCACAGTGTCCAGGACTGTACATCGCCCTCTTTATAATTACCCAGACTAAATTTGTTATAATCCAGGGAGTTGGCATTTTGTGGATCGTATGCCCCGTCCCTGTCTCCATAGTACATATCATCACCAAAGTTGAATGGCTGAAAACCTTTACTTCCCACATCCGCGTTTATACCAGTCAGAAATGAGTAGGAGTTGGCCAGCCACTCCTCAATATACACTTCGTTATTAAATGATTTGTCTAACGTTAGCCGGTCTTTAAAAAACTGGTCATTATCAAGATATCTTTTGCAGGAAATCAATAGCATCACCACTACAATAAAAATGGATATGCTTGTTATTTTTTTCATCTGTGCAATTTTTAAATTTATTATCAGTAAGATGAAAGTGGCCAATTGTTATCAATTGAATAGGCAACTTCATGTTTGGCTTCTTTCACCAGGGTAACGGTTCTCTATTACAAACCAATAGTTAATCCTACAGTAACTGACTTAGGCAAAGGATAGTTTTCCCCCCGGGGGTCTGTTGTTTCCGGATCCCATAAGTCGAAGGGTGCCCAGGTCAAAATATTGGTGCCTACACAATACAAACGGAGGCTGCTCACATGAATTTTATTGAGCATTGCTTTGGGAAGTGTATAGCCGATATCTACATTTTTGAGCCTTAAATACCTCCCGTCGCGCAACCAGTAGGTGGAGCCCCGGTAGTTATTGCTATTACCGTTGTAACTTAACCTGGGATACGGGGCATGAGGGTTCTCTGTTGCCGGGTTTCCGGAAATATCTGCCGATATCCATCTATTCTCAACCATGCCTTTAAGAATGTTACCCCATTCGCCTTCGCTAAATGCATAGACCGTTTTCCCATATATAAAGAAACTAGACGAGCCCGCCCCCTGAAACCGAAGGCCCAAATCCAGGCCCTTCCAGCTGGCAGACGCTGCCATGCCATAAATTAAATTGGGAGTACTGGTAGAGCCGACGGCAACGATATCGTCATTATTAATAATACCGTCTCCGTTTACATCTTTATACTTTATATCTCCAGGTTGATAGGCTCCGAAAGTTTGCGTGGGGCTGTTGCGAATTTCTTCATAATCTTTGAATAAACCTAAGGCAACCAAACCGGTTGTTTGATTAACCCGGTAACCTTTCTGCATCTGATATGCATATACGCTTTGCTGCTCGTCCCGCTCCAGTATTTCATTTTTACTGTAGGTAATATTGCCCCGAAGGGTTACATTCACTTTATTAAAGTCCCGTTGAATTTTTACACTCCCGTCTATACCTTTAGAACGTACGGCGCCTACATTGGCACTGGGTATACTGGTGAGGCCCACATAACCAGGCAGAAAGTTTCTCTGCATATAAATCCCGGTACGTTCATCCTGAAAGACATCCACAATTAATGAAAAAGCATCTTTCCAGAGGGATAAATCCAAACCAATGTCTTGCTTGGTTGCCACTTCCCAGGTTACGTATGGCGAAGCTACCTGTGAAAACCCTAACCCTCCGTATCTCCTGTTGGTACCAAATTCTGCCCAGTCGTAGCCGCCAATCGGGTTGTTGTTAGCATCTTTAAATTCAATTATCGAATATAAATAGGGGAACCTGTTATTACCTAAATTATCGTTACCTGCCTTACCGTAAGAATAGCGAATCTTAAAAAAATTAATCCATTGCCAATTATCCCTGATAAAATTTTCTTCCCCGATATTCCAGGCAACCGAACCGGACGGGAATAAACCGTACTGGTGGCCTAATGCGAAATTTTCAGAGCCGGTGTAGCCGAAATTAAAATTGGCATAATACTTATTTCTCCAGTTATAGGCAACCTGTCCTGCAATCCCCTGATTTTTTCTCGACATACCCATCTTTATATCGGTTCCCAAATTCTGCGTAGTTGTATTGGCTTCACGTGTAAACCGCGCATCTAACCCTATATTATGACTGTTATTGATAGAGCGGTTGTAACTGAGCAAACCGATGATGAAATCCCTGCGGCTACCGCTGGAACTACTGGTCTGTGCCAGTTCTCTCGGGCCGGAAATATTGGTAAAAACCAGGTTACCATTCAGATCTCTCAATCGTTGTGCTCTCCATTGCTCCGGCCATTTACGGCGCTCGATGGTACTGGAATTGTACGTATCATAGCCATAACTTCCTTCAAACTTCAGACCTCTTGTAATAAAGCTCAGATCTTGAGTTACCGTTAAATTTGTCTGAATGTTATTCTCCCAGGTTTCATTAAAACCCGTTTGGGTAGCTGCAACCCAGGGATTGGTTTGATTACCGGTGCCTACCGCAGGCACATATCCGTTAGAATAAAAAATGGGTGTACGAACGGGGGTGTATCCAAATAATTCACCCCATATATCATTGTCTCCCAAACCAGGACTGTTCCGCTTTCTCAGTGAGCCCGACACCCCTAATTTTAATAAAGTCGTTCTTGTTACGTTCACATCCGTATTGAGCCGGTATGTCCATCTTTTAAAGTCGGCATTTGTATTATAATCATTTTTTATTGACTGATCGGTTTTATACATGCCTTTCTCGTCTAAAAAACCAACGGAGACATAATACCGCGCAGTAGTGCCACCTCCATCCAGCCGTAAATTAGCATTGTAAGTTGGAGCGCCATCCTTTAATATTTGATTTGTCCAGTCTACGTTTGGGTACAAATCCGGATCCAGACCTAAACGGAACAGTTCCAGCTCCACAGGACTGTATATGGGCGCGCGGTTTCTGGTTATTTGCGCTTCGTTAATCAAACTGGCGTAGGTATTGCCATCAACAAATTCGGGTGTAATGGTACGGGTGTTATAAGACGATTCTACTTTAACGTTAATATTGGTTTTACCGACACCTCCGTGTTTCGTGGTTATAAATACAACGCCGTTAGCGCCTTTAGACCCGAACATCGCTGTAGCAGAAGCATCTTTCAGTACTGAAATAGACTTGATATCATCAATGTTCACTTCGTTTATATCTCTCTCAAATCCGTCTATCAGCACTAAAGCGCCATTGCTTGCACCAAAGGTAGAGATGCCCCGAACCCAAAAATTAGAGATATCCTTTCCCGGCTGTCCGGAAGTTTGCATCGCCATGATACCGGGAACGTTCCCTGCAAATGAATTTACAATACTTGCGCTGGGCGACGTTCTCCCAATCGCTTCCATATCAACTGTTGTGATAGCTCCGGTAACGTTACTTTTCTTCTGAGTACCGACCGCCGTAACGACCACTTCATCCATTGAATTAACGCTCGACTTCTGCATCAGCGCATATACCGTATCGTTGTTATTAACCTGTACCTGTAGCGTATCGTAACCTACATATGAAAACAATAACTTGTGGTAGACTTCAACTTTAATCGAGAAGGAACCATCCTGTTTGGAAAAAGTACCCAACCCTGCTGTATTAATGACAGAGACACTTACTCCCGGTAAAGGCTCGCCGCTTTCTTTGTCTCTAATTTTTCCATACACGGTCATCCGGTTGTTTTGCGAAAACGCACTCATTGTCGCAAAAAGTATCAGGAAAAAAGCCAGCGCTTTTCTCATTAACAATCTCCTCATAGCAATAATATTTTAGTTTTCTAATGAAATTTTTCGGATACAATGGTTTTCGGCATCACCTACATAGAATGTCTTATTGGTTGAGTCATACGCCAAACCCTTGGGCTGGTCGAACCTGGCTTCAGTACGAAGCCCTCCATTGATATTGCCATATGGATTAGGATTAATGCTGGAGCTGCCTCTCCCCGCAAAGGTTGTAACACGTCCTTCGGGCGTCAGGATCCGAATATCATGATTATGCTGTTCTGTAAAATAAAAATCATATTCATCCTTTTTACCCGCATAGTCGGGATTTTTTACAAATACCCCCTGGTATGGATTTCTTAATCTTGCCTGCGTACCCACTGCATCATTCCAATCTGCTGAACGCGGTTGCCCGCAAACGACGTAAGGCGTGGTAAAGGTTTTGTTAGCCCAATCGTAATCGGTTCTCAGTATATAATGCTGATTGATGACGATAATATAAGCATAGTCTCCGCTTGGCGCAATATTGATATTAAACTCCCAGTTATTATCCTGGATCAAAAACAGCAGCTGATAATCTTTAATACCCAGGTTATTATTGGCTAAATAACTATTCAAATCAAACCTGTAAAACTGTCCTTTTTCGTAACTGTTAAAATACAACTCACCATTTACAGGATGTACCGACGCGCCGTTACATTGCCTGTACGATGTAAGAACTTTGGGATCTTTAAAGCCGCTTGCCCGTGATAATATGGAAGTGGATTTACCATTCACATCACCCTGGTCGTCGGCAATAATCATATAGTTTTTGTCCAGCGAAAAATCAATCGTCCTGATGCGGTTCCAGCCTCCCATGCCTCTTGTGATGGGGGTTGTTACTATGCTGTCCTTAAAATTCAACAGCCGCACATCTCCCCCATCCTGTCCCATATACAGCAGGCCAGGTGTCTTAGGATCGAAGGTTAACCAGGAAGGATTCAAAAACCCTCCGCAATCGGCAAAAGTGCCATCTTTTATATTATAGTTCCCCCTTTCATCTTCTTTACCGGCCAGTGTAGTCACCACCATTCTTTTCTGATAGTTGAAAACCTCACTTGCCGTGGCCAGCTGCTGACCGGCATTCGTTCCAACATTTACTACAATTTCACCGGTGTATGCCCTGTCAGGAATAATACAGTAAATGGCTTCGTCCTGTACATTGATCACAGTGGCAGGTTTGCCTCCTATCGTGACAGATACAATTGATTTGTCATTTCCAAAATTTTTTCCATAAATAATAAATTGTTGCCCGCCGCCTCCGGTTTTTGGGAAAAAATCCATTACAGCTACCTTTTCGGATGGATCGTATGCTTTCGGTTCCTGGGGTGCAGTATCTTTTTGACAAGCGAATGCTATAAAAGACAGAACTACAATAGCCCATAAGCACTTAAAATGCAATAAGACATTTCGTTTCATATGACAGTTGTTTATTAATACAAACTAAAACTCATCCAGCAGCAAGCCCGCGGGTTTCGAAAGCGCATATACCCCCTCCATTACCCTCCAGGCGCTGCCCGGCTGGTGTATGGATCTCTTAAATTTGCGGATCATCACAGCATCGTTACAGGTATCTTTTACCTTTTTTCAAAATCGCTAATTCTGGTTTCAAATAATTTCATCACCGGCAAACAGGAGGTAAAGATAATCCCCTATAGCAAAAACGATTTTTCATTTTGTCTCAAAATGTCATCATTTTGTACCAATTTTGAAACATATTGAATTACTGCCTGATGCCCAGATTTTTTATACTGATTTGGTTTGCCTGCTTTCATACAATAGTGGGTGTCAATGCACAGCCCTTTCACTTCAGGCACTATGAAGTAGAAGACGGCTTGTCCAACAACACCGTGATCGCCGCCCTGCAGGACCACTATGGCTTTATCTGGCTGGGCAACTCTGAGGGGCTGAACCGGTTCGATGGTAATAGCTTTAAGATATACCGTCACCAGGCTGCTAACCCGCGCAGCCTGAAAAGCAATTCGGTGTATTGTTTGTATGAAGATAAAAAAGGTAATCTATGGGTGGGTACCGAAAAAGGTATTTCCCTTTATGACGTAAATACCGATCAATTTGATCATCCGTTTTCGATGGAAGAAGGCCCGGTAAGAAGTATCTGCGCCGATCGGGACGGGTTGTTATGGTTTATTTTCAAAGACGAACTATATTACTATAACCCCGTTGGAATGAAGTTATCTAAAAAGTACGTTCCGGGTGTCCGGCAGGTATCCGTTATTACCAGTGACCCAAAGGGTGGCATCTGGGCCGGCGCCGTTGATGGCAGTGTTGCTTATATACATCATAAAAATGCCCACATATACCCCTTACCATTTACCTCGCCCAACAGCATCGAAGCGCTTTCCCTTTATAAAAATAACCGGTTACTTATTGGCTCTTCCAGGGAAGGACTAATCGAATTAGACCTGCCAACAAAAAAAACACGGCACCTGATCGGGCCCCAAAACAGCCATCAGACTATTTTTGTAAGAAATATCCTACAGGCCTCCGATACCAGTATTTTTATAAGTACCGAAGACGGACTTTACATCTATAATCCGGTCAACGGAAAACAGCAAAGCATACATAAGGACCCAATGAACCCGTTTTCGCTTTCTGATAATGCACTTTATGCTTTATGCAAAGATCGCGAAGGGGGTATATGGGTAGGTTCCTATTTTGGCGGCCTGAATTACCTGCCCAACACGGCGCTGACTTTCGAAAAATATTTCCCTACCGCCCATTCCCGCTCTCTCAGCGGCAATGCGGTTCGGGAAATCACCAAAGATCACTTTGGCCGGTTATGGATCGGATCGGAAGATGGCGGGCTTACCCTGTATGATCCTTTAAAAAAAGTATTTACCCGCCACCGGCCTGATGCGAAGAACGGCCTCTCCAGCACCAACGTGCATGGCCTGCTGGCTACCGGCAACCAATTACTTATCGGAACTTTTGAGCACGGGCTTGACATTATGGATATACCGGGCGGCAAGGTATCCCGCCACTTCGAGGCGGGTCCGGGGCCCTATGATTTAAAAAGCAATTTTATCAACAAGATACTGCAAACAGCCAACGGCAGCATTTTGGTAGGCACAGC
>JBQGCI010000330.1:0-36455 GCA_052038405.1 Acinetobacter pittii
AAGCTGGCGGAGCAATATGAACTTCCCTTCCTGGGAGAAATACCATTGGTTCAAAGTATCCGCGAAGGCGGAGATATAGGCATTCCGGTGATGGTAAGTGATGACGAAGTGAGTAAAAAAGCATTCAGGGACGTGGCGAGAGAAGTGGAACAAAGAGCGTGACGTAGTAAGACGACATATACTGCAGATATAAAAGAAGCCCGTTGACTTTCGCAAACGGGCTTCCTTAATAAATTAAGCTGATAGAATACCACCTTATAATCCCAACACTTCTTTCATTGTAAAAATGCCTTTTTTATCTTTCAGGAATTCTGCTGCTACTACCGCACCCAGGGCAAACCCCTTACGGCTGTGTGCTGAATGTGTAATGGTAATATCATCTATTTCTGATGAATAACGGATGGTATGCGTGCCCGGATCAGGATCAATTCTCTTACTAACGATCAGCAGTTCACCGGGTTGAGGTGGCACATCGTTTACCCATTTTTTCAGCGACTGGTAGGTTTCCATGACTCCTTCTGCCAGGGTAATAGCTGTCCCACTCGGCGCGTCGCGTTTTTGAGTATGATGTATTTCCTCCAGGGACACCTTATATTCGGGATGAGGATGCATTAAAGCCGCCAGCTTTTTATTCAGCTCGAAAAACAAATTCACTCCTACACTAAAGTTACTGGCATAGATAAAGGCTCCGTGTTTATCTGTACACAGCTGCGCTACTTCCGGCATTTTTTCCAGCCAGCCTGTTGATCCGCTAACGAGCGGTATGCCTAATTCAAGAGCTTTCCTGATGTTGTCATACGCTGTATGCGGTCCGGTAAATTCGATGGCTACGTCGGCCTTTTCGATATGCTCCTGGTTGAGATCTGCCGTATTAGATTCGTCTATCTTTAAAACGATCTCATGCCCTCTTTCGAGTGCAATGGCTTCAATAGCTTTCCCCATTTTTCCATAGCCTATCAATGCTATCTTCATAATTTCCAATTAATATTTTTATAGCCGGTTTATTTAACCTTTAATACCAAACTAATACCCGTTGTTTGCGCCATCTCACTGAAGCCGGGTTGTATCCTAAATGAAAGATCGGGAGATACATCAAAGCTGCTTAAATGAGCCCCTACTGCTGCTTCCACCACATTCAATCCCCAGGCAACAATAAAATAGATGGCCGCATAATCTACGTATTTCCTAAAATAATCTCTCCTAGTACGGATGTACTCCGGCTGGAGGCCTTGGCTTCCTTCAAAAAAAACACGTCGCAGGCTTTCGTATACTTTATTATATGCAGCACTTCCCAGGGTATCTTTCCCGTCGCGGATATTGATGGCAACCCGGTATGCATATTTGGTACGATTATACCAGGTAATATTATCAACGAATAAGCCCCCAGTAATACCCAAGGCTGCATATATAACAGGCACTTTCAAATACCAGCCTTTTTTGTTGTAGATCTGTCCCCAGCCCGGTAAAATAGCCGACCTGATGGCTGCTACTCTGGGAATGCGGGCATTGGGGTCTCTTAATTTGGCGCTGTCGGTTTCCCTGAAAGCGGGGTTTTTAATGGTGGGTTTTGCAACCGAATCCTTTGCAGCCATGAGTCGGCGCGCAACCGTAGTGTCAACAGTTTGCGCATGAGTACCCACATGCAATAATGTGCAGAATAAAGCAGAAAGAAAAAGTTTTGTAACTACATGCATCTTGCAAATAAAATACAGATTAATCTATTGACACGTTAAAGTTAGTCGATAGACACGTTAAAGTTTTGCAACAGCTTATTGAGTTCTTCCACCGAATAATAATCGAACGTAATTTGTCCGTTACCCTTAGAGCTATGCTTCAACTTCACACGCGTATCAAACTGGGTAGCCAGTTTATCTTCAATGCGCTGAAACGGTGTAGACAAACTGCTTTTAGCAGATTTTTTAGGCGCACCGCTCTCCTTGTACAGGTTTCTTACCAGTTCTTCCGTTTGCCTTACCGACAAACCTTTTTCTTTTACCTCTTTAAAAATAAATAACTGCCTGTCTACTGTATCTACATTGATCAATGCCCGTGCATGGCCCATTGATATAACACTGCTCCGTACCGCCAATTGAATATCGGGCGGCAGTTTCAGCAACCTGATAAAATTGGCTACTGTACTACGGTCTTTACCCATTCTTTCAGCCACCTGGTCCTGCGTATATTCCAGCTCATCCATCATACGCTTGTAGCTCAAAGCCACTTCCACCGCATTCAGGTCTTCCCTTTGTAAATTCTCCAGCAGGGCCAGCTCCAGCAGCTCCGCATCATTGGCTTGCCTGATATAGGCGGGCACTTCCTTCAGTCCGGCTATTTTGGAAGCACGCAAACGGCGCTCCCCTGCAATCAACCGGTATTTACCATTGGCCATTTTGGAAACGGTAAGCGGCTGAATAATATCATGTATCTTGATCGATTGAGCCAGTTCCTGTAATGCCTGCTCATCGAAATCGGTACGCGGTTGCCTGGGATTGGCTTCAATATCGGCAACGGGTATCCTGGATATATTTGTTGCTGCTTCTACTACGGTTTTCTTTAAATCGCCGGTACCACTCTTCAGCTCTGCGTCGATACTGCCCAGCAGCGAACGAATGCCTTTTCCTAATGCGTCTTTATTCGATTTTTGTGTAGCCATTGTTTGTTAATTGGTTAACTGGTTAACTGGTTGGCTGACTCCCGACTTGTAAACTAGTCAACAAGTCAACTTATCAACTTTAAACTACTCCAGTATTTTTTCCTCGTTCGGAATTTTTGTAAGGTTATTTTTCTGTAAGATCTCCTTAGCCAGGTTCAGGTAATTAACTGATCCCTTACTATTGCCATCATACAATATCACCGGCTTGCCAAAGCTCGGTGCCTCGCTCAGTTTAGAGTTCCGGTGAATAATCGTGCTGAATACCAGCTCATCGAAATGCCGGCGCACCTCGTTCACCACCTGGTTGCACAGGCGTAAACGGGCATCATACATGGTCATCAGTATCCCTTCAATCTTCAAATCCATATTCAGGCGACTCTGCACGATCTTAATAGTATTCAGCAATTTGCCCAGCCCTTCCAGGGCAAAAAACTCGCATTGAACCGGCACTACTACCGACTGGGCAGCCGTTAATGCATTTACAGTGATTAAGCCTAATGACGGAGAACAGTCGATCACGATAAAGTCATACTGATCCTGTACCGCGGCCAGAATTTCCTTCAGCACCGTTTCCCTGTTCGGATAATTGATCATTTCTATTTCAGCACCAACGAGGTCAATATGCGAAGGTATCAGGTCCAGGTTAGGGATATCGCTTTTCAGTATGACATTTTGAGCAGGGGTTTGATTGGCCATACAATCGTACAGGCTCTGCGTTATGTTTTGCAGATCAAAACCCACGCCCGTGGTGCTATTTGCCTGTGGGTCAGCGTCTACCAGCAATGTTCTATATTCCAGCACCGCAAAACTGGCAGCCAGGTTTATAGCAGTTGTAGTTTTACCCACACCACCCTTTTGGTTTGCAACTCCGATTATTTTTGCCATAATTTTTTACCCACGCACCAAGATTTATAAGGTGAAAAAACGCATCGGTCGTGGCGAAACGCAAATGTAAACTTTTTGAAGCAACTGTGTAATTAGATTGTGGCCGGCTGCCGGCTTATTCGTTAATATTAAAGGGAATTTCGTCTTAAAACGTCTACCTGTATTCAATTCCTTAGTTTTGACAACAAATATTATGATATGCGCAACGGGCTTTTCTGGTGGATTCTTATCGCAACAATGATATTGATAGACGTCTATGTGTTTTTCGCTATCCGGTCGCTCTTTGTTAACGGCGCCCGGAGCAGAACTATATTTACGATCGCTTATTGGGCATTTTCTGCTATTGCCCTGGTTCTATTGATATTTGTGCTGCCTTATTTCCAGGCGAGCGAGCAGCATAAGGCGCTGAGGAGCATTCTTTTTGTGCTGGTATTTGCGTTATTTTTAGGCAAACTGATAGGCGCTTTATTTTTCTTTATTGATGATCTGCGTCGCGCTGTACAATGGATTGCCGGCAAAATATTTTCTGCCAACAACGAAATCAGCGAGATTGCCGGCACTACTGGCGACCGTATATCCAGGTCGTCCTTTTTAACCTGGCTGGGCATTATCTCCGGGGGTGCCATGTTCTCTTCGTTTATTTATGGCCTGGGCAACAAGTACAATTACCAGGTGAAAAATATCAAAATTCCATTTGCCAACCTGCCATCGGCATTTAAGGGTTTAAAGATTATACATATCTCCGATATTCATACGGGTAGTTTCACCAATTATAAGGCGGTCAGCAAAGGCATTGACCTCATTTTAAGTCAGAACCCCGATCTGATCCTATTTACAGGTGACCTGGTAAATAACAAAAGCGATGAAGTGGGTGAATACCAGAAAATATTCAGTCGACTGAAAGCGCCAATGGGTGTGTACTCGGTATTAGGCAATCACGATTACGGCGATTATGTGCAATGGAAAACACCGGCCGAAAAAACCGCGAATCTCAATGCACTGAAAAAAATACATGCAGATATGGGATGGCGTCTTTTACTGGATGAGCACCTGCCTTTGGAAAGGGATAATGCCACCATCGGCCTTGTTGGGGTACAGAATATCAGCGGCCGCGGGAGTTTTCACAGTTATGGCAACCTGTCGAAGGCTATGCAGGGTGCCGGTAAGTATCCATTTAAGATATTAATGAGCCACGATCCCTCTCATTGGGACACCGAAGTGAGCACTCAGTTTACTGACGTGGACCTAACCTTAAGTGGTCACACCCATGGCATGCAGTTTGGCGTTGAAATTCCCGGCTTCAGGTGGAGCCCGGTGCAATATGTATATAAACATTGGGCCGGCTTATACGAGCAGCAGCAGCAAAAACTCTACGTAAACCGCGGATTCGGTTTCATAGGGTATCCGGGCAGGGTAGGCATACTTCCGGAAATTACCGTAATAGAACTGGCGTAGACAAGCATGAAAAGACGTAATTTTGTTTTTTTAAACCTTTTCATTCCTTTAAACTAAAAAAACAATGACCCATCGCGTCTTTATCATTGCTGCAATAGCTTTGTTGTCCACCCTGTATGTTAATGCCCAGTTTCATGTTGGGATCAAAGCAGGGGTAAACGCCGGGAAAATTACCGGGAAAAGCTTTAAAGAAGAATTTAATTACAGCTACCTTGCGGGTGGCTTCGCTGAAATAGGCCTGGGCGATAAATTCAGCATCAACCCGGAGGTTCTGTTTTCACAAACAACCGCTACAACCGACACCTCGTTTACCAATACACTTCCCGATTTTAAAAACGACCAGGTAAAAGCCAAGCTCAATTACCTGTCTATTCCTATTTTGGTAAACATGCGCCTTTTTGGCCCCTTGCATATCGAAGCGGGCCCGCAATTTGGCATTCTTATGAATAAAGATAAAAGGCTGTTGGATAACGGAAAGGATGCTTTTAAAAAAGGGGATTTTTCCATGGTCGGCGGCGCCAGCCTTCATATCAGTGCATTTAGAGTAGCAGCCCGCTACGTAATCGGTTTGAGCGATGTAAGCCAGGTAACCAATCAGGACCAATGGAAAAACCAGGCCCTGCAGCTGAGTGTGGGGGTAGCGTTTTAAAGGTCAATCCGCTTCATTATCATCCGGTCTTCCCGCTATAGCATCCGGCCATCTATTTTTTTCTGCGACAAGTTTTCGGTATTGAGCGGCATGGCATTAATATTGCCGCTTGATATACCCTTTCATATATGAGCTTAACCGGTATGGTTATAAAGCTGTTATATGACAGTTTGTCTCAAAAATAAATATTATGGATTTTAGCAAAGTGTTTTTGAAGCCTGAAGATGATATGGATTTTATGCCGATACTTCCGCTTAATGAAAATGAAACTGACGATAGCCAGGATATCATTCCTGAAGAAATAGCCATATTACCGCTTAGAAATACGGTTTTATTTCCGGGAGTAGTTTTACCCATCACGGTCGGACGCGACAAGAGCATCCAGGCTGTGAATGATGCCTACAAAGGTGATAAGCTGGTAGGCGTGGTAGCACAGAAAGATTCGAATGTTGAAGAACCGGGAGTCGATGATCTGGAGAAAATTGGGTCGATCGCGAAGATCATCAAACTGATCAAGATGCCCGATGGCGGTACTACTGTTATTATACAGGGCCGCAGTAAGTTTTCGATCGACGAGATCACCACGGAAGACCCTTATTTCAAAGCCAGAACCAGCCGGATAAATGAGAATGAAGTTCCTACTGACGGGGATTTCGAAGCCTATATCTCTAATATAAAAGATATTGCCACCAATATTATACAGCAGTCACCTAACCTCCCTTCCGAAGCGACCCTGATCCTGAAGAATATTGAAAGTCCTGTTTTCCTGATCCATTTTGTCAGCAGCAATCTCAATACTTCGATACAGGAAAAACAAAAGTTGTTGGAGTTAACAGATATTAAGCAGCGTGCTGTAAACCTGATGGAACTGTTGCAAAAGGAGTTGCAGTTTGTAGAATTAAAGAATAAGGTAACCAATAAAACCCGCACGGAGCTGGATAAGCAACAACGCGAATACTTTCTTCAGCAGCAATTAAAAAGTATCAAAGAAGAGTTGGGCGGCGACTCAAATTCGCAGGAAATAAAAGAAATGCAAAAAAAAGCCGAAGCGAAGAACTGGCCGGCCGCTGCAAAAGAAGCTTTTAAAAAAGGCATTGAGAAACTGGAACGCATGCACCCCAGCACACCGGACTATTCGGTGGTGTATAACCACGTGGACCTGATGCTGGACCTGCCCTGGAACGAATATACGGATGACCATTATGATCTGAGAAATGCCCAGAAAACCCTGGATAACGATCATTATGGCATGGCCAAGATCAAAGAAAGGATATTAGAGTACCTCGCCGTTTTAAAGCTGAAAGGAGATATGAAGAGCCCGATACTCTGTTTCTTTGGCCCCCCCGGTATTGGTAAAACATCGTTAGGCAAAAGCATCGCCAGCGCACTGGGCCGTAAATATATCCGTTTAAGCCTGGGTGGCTTGCACGATGAGAGTGAAATACGCGGGCATCGTAAAACCTATATTGGCGCCATGCCGGGGCGTATCCTGCAATCGTTGCGTAAGGCCAAAAGCAGTAACCCGGTAATTGTATTAGATGAAATTGACAAAGTGGGTAACGACTTCCGGGGCGATCCCAGCAGCGCCTTACTGGAGGTTTTAGATCCTGAACAGAACAATACCTTCTATGACAACTATCTCGAACTGGAATACGACCTGAGCAAGGTATTGTTTATTGCTACCGCTAATAACCTGCAAAATATTCAACCCGCTTTGAGAGACCGCTTGGAGATCATCAACCTAAGCGGCTATGCCATTGAAGAAAAAATAGAAATAGCCAAACGCCACCTGGTACCCAAGCAGAAAGAAATGCATGGTATACCCAAAAACAGCTTTAAAATTGGTGACAGGGTGTTAGAACGCCTGATTGCCGACTATACGCGGGAAAGCGGGGTGCGTGAACTGGACCGGGTTATTGCCAGTATTATGCGTAACCGGGCCAGGAAAATTGCCATGGAAGAAGTGCTGAGTACTTCCCTTTCGGTGGAAGAATTGCAGCAGATTCTCGGCAAGCCCAAATACAGCAGCGATCTTTACAAGGCGGTGAATTCACCCGGTGTTGCCGTGGGACTGGCATGGACTTACGTGGGTGGAGACATCCTGTTTATCGAAGCCAGCCTGAGCGATGGCAAAGGAGATCTGAGCTTAACGGGCAACCTGGGCAATGTGATGAAAGAAAGTGCCGCCACTGCTTTGAGCTACCTTAAGTCGCACGCTACCCGATACAATATTGACCCGGCCCTTTTCGGTAAAAAAAGCATTCATATACATGTTCCGGAAGGTGCAACTCCTAAAGACGGTCCCAGTGCCGGTATTACCATGATGACGGCTATTGCATCGGCGCTGACAGGCAAAAAAGTAAAGCCCTTCCTGGCAATGACCGGAGAAATAACCCTACGCGGACAGGTATTGCCGGTGGGTGGTATCAAAGAAAAAATCCTGGCAGCCAAACGTGCAGGGCTCAAAGAAATTGTTCTTTGTGCACAAAACGAAAAAGATGTAGCAGAAGTGGAAACATCTTTTATCAAGGGACTTAAATTTCATTATGTAGATAAGATGGAGGAAGTGCTGGCTATTGCACTGACCAAATAAGTGGTAAAGCTATTTACGGCAAAGAGGGTGTTTCAAAAGGAGCACCCTCTTTTTTATATAAACTTTTTAAACGACGACCGCAAAATATCTGGTTTAAAAGATACTTTATACATTGCACTATGTCTTCATTTAAATATCTTTCGTTAGTTCCCGCTGTTATTTTATATGTGGTTGCACACGCACAGCCCCCATTATATAAGGATGCCAGCCAGCCCGTTGAGAAAAGGGTTACCGACCTTTTGAAACGTATGACGCCGGAAGAGAAATTCTGGCAGCTTTTTATGATACCGGGCGACCTGGATGATGCCGGCCCGGATCAATACAAAAACGGGCTATTTGGCTTCCAGGTAAGTGCCAAAGCAAAAGGTGATGCAGCCGGCCAATTACTGAGCTATAATACCGGGGAAGACGCCACCAAAGTGATCCGTAAAATCAATAATATTCAAAAATATTTCGTTGAACAAACCCGGCTGGGCATTCCGATGATTGCGTTTGATGAGGCCTTGCATGGTTTGGTCAGAAGCCAGTCAACAGCCTTTCCCCAGGCAATAGGCCTTGCGGCCACCTGGGACCTGGCACTGGTGAACCGTGTGGCTTCTGATATTGCCAACCAGGTAAAAGAAAGAGGTATCCGGCAGATATTATCGCCTGTGGTAAATATTGCTTCCGATGTGCGGTGGGGACGCACAGAAGAAACCTATGGCGAAGATCCCTATCTTACCAGCGCCATGGGTGTTGCTTTTATGAGCGCCTTTGAGCAAAGAGGCATCATCACTACTCCCAAGCATTTTGTAGCCAATGTTGGCGATGGAGGCCGGGATAGCTATCCCATCCATTTCAATGAGCGTTTGCTGCGCGAGCTCCACTTTCCTCCTTTTCTTGACGCCATTCAAAAGGCAGGCGCCCGCTCTATAATGACTGCTTATAATTCGCTCGACGGAACTGCCGCTTCATCTAATCATTGGTTATTGATCGACCAACTTAAAAAGAAATGGGGCTTTAAAGGATTTGTTATTTCAGATGCCAATGCGGTGGGTGGAGAAGCCGTTTTGCACTATACGGCCAAAGATTATGAAGAAAGCGGCGCACATGCTATCAATGGCGGACTGGATGTGATCTTCCAAACAGACTATGAACATCATAAACTATTCATGCCAGCCTTTTTAAATGGAAAGATCGACCAGTCCCGTATAGACGATGCGGTTTCGCGGGTATTACGCGCCAAGTTTGAACTGGGACTTTTTGAAAATCCCTATATACCCGAAACATCCAATAATGTGCAGCTGCTTCAACAGGGAAAAGCTACTGCCCTGGAAGCGGCCAGGAAATCGTTTGTATTGCTTAAAAATGAACAGCGCACATTACCGTTATCCAAAAGCCTGCCATCCCTGGCAATTATAGGTACTGATGCAGTAGAGGCGCGGCTGGGGGGCTATGCGGGTGAAGGCTATCAAAAGATCAACATGCTGGATGCCATTAAAGAGAAACTGGGTGGCAAGACGCAGGTCTACTACTCGGAAGGCGTAGGACGACAAGACAGCAGTTACCGGGTAATTGCCGAGCGCTTCCTGTCAAGCAATGGGAAGCCCGGCCTGAAAGCAACCTACTTCCATGGCAGGGACCTTGTAGGTAAACCTGCATTGGAAAGAACCGACCCCACCATCGACTTTTTATGGACATTGTATGCTCCTGATGCGAAACTGAACCGCGACTTTTATGCAGCACGCTGGACCGGCACTCTGACAGCGCCGGCAACGGGTAATTATAAAATAGGCATTGAAGGCAATGACGGCTACCGGCTTTATATTAATGATCAGTTGCTGGTAGATCAATGGCAAAAGCTATCTTATCATACCACTTTAAAGCATTACCGGTTTGAGGCGGGTAAGCAATACCGCATCAGAGTAGAATTTTACGAAACCAATGGTAACGGGACTATCAAGCTGGTATGGAACGAAGGAAAGCCCGACAGCACCCCGCAAAAAATAAAAGAGGCGGTAGCGGCAGCGCAAAAAGCAGATGTAGCCATTATCGTAGCAGGTATTACCGAAGGTGAATTTCTCGACAGGGCCATGCTTAGCCTGCCAGGGAAACAGGAAGCATTGATACAGGCTGTAGCAGCTACCGGCAAACCGGTGGTGGTACTATTGACAGGCGGCAGTGCTATTACGATGCAAGAGTGGACCGATAAAGTAAAAGCCATTGGCCATACCTGGTATGCCGGCGAAGAAGGTGGAAGAGCCATCGCCGATGTGCTCTTCGGAGACTACAATCCGGGCGGAAGATTACCCATTACCTTCCCGGTGCATGAAGCGCAGCTACCACTGGTTTACAACCACAAGCCAACCGGACGGGGCGATGATTACAATAACCTTTCGGGACAACCCCTGTTCCCCTTTGGGTTTGGACTAAGTTATACCCAATTCGAATACAGCAACCTGGTGCTGGATAAAAAACAGATCCAACCATCCGACAGTGTCCGAATTCAGCTCACTGTAAAAAATACCGGTACCAGGGATGGCGATGAAGTGGTTCAGCTATATCTGCGCGACGAACTGGCCTCCGTAGCCCGCCCTGTTATGGAGTTAAAAGGATTTCAACGGGTATCTTTAAAAGCAGGTCAAAGCCGGCAACTATCATTTGTTGTGGGTCCCGAACATTTATCCATGCTCGATAAGGATTTAAAGCCGGTGATTGAACCGGGTTCATTCCGGATCATGATTGGCGCTTCGTCAAAAGACATACGGCTAAGAGACGTGTTCGAAGTAAGGTAGCTTATTGTAACAGCCGTATTTATTGTGGTGTATTATACAGTACAGCGCGCAATGCCTTCGTATTTAAAAAGCCACTATACTGGAAAATAATTTCGTACTCGCTGTTTAATATGACTAATACCGGGTACGACACCTTCCCCCCGATACTGGCCAGCGCTTGCGCTAAGTCGTGCGTACCCGTATTCGTTCCATTGGGCCTGTACTTGAACAGGCGATTATTGAACCGGATATCCTTTTTCTCTTCCGCGTTCAATGAAACAAAATAAAACCGGTCGTTTAGTATGCCCACAATTGGCTCCTTGCTCAAAACCGATGCTTTCATCACCTGGCAGTATCGACACCAGTCTGTATAAATAAACACAACAGTATTGCGCTTTGCATTTTTCTGAAGCAGGCCCACCTGTTCGAAAGAGTGGGCCCTGGGTTGCGCCCTGCTGATAGAGGAAAACAGCAGCAAACCGGCAATGGTGGCGGGCAGGTATTGTAACCATTTCATTTCATTTCATTTAATTCAGTTTAAACCTTACTCCTAAAAACCCCCTGATGCCCTGGTTGGGCGCGTATACATAAGATGGATCAAAGGTTAAAGCGTAAGGATTATCTGCTGTTTTAACTATTTGTCCGTTCGCATCCCGAACTACATTATTATCAAAAGGGTCATTAGACCTGGCTATCAGAAATGGAGTGCTTTTAGCAGGCGTCCAGTTCAGCAGGTTCTTTACACCGGCATATAATTCCAGCTTCTTAAATCCATCGTAGGTGAATTGGATATTCTGAATGCTCCACCAGGGAGACCGCGGATTTCTGGGATCGGAATCACCCAACAGGGGTAAACGCATAGGGCTATACACATTTCCGGTATAATCAATGGAAAGTGGCAATGGCCTTATCTTGTACGACACAGCCCAAGTACCGGTAAACTTTTCTGTAAGCAGCTGCTGCGCTGTTTTTCCATCCTCCGTCAGCGTGTTCTCCATCAAAGTTCCCCCTACAATAAACTTCGGCCCATTGATAAAATTAATATCTGCATTCAGGCTGATTCCCTTACTGACCGCATGACCATTCAGGTTGCTATAGATAATTTGCTCAACATTAGATTCGTAATCCGGCACAATGCGATTGGCAAACCAGGTGTAAAAAGCAGTTGCGTCCAAATTAATAAAAGTACCCGAGTTGCAATGCATTTTCTTTATAAAATTGAGATTGACGTTATAGGATCTTTCAGGCTTTAGATCATCCTCCACAATCACGTCTCTTGCTCCGGTAAGCGCGGCATGGTCTTCGGTAAATAAATTAACTACACGAAAACCGGTTCCTGCATTCAGTCTTAGTATATGATTCTCGTTAACCGACCATTTATAAGCTATCCGGGGCGTGTAGATGCTCCCATGAATATTATTATGATCGTATCTGAAACCCAGCAACAGCTTATGCTTTCGGGCCAGTGTCATTTCGTCCTGTAAAAAAACTCCCGGCAGCCAGGTCTTTTCCGGTTGATTGATGTTCTTCGAATTGGCGGTACCGGGTGTATTATCATCATAGTAAGTATACCGGAGGGCAGCACCAGCCAGCCAATCATGTATACCGATTTGCTGGTCCCACACCAACTGACCAAAAGCAATTTTTTGATTGGCGATATAAGAAGTGGTTCCATAGCGGCTGTCCTGGTCGTGATTAATAAGCGAAAATGAAAAGAATAGCTTTTCTTTCACAGGAAGCTGGTAATTTCCCAGCAGTTCGGCGCGGTTGGTATAGATACTTTCTCCATAAATCTCATTACCTCCCCGGTAGTGTTTGTTCCACCGCATGTCGCCGCCCCAGCGATCCTCGTACATATATCTTCCTGCAAGGCTCAACAGGCGGCTCTCTTTCCGGTCAAAATTCCATTTTTGAAAAACAGAAACACGGTGCTGTAAAGTAACGTCGGTAAAGTTGTCGTGGTTACGGTCAATTCTGTTTTGAAAGTTGAAATAATTAATGCCGGTAAGTACAGTTGCTTTCTTACCTGCTTTTAATGAAAACCCGAGGTCCGCATGGTGCTCACCCCAGGTAGTAGACAGAAGGTCTGCGCTGAGCTGCGATGCATTTTGCGGCTTCTGTGTAATAATATTGATCAACCCGCCAACTGCCTCGCTCCCATATAGAGATGAAGCAGGGCCCTTAACAATTTCAATTCTTTCTACGAGGGAGTTAGGAATTCCTGAAAGACCATACACCGATCCCAGGGAGCTGACAATTGGCATTCCATCAATCAACACCATGGTATAGGGGCCTTCCAAACCGTTGATATGAATGTCACCGGTATTGCAGATATTGCAATTCAATTGCGGCCTCACACCATTAACGTTTTGTAAAGCATCAAATATACTGGGCGTTGGATTCTTCTTAAAATAGGCAGGTGTGTATACTTCCACGGGCACGGGGCTCTCAAGGCGGTTTACCGCTTTCATGGTTCCCGAGATGACCACATCTTTTAAAGTATCTGATTTAGCCAGGGCGCTGAGATCGATATCAGCGGTAAGCACTTCGCCGGCGCGCATCGTAATTTCCTTTACATAGGGCTTGTAATTGAGATGGCTTGCAAGCAATTTGTATTGCCCTGGCATAATACTATCCAACCGGAAATTGCCCGAACTATCGGTGGCCGTTACCCGGTTGGTATTTTCAAGGTATACATTTACCCAGGGTTCAGCCGCACCATTGCTGCTAACCTTTCCCTGTATTGATGCTGTTTGCGCCGCCAGCTGTAAAAACCAGGAGCCAACAAGAGCCACAAAAAATAATCCCTTTTTCATCTCAACCAACAGTTTATTTCACAAAACTATAATAGTTAGGCAACCCTAACAAATTTATTTTTAAATATTATTGTAACTTTGTTATATGAACCTAAAAGTTATGCTATGGATTTCTCATACACGGAGGAGAATTATTTGAAGACAATTTTCAAAATCGGGCTGGATAACGGTACAGAAGAAGCGGGCACCAATGAACTGGCCACCTGTTTATCGGTAAAGCCGGCATCTGTAACTGAGATGCTGAAAAAGTTGAAAACCAAGCAACTGGTGAATTATGAAAAATACGGGAAAATTAAACTCACCAAAGCAGGCCGTGAACTGGCCGTTGATGTGATCAGGAAGCACCGGTTGTGGGAAACCTTTCTTTATGAAAAACTGGAGTTTAGCTGGGACGAAGTGCATGAGGTAGCAGAGGAGCTGGAGCATATCCGCTCTAAAAAACTGATCAACAGGCTCGACCAGTTTCTTGAATACCCCGAGTATGATCCCCATGGCGATCCTATTCCTAACGAAAAAGGGATCTTCCAGAAACAATCTAAAAAAACCCTTTCCAAAGCCGAACCGGGCAGCTCGTGCAAAATGGTTGCAGTGAAAGACAATTCAACCTCCTTCCTGCAATATGTGGTAAGCCTGGGCCTGGGCATCAACAATAAGATCAAGGTAATAGCCAGGGAAGCATTCGATGGCATGATGACCATAGAGATCAACGGAGAGACAAAATCGGTAAGCCAGAAATTCTCTGATAATATTATTGTTATTTAAGAGCCTCCTCTAAAATTATTTAGTACAATACCCGGAACTGGATCGTATGCTCAATGGATTTCAGTTCTTTTAGTAATTGCTTATCATATTCCGTATCGATATCAATTATTACGTAGCCAATCGTTGAGTTCGTCATCAGATATTGTGCATCTATATTAATAGCATGCTCGGCCAATGCGGTATTGATATGCGCCATTACACCCGGCACATTCTTATGAATGTGAATAATACGATGCGTTCTTTTAACAGCCGCCAACTGAAGAGAAGGAAAATTAGTACTATGCTGAACAGATCCCCTGTTGATAAAATTGATAACCCGTTGCGAAACAGCACCCGGCCCTTTAGCAGCCGTTTTGGATGCGTCGAAAACAACAATACCTCGTTGAGTACAAAAATCAACCGGTATCGCAGTTTGCGCATTGCCATAATATCCGATCACTTTAAGACGTGTCGCTTTTTTGATCTGCTTGGTATCTATTATTATACCCTGGCCCGCTAACAGGATGCCTGCTTTCTGTATCGTTTTCTCATCCGCATCCTGCTCCTGCACCACAGTAAATCCTTCCTGCCTCAATGGTTCTATACTTTCTTCTGGAACATTGCCGGCAACAATTGCTACGATCCGGTTTTTAGGATAAGAGATAGCGCCCGGCAATTGGTTGAGGTATAAAAACTCATCAAAACTCGGTGTAATATGATCTGCCTTCGAGGTAACGCTATTGCGTGAAATGTTCTCGGTATAAGCAAAGAACTTTTTAACATGCCCGCTTTCTTTCAGCTGAAAGTCAGAATACCCGTCGCCTATACCATAAAGGTTACCTTCCAGCTTTAACTCTTTCATCAACTTCACCTTTCCTCCCTCCTGGCTCAACGGATTGGTTGTATCGTAGCCAATAATGGTACCTTCACTATCAAATAAAAAAGTGTTGGCGTAAATATTTTCCTTCTTTATACCAAACTTTTTAACTACCGGCGTGATAAATTCTTTAAATCCACCCGAAACAATCAAGACATCATCGGCGTGTTTTTTAAAAAAAGAAGCATTTCTTGAAAATGACTTAGACACCTTTTTTTTGAGATGTGTTACCAGTTTTTTAAGATGCTCTTTATTAGCGCCCAGTAATTTCACCCTTTCTGCCAGGCTTTCAGAATAGGAAAGCTTTCCTTCCATGGCCAGGTTGGTATATTCTTCGATCTTTTGGAAGACCGTTTCCTTATCCGGATTGTCTTTCAGGGAGATCCTCACCAACTCGTCTAATGCTTCTACTTGTGTAAAGGTGCTGTCGAAATCTATAATATAATAATTTTTTTGCTTCATAAAGAGCGCTATAGTTCAGTTTGTATGAAATGATCTTTCGTAAATGCTTCGAAAAGAAGCGCAAAAGTAAGCAGAATTAAGAACTCATATTCAAGGTTTTTGGCGTGGCAGAAGCGGCCAGTTTGGCTTAATTTATGCACCATACACCCTGTAGTACTTTATAACTCTTTAAAACTTAATCAATATGCAACAGCCAACCGAAATGACCACATTGAGCCAGGTACTGGAAAAATTAAGGCAAAAGGGTGTGGAAAGCGAAATCAAATTGAATCATAACAAGCAAATGGAGTCGGAAAAACTTGGCAAGATCTATCAGCCGGAGGATCTGCTCTTATTTCAAACATTCCGGTTTGAAGGAGACTCTGACCCCGGCGATAATTCAGTGCTTTATATAGTGGAAGATACTCAGGGCAAGATTAGCTATATACTGGATGCGTACGGCGCCTACAGCGACCATGAAGGCCCTGAATTTGATGATTTCATCAAAAAGATCCCTACTGAAGACCGGGAAGACCAGGAGTTATTTGTATAAATACAATGATAAAAGCCAGCGATTAAACCGCTGGCTTTTTTATTATCATTTTAAAATCGATTACTTTATTTTCTTGATGTCAGCTTCTTTCCAAAGCCCGTCTTTTTGCGCTCTTTTTTTCACTTCTTCAGCACGCTGCCTGCTGTCGGGGTGAGAGCTTAACATCTTCTGGAACTTAGAAGCCTGTGCTCCGCTGCCATCGCTCAAACCAGCCAACGTCATAAATGCATTATAAGCGCCCATTACATTATAACCGTGTTTTTTCATAAAATCGTAGCTGTAAGTATCTGCATCGGTTTCCTGCTTACGGCTATGCTTGCTATCCAGCATTGCTTCCGCCAAAGCACCTAACTGGCTATCGGTAAGCGAAGCTGCCACACCCGACTGTGAACCCGCCGCGTCAGCAACTGCCGACCTCGTTAAGGCTGCTTTCATTGCGTCTTTTGAGTCGTGGTTTCTGACATGTCCGATTTCATGACCGATTACGGCCAGCAACTCGTCATCACTCATGATGTCCATCAAAGAAGAAAACACCCTGACGCTGCCATCTGCACAGGCAAATGCGTTGATGTCAACTACTTTGTAAACCTTATAATTCAGATTGAGCCCATCTTCAGATTGGTGTTTGCTAAAAATTTTGTTTAACCGAACGGTATAAGGATCGTTTGCTTCCGCCACAGGGTTATGCTCATCCATCCACTTCACCGCAGCAGCCGCATCACGCGCCGCATCTGCGTCGCTGTAGGCAGCAGCTTTAACACCTTTTCCTACCGATCCTATAGCTTTCGTGTTCACTCTTAACTGGGCGTTAGCGGCACCCGCGAGCATAGCAATGGCCATTAAAGAAAGCCCTATTCTTTTCATAAGTAAAATGCTTTTTTTAGGATTTAAGATTTAAATATTGGCCACGAAATTAAAGATTGATTATTGGAATCCCAATAACATTAATACTATTTTTTATGTGCCTTATCAGCAGGATCCTGCTTTTTTAAATCTTCCTTGCCAGACGGATGATGGGGGAAGCCCGGAACATCCTGATCAATTTTAGGATCTTTACTTTCTTTAACCTCCTGCGGGGTATTAATAGGATCAGTAGATTTCTTTTTTGTGTCAGACATATACTGCTGTTTTCTCAATTGCGCAAAAAACCATGCCGAAAAGGCCGCTACATCTTAAAAATAGCATCGTTGCCAATAAGGTAGTAACTGTTAGCCTCCGTTGCCTGATGCCCGGTATACAAGCCCGTAAAAAGACTAAAAGCCGGTAAGATCATCTGGCGTGCTCCTACAATAAAACAGGGAAGTCTCAAGCTTTGCCTTGCGCGGCCCGCCATTGTATAACCCGGATGAATATGACCGCTTATCATAAACGTACCGGCATTCTTGCCAGGTTCATGTACGATGGTAAAGGGCTCCAGCCAATGCTTTTTCTCTGTTAATTGAATATCAAGGGCGAGGTAATCTATATTTAAAAGTTTATCATGATTGCCCGGCACCAAAAGAAAAGCAACATCATTGTACAGCTGCCTCCAGGTATGGAAATAATCGATATCTGCATTATAATCATGGTGAAACATATCACCCGCAACAACTACAACTTCGGGTTGGTAGGTATCAATCAACAAAGACAGTCTTTGCAGATCACCCGCCAGCACCGCAGAGGGGATCGGAATACCTTTCGAACGGAAATAACCTGTTTTCCCCAGATGCATGTCTGCCAGGATCAAAGCTTTTTTACGAGGCCAGTAAACGGCACGTAACGCAGATAATATCAACACTTCATTTTGAACAATAATTTCCATTAACCATCTAATATTTTAAGCACCGATATTTTCGCGGGAGAGAACAAACGCACAAAGCTATAGCACAGAGAGCCGGGCCGTTCATCATAGCCGCTACGCTTCCTTTTTTATAATTGAAAAAGATGTCGTTTACCGTTTCCACCCACAGTTGCATTATCCAGGCGCATTTATACCCTATTCGCCCAGCCCCCTTTTCCTATTTAGCTATCACTACTCACTATTCCCTACCCGCCCTTCTCCATACTTCCTCCTGCATTTTCTTCACTTTGGCGTCCAGCTCTTCACTACTTAAATCCTGCCGCAAACTATCTACTTTTATAGGGAAGCTTAAAGGCGTGAAAGCTTTAGCATTAACAATAATGATAGCGCTTTGTTGGATGCGTTGCAGGGCTGCGGCCAGGCGGGGTTCTTCCAGCTGTTGGTAAAAAACTTCTTCAAAAGCCTGACGCATCAGGAGGTTTTGTGCATCATACTGTTCAAAGATCCTGAAAATGAGGCCGGAAGATGATTGGAGATTCTTATCTGTTTTAAATTTTCCTGCATAATTTTTCATCACGAGACCTGCAATCACAGCAATATCCCTGAATTTACGCCCAGCCATTTCAGCGGCGTTAATACTACGGGCTATGTCTTCGGTAAGATTTTCTGCTGATAGAATCTGATTCATATCGATTTTATCCATAGGGATCGGCTGATCGCTTAATAATTCAAAGCCGTAATCATTCATAGCCATGGAAAAGCTGATCGGCTGAACGCGGCTGATGCGATAGGCTACCAGGGCGCTCATTACTTCATGCACCAATCTTCCCTCGAAAGGATACATGAACAGGTGATGGCCATCGCGGGTCTGGATCAGCTCTATCAAAAACTCACCTTCCTTCGGAATATGAGAATGCGCCTGTTGCTGCACAAACAACGGCTGCAGCTTTCGAAGCTCCAGCTCCTTTGCCCCCGGGTTCAGGGCTTCGCTGAATTTGCGGCGTAAAAAAGCACTCAGGTTAGAACTCAGTGGCAGCCTGCCTCCCAGCCAGCTTGGCGTAATTGCCCTTTTAGCGGTACTCTTTTTTACCAGCACCGTCATCTCTTTGATCATTACAAATTCGAGGATCTTACCTGCCAACCCAAACTTATCACCCGGATTCAATTTCGACACAAAGTATTCCTCTACCATCCCGATGTAACCTCCGCTTAAAAACTTTACTTTCAGCATCGGATCGCTGACAATAACACCCAGGTTCATGCGATGCATCATGGCAATGCGGCGATTCTTCACTTTGTAAATGCCGTCTTCAACAACTACTTTCTGGAAATCTTCATAAGCGCTTAACACATCTCCGCCCTGCGTAATAAACCGTAAGGCCCATAACCACTCCTCTCTTTGTATATAGCTAAAAGCAAAGGTTTGCTTCACCTGTTGATACACCGGCTCCTCCAGGAAGCCCTCACCAACAGCCAGCGTTACCAGGTATTGCACCAGTACATCGAAGGTTTGCACCAACGGCTGGCGGCTTTCAATTACCCCCTTTAAAGCCGCTTCCTTCAAAGCGGCTGCTTCTACCAGCTCCAGCGAATGGGTAGGCAGGAAATAGATCTTCGATGTTTCAAAGGGAGAATGACCACTACGTCCTGCCCGTTGTAAAAAGCGGGCCACCCCTTTGGGAGATCCAATCTGTATCACAGTATCTACCGGTTTAAAATCAACACCCAGATCGAGAGAAGAGGTGCAGATCACCGCTTTCAATTGCGCCGTATGCAACATCTCCTCAATCCAGTTCCTTAACTCCATATCGATTGATCCGTGGTGTATTGCCAGCTGGCCTGCCCAATCGGGGGCTACAGAAAGCATGACCTGATACCATAACTCACTTTGCCCGCGGGTATTGGTAAAGATCAGCGTAGTGCGACTTTCATTAATGATCGGAACCAGTTGTGCGGCCATTTTGGTACCCAAATGCCCGGCCCAGGGTAGCACTTCTATTTCATCAGGAATAATGGATATAATCTCCGTTTTCTTTTTTTCTTTCGACCTTACAATGCTCTTTTGAATGTCTTCATAGGGGATCAGCACATCCAGGGCTTCGTCTATGTTACCGATAGTAGCGCTGATGCCCCAGATACGAAGCCCAGGTACGATATACTTTAACCGCGATATAGCCAGCTCCGTTAATACGCCACGTTTACTACCCAGCAACTCATGCCATTCATCCACTGCAATACATTTCAGGTATTTGAAATAGCGGCTATTATCTTTCTGAGCAAATAATAAATGAAGGCTCTCCGGTGTAATGATCAGTACATCGGGCATTCGCTTTACCTGCTTTTGCCTCTCCGACACAGACGTATCACCGTTCCTTACGCCTACTTCCCAATCCAATCCCAGTTCGGCCAAAGCTTCCGACATCGCTCTCCCCAGATCCTTCGCCAGCGAACGCAAAGGAGTGACCCATATCAGCTTCAGCCCGTCGCCATATTCTTTGGGATGATTGAGATAATGGATGACTACCGAGAAAAAAACAGAAAAGGTTTTTCCAAAACCGGTAGGGGCGATCACAAGCCCCGATTTACCCTCGTGAAAACGCTGCCAGCTTTCCTGCTGGAAAACGAATGGTTGATTTCCTAAAGATGTAAACCATTCTTCAACGATCTGATAGCCGGGGGTGGATTGAATACGCTTCACTATATCTGAGGATTGACGAGCTTTTAACTATCGAATTTACAACAAGGCCCTTACCTACCCATATTTCGCCAACATTTCTTTCAGATCATCGATCGTATCGATCTCATCTGCTTTTTTATCTTTCCGCCAGCGAAGAATACGGGGAAAGCGAAGGGCAACGCCCGACTTATGGCGATTGCTTTCTGCAATGCCTTCGAACCCTATTTCAAAAACCAGCTCGGGCTTTACCGTTCGTACCGGGCCAAACTTCTCCAGCGAATTCGCTTTTATAAATTTATCTACTTCCTTGATTTCTTTGTCGGTAAGGCCGGAATAGGCTTTGGCAATCGTAACTAGCTGATCGTTCGACCGGATGGCAAATGTATAATCAGTATAAAAAGCGCTGCGGCGGCCGCTGCCCTTTTGACCATAGATCAACACTGCATCAATGGACAGCGGATTGATTTTCCATTTCCACCAGTCACCCTTTTTACGACCCGAATGATAAACCGAGTTTTTAGCTTTGAGCATAATCCCTTCGCTGTTAACATCCCGCGCCTCTTCACGTATAGCGGCCAGCCGCCCCCATTCATCAAAACGCACTACGGGAGATAACAATACATAGCCGAAGGATATCTTTTCTATGACCGCTTCCAGCAACTGCCGGCGCTCCGCAAAAATTTTCTCTCGGATATCTCTACCCTCGTGCTCCAAAATGTCATAGGCATAAAATCCTGCCGGTGTTTCTTCCATCAATTTCTTAGAAACGGTCTTACGGTTCAATCTTTTTTGCAGCTGGTTAAAATTTAATACCTGTCCGTCCTTCACAGCCAGTATCTCCCCATCTATCACAACGCCGTCCGGCAAATAAGGAGCCAATCCCTGCAGTTCGGGAAACTGGTCGGTAACCAACTCTTCGCCCCGGCTCCAAATAAAGAATTCACTATTTCGTTTAATAATCTGTCCGCGAATACCATCCCATTTCCATTCAGCCTGCCAGTTCTGAGGCTCTCCCAATTCTTCAACCGGCTTATCAATGGGGTAAGCCAGGCAAAAAGGATAGGGCTTCGAACTATCTGCATTTACATGAGCGCCGCCGATCAGGTCAGCAAAAGAAGTCTCCAGCGGATCCCATTTTCCCATAATGCTATGCATCATCGTACTTTCATCCGTTCCGCTGAATCTGGATAATGCATTTACTAATAACTTGTGTGACACGCCAATTCTGAAGCCGCCGCCAATGAGTTTATTAAAAATAAATCGCTGGTTGTAATCCAGTCCGCTCCATGCTTCCAGCACATACGCTTTTTTTTCTTTGTCAGTTGCAGCGCCCAGCTCCAAAAGTTCCTGCATCCACTGGCTAATGGTTTTTTCAATGCGTTTTTTTGGCTGCGGTAATATCAAACTAATAGTTTCCCCCAGGTCGCCCACATTGCTGTAACATTCCAGGAATAACCATTCAGGCAGTCCCGACAGCTCTAATGCCCATTCCCGAATCAATGTTGACTTAACGGGGCGCTTTGGTCTTCTTCCGGTAAATAAAGCAATCAGCCAAAGCTTATCATTGTCGGGAGCAATTTTCAGGTATGCAACAATCGCATCAATTTTATCATTGGTTTTGTTGCTGATCTCAAGGGACTGTATTAATGCGGCAAAGTTTTTCATACCACGCCCTCCACTTTTGTTTCCGGTCCTGCCGCTTCTGCCTCTTCATCGTCGCCATATTGGGTAATAACTTCTTTAGCGCGTATACCAATCTCATTCAGATACTTTGAAAAGGTTGCCGTATACCCGTGGGTGACAAATACCTGTTCCGCTCCGGTAGCCTTAATCGTATTCAGCAATCCCTGCCAATCGGCATGATCGCTTACAGCAAAGCCTGCATCGGCACTCTGCCAGCGCCGGCTGCCGCGCACCTGCATCCAACCCGAGCAGATAGCAATGGCTCCGTTAGGAATCTTTTTTATAACATTAGTACCCAAAAGAGAAGGTGGCAGTATCACAATATTACCCAGTACATCAGACTTGGGCATATCTGCATACCATAAGCCCGTTTCCGGCAGTTGAATCCCTGCACTTGCAATAGCTTTATTTAACCGATCGATTGAACTGTGAACCAATATGGGAGCCACTCCTTCCAGGCCTTTCATTAGCCGCTGTGCCTTACCCAAGCTATACGCAATAAAAATGCTGGTACGCTGGTTGCGCTGATTTCCGGATATCCAATTCTTAATGTTATTGAATATTTGTTGCTGACCTAACCAATTATAAATAGGCAATCCGAAAGTACTTTCGGTTACGAACTCATGGCATTTCACGACTTCTAGCGGCGTAGCGATATGATCATGCTCCACTTTGTAATCGCCGGATGCCACACTCACGAAACCATTATACTCCATTCTTACCTGGGCCGAGCCTACAATATGGCCCGCCGGATGCAAACTCAATTTAACGCCGTTGATCGTTTTAACTTGCCCGTAAGGCAAAGTCTCGATCCTGATATCGACTCCTAATCTGGCCTGCATAACCGGTTTGGATACCTCATGAGCCAGGTAATATTTGCAACCCCACTTGGCATGATCCCCGTGTGCATGCGTAATCACGGCATAGTCAACCGGCTGCCAGGGGTCAATATAAAAATTCCCTTGCGGACAATAAATTCCTTTGTTAGTAAATTGTAACAGGCTCAAATGATGGGTTTATTTAAACTTTCCAAATATCGTTCCTGAAACGCATCGTCAGTCGTATGAAATTGGATTGAAAATTGTTTATAGAGCCATACAGAAATTGTTTACACTTGTCTGAACATAGCTGCAGGGCTTTTGCGCCGACAGGGATGCACAGTGTTAGTCAATGGCGGATGCTGGCACACTCATGGTTAGTGATGTACTGCCATGTTTTACCTTCGTCAATAAATCTATGCAATTGTTTACCGGAGTACCAGCAGTTTCTTAATTAAAATTATGTATGCGATTACGAACTTATGAGTCATTCTGGCTCCTGAAGAACGGGCTTATCTATACCTATCCCTCTGTACAGGAAAACCTGTCTGCTGAGATAATTGTATTAGGTGGAGGCATTACCGGCGCTTTGATTACAGACATGCTGGTGAGAGAGGGTTACCAAACGATCCTGATTGATAAAAACGATATAGCCCTCGGCAGCACCGCAGCTACCACTTCCATGTTGCAATATGAAATAGACGTACCCCTATATAAGTTGGAGAAGAAAATAGGTGCCGATGCAGCAGTGAAATGCTACAAGGCAGGAGTAGCCGCGATCCGGGAGCTGGAAGATTTAATTAGCGAAGAGCAGATCGATTGCGGCTTCCAGAAAAAGCAGTCGTTATACCTGGCCCATACAAAAGCGGCCGGCCCGCACCTGTACAAAGAGTTCGAGGCCAGAGAGCAGAATAAGCTGGGTGTTAAATGGCTCAGTGCATCAGCTATCAAAAAAAAGTATGGCCTCCGGTCCTTCGGTGGTATTCTATCATCAGTAGCCGCCAGTGTAGACGCTTACAAGCTGGCACACGAGCTGATTGGTATCAATACCCGGCGCGGTCTCCGGGTGTACGACCAGGTGGGCATCAAAAAAATAGATCACACCGATAAGGGCATCCTTATTTCCCTTGATAATGGTTGCGAGGTAAAGGCAAAAAAAATCATTTATTGCACGGGTTATGAAACAGTGAATATGTTCGATGAGCGAATAGCCGATCTCCACAGCACTTATGCCTGTGTTAGTGAGGAGCAGATACTGATCAATAAAGAGGTGAATAACCTGCTGCTCTGGAACACGCGCAAACCTTACTTATACATGCGCACAACAGATGACGGAAGATTGTTAGTAGGCGGAGGTGACAGCCAATTTACCGGAGCCACCTATATGCAGCAAAACAAGGAGAAGAAATCGAAAGACTTAATGAAGCAGTTGCAGGAACTGATGCCTGGGGTTAACTTCATCGAAGATATCATGTGGGCGGGGCTTTTCGGCTCCACCAAAGATGGCTTGCCTTACATAGGCCCTCATCCCGACTTTGAAAACGCCTTTTTCGTATTGGGCTTCGGGGGAAACGGCATTACTTTTTCTATACAGGGCCGGCAAATTATAAAAGACATGCTGGTTGATAAACCTAACGAGCTATCTTACTATTATCGTTTTCGAAGATAATGTAAAAGTCAAAAAAGATGCGGTTACAAAAAATATTGTAACCGCATTTCCATCCAGCTTTACATGTTGCTGATTGGCCAATAAGAACACTATCACATTTCCGATAACAACCGGTCTGTAATTACACAATGCTTCTGACCGTTGATCTCTTCCTCATGCCATTTCCAATCGTTAAGATTAATGGACATTGATGCGGATAAGTATTGAATAGCATCTCCTGTGAACCTGATAGGAAAGGCACTTGCAGCGTCACTACTGCCGAAGTTTCTTGAGTTGTTGGTGAAAGCGTCTCTCATATATATTTATTCTTTAAAATTGTTAACTACAGGTAATGTTTTGTTTAGTCATGACCATTACGATCAAACTGGTTAGTACCAATACTCCGTTGCCATATTATCAACTATTGCAAATTGCTTGCCATATTTCGCAAACTCATTACTTTCTTCGTAACAGCCAAAACAAACCAATAACTACCAACGCCACCAGAAAAAAGGCCCACCACATACCGGCTTTAAAAATGCCTTCTACCAGTTCGCAGCTTTGTAACATCAATGAAGCCGCAAGGGCCATTGAGAATAATGATAATTTTTTCATAGAAAAAAGGTTTAAAGTTTAATTATTCGAGTACCTCTTTCAAGGCGTTTATTTCCTGGTAGGAGTGCTGAAGCTCGGCAAGCTGTTCGTTTAATAACTGTTGTAAACCGGCAGCCAGCTCTTCATCAGCTATTGCTTCCTGGTACGCACGGATCGCTGTTTCCTCGCCGGTTATGCAGCTTCCGAGAATAGCCGCGCGATCACCGCCCGTTACAAGGGCCTTAAAATCCATCCACGCCCTGTATAACTTACCCGCGCCAGAGGTTCCCAATGCCGGTTCGCCATCCAGCAAACCAATCTGTCGCTCAAGTGTTTCGTTGTAATCGAGACTGTTATTGATCAGGTGGCCAAACAGCCGCTTCAGATCTTCATTACCCTCGTCATCCAACCCATCAATGGCTTTTTCATAGCCGGCGATCCTGTCGTTATTGATCTGGATGAGATCGTTCAGTATTTCCACCTGTTTGTTACTATCTACTGCTTCCATATACCATTTTTAAATTATTCTTCTAATACTGCACCCTCTATTGCCGATCCGATCGACTGTACATCAGCTTCATCCAGCTCACCCCATATTTGCTTCCACACCTGCTCGTCTTTCCGTACCTGGGTAATTTCATCATCCGCTACCCGGCAGATATAAAAAGCAGCTCCGTCAGTAGTTTCTGAAGCAGCCACCTGTACCTGTTGCATCTTTCCTCCTATTTTGGCTTCTATCGTAAATGCTCTTCCGTTATTGTCTTCCATAATTATCTATTTGAGGTTAGAAAAAATTATTTATTTAAAAAGTTTAACAAGAGGCTATTCAGTTCAAAAGCATGGGTTATGTTTAAACCGTGTGGAGCCCCTTCAATAATATGATATTCATTATTAGTGATGCCTTTGGCCGCTTGCTCAGCCGATGTTTTGATCGGTACGATATGATCCGAATCCCCATGTACAATTAGAGTAGGCACTGTTACATTTTTAAGTTCGGGCCTGAAGTCGGTACTGGCCCAGGCTTCGGCAGCTTTCTGCGTGGCATTTTCAGATGCCCCGGAAGCCACGATAAAATCAGCATCCAGCCTTGCTTCACTCACATCTTTCTTCAGTAAACTGTAATTATAGAAATTTTTATGAAAATCCTTGAGAAAGGCCACGCGATCCGTCTTTAATGCTCCGGCGATCTTTTCCAGCTCATCTTGAGGAACTCCATCCGGATTATCTGCTTTTTGAGGTACCAGCGGAATGATAGATGCCAGCAAGGCTGCTTTCGAAATACGGCCGGCTCCATAATTTGTTAAGTAGCGCACCACTTCTCCTCCGCCCATTGAAAATCCTACCAATGCTACGTCATGCAGATCTAATTCAGTTATCAGTGCATTTAAGTCGGAAGCCAGCGTATCATAATCGTAGCGATTCCATTCTGTATCAGACTGGCCGAATCCCCTTCTGTCATAGGCAATCACCCTATATCCTGCTTCTACCAACGGCGTTATCTGACTGTCCCATGAGCGATGACTCAAGGGCCAGCCGTGAATCAATATCACGGGTTTCCCTGCTCCGTGATCTTCATAGAATATCTTTACTTCTTTGGTAGATTGTGAATGATTTAAATAGGGCATACTGGTGATTTTGATTGTATTGAATTTACTTTTGCAGATAGTACCAAAACCAAGCCAACTGCCTGATTTCTACTTAATATTGCTAAAAACAGAAGATACTGTGTAAAATTTACCCCAAATAGAAAAGTAGCACGCAATTTGTATAAATTTTACTTTTGCGTAATCGGCTATCTTATAAAGTTCCTATTTATGTGGCAATAAGATATACGCTTTTATTCTTCATACTGAAAAACTGTTTTTTTTGAGCAGCGTAGCACGTAAGGTTTTAAAGATTGTACTGTGGGTGATTGCAAGTATTATTATGCTTGTTATACTGGTGGCTGTTTCGCTAACCATACCCGCTGTGCAGAATTTTGTAAAAGATAAAGTTGTTTCCTATTTAAAAACAAAAACAGGAACCGAGATCAGCCTCGAGCGTATCCGGATCAATTTCCCAACTGGTTTGCAATTAGACAAGTTTTATGTACAGGACCTAAAAAAAGATACTTTATTATATGCGGGCCGGCTGGCTGTTCAATTGGATATGATCGGCCTGATCCGGAGTCGTATTGCCATTAGCAATATTGAGCTCGATCATGTCAACGCTAATCTTACCAGGCAGAACCCAGACACCAGTTTTAACTACCAGTTTCTTGTAGACGCTTTTGTATCTGCGGAAAAGGAGCCGGAAACGCCTAAAGACTCTACGGCGCCGCTTCAATTAAAATTAGACAAGATCACATTTAATGACATTCGGATTAAGTTTAAAGATGATGTAATTGGAAATGATGCCGGGGTGTCATTAGGTAAGTTGAGCGCGCACGTAGACAAGTTTGATCTGGATCAAATGCATTATGTGCTCGATAAGCTGGAGCTCGCCAATACCAGGCTTCATTATTTCCAGAATAAACCTTTAACGGTGCTGCAAGAAAAGGCAGACGCCGCAATTGATAGCACGGAGAAAGAATCGGGAGGACGTTTACCGCTGATAGAAGTAAAAAACTTTGCCTTTAGCGACATCGATTTGAAATACGATGACCGGCTCTCAGACACCCGGGCGTTTGCATTTCTAAAAACTTTTAATTTCAATGATCTGCTGATAGACCTTACACATGGTAAATATCAAACCAGTAATGGAGAACTCAGCAATTCAGTTATCGATTTTGCTTACCGGCCCACCCCGTCGAATGAAGCAGCCATTGAAAAAGCAGCAGACAGTACACAGGAGTCTTCATTCAGCCTATACCTCAATAAGATTATTCTGTCCAACAACCAAATCAAATACGATAATCTCGCCGCGCCCCGCGAGGCCGGAACGATGGATTTTAATCACCTGAACATCAAAAACCTGGGCATCAGTGGTGAAAACATAGCAATTGACAGTGCGGGCATAAAAGCCTCACTTAACGGCGGTACGCTGGCCGACACCAGCGGCTTTGTGTTAAATGATTTAAGAGGCAAAGTTATTTACGATGATCAACAGATCAGTGTGAACGACCTGGTAATTAAAACACCGCATACCTATATTGATAACAATTCGCTGGTCACTTATACTTCGCAGGATGACCTTAGTAAACATCCCGAACGCGTAGACATGAACATCCAGTTCCGAAAATCGGTTTTAGGTTTGGCAGATGCCGCTTATTTTGTATCCTCCGTTCCGGCCAACTACCGCAACCAGCAATTGAACCTGGCCGCGCTTATCAAAGGCAGGCTGAATGATATCGATATTAACCAGCTACAGTTAAGCGGGTTAAAAAACACCAATATTGATATTAAGGGAACCATTAAGGGGTTACCCAAAGTAGACAATACACTTTTCAATATAAATATTGCAAAATTTACAACTTCAAAATCTGATTTAAATGCGCTGCTGCCACAAGGCACATTACCGAACAGTATTGAATTACCTAATCAAATTGCTGCCAATGGCAAATTCGCAGGCAGCATCAGGAAATTCGCTACCAGCTTAAATGTGCGTACGGATATGGGCTCTGCAAAAGTGAATGCAGCAATGGGAGGATCTTCAAAAAATCCTTCGTATAAAGCCATTGTCGACCTCAATCAGTTTAATGTAGGTCGCCTTTTGAAAAGAACAGATGTTGGAACGATAAGCCTGTTCCTGGATGTAGCGGGAACCGGAACGTCGGCTCAAACAGCGAATGCTGCCGTTAAGGGAACTATTTATAGTGCCTACTATAATAAGTATACTTACCGCAATATTAAATTGGACGGCAGGTATGCCAAACAGGCCTTGCAATTGCAGGCCAGCAGCCCCGATTCAAATGCCCATTTTGACATCAATACCCATGTTAATGTAGCTGGCAAATATCCATCCCTTAAAGGCACTATTGATCTAAAAAACGTTGATCTGCAAAAACTCAATTTTGCTACTTCAGAATTTAAAATCGCAGCACTTACCACGCTTGACTTTCCTACCGTTGACCCCGATTACCTGAACGGCACCGCCAATGTTGCGAGCCTGCAGGTAGCAATGAACGGTCGCATGATCAACCTGGATACTATTTATCTCAACGCCTTATCCACGGCAACAGAAAACAACCTGACATTGACATCTGACATAGTTAATGTGGATTTAAGTGGCAAATATCAGCTCACGCAAATCGGGCAGGCATTTACCAATGAAATAAATAAATATTACGCTTTTGCCCCGGTGAAGAAGACCGGTCCGCAGAAGATGCGATTTAATGTGGCGATACATGATTCTAAATTATTAAAAGAATTTGTTCCCTCGCTGTATACATTTGCCCCCTCTTCTTTAAACGGCATTTTAGATACGGAGGCCGACAGTCTGCTCGTTAATGCCAGTTTTCCCCACATAATATATGACAGCTTTGATGTAAAAAATACTACGCTCAATATCAGCAATCTTAACGACAGTTCGAAACTCGCCTATACCCTGGATATCAAAAGTGTGGAGAGCCCGGCAATTAAATTATACAATTCATCTGTCAATGGCGCTGCGGCTAACAATATACTTGGAGTAAACGTGTTTTTACGCGATAGTAAAAACCAGGACAAGTATATGATCGGCGGCAACTTTAAAGCAGACAATCAAACCTACCAGTTTTCATTAGATCCACAGAAACTGTTGCTGAACTACGACAGGTGGCAGGTAGCACAGGACAATTTGATTCAATACGGAGAAGCCGGCATACACGTCAGAAATTTCAGTATTAGCAACAACGGGCAATCACTATCTGTTAACAGCACTTCAACAGCCGTCAATTCCCCTATTCAGGTCAGTTTCCAAAATTTCATGCTGGAGACCTTAACCCGCTATGCAGAGCAGGACACCGCTTTGGTGGGAGGCACACTTAACGGAACCGTAGATGTAAAAAACATTCAGGAGGCTCCGGCTTTTGAAGCCGACCTTACCATCAACAAATTGCGTTACCAGAAAGATGAGCTGGGCGACGTGAAAATCCTTGCAGACAATTATACCCAAAATGCATTTAAAGTTGATGTTGCCTTAACCGGTGTGCATGATGTAAAAGCCGGCGGTTATTATTACACGAACGATAATGGTTCGCTGGATATGACTGTGGACGTCAATCGCTTTGACCTTAAATTTATTGAAAGCCTTAGCAGTGGCCAGATAAAAAATGGCTCTGGTACGCTAACCGGTCAGCTGACTGCAAAAGGACCTTTAACAGCCCCAAAGGTGCTGGGTAATTTGGCATTTAAGAATGCTGGCTTGAACGTGGCTCAGCTTAATTCCTATTTCAGGTTGAATGATGAAAATATTGCTTTCGTCTCCAACGGGATCAGGTTTAACAATTTTACCTTAAGGGATTCTGCCAACCAGGCTTTTACAGTGAACGGCTTAATTAAAACCACCAACTACCAGGATTTCGGGTTTGATCTGCGGTTAAGGGCTAATAATTTCATGGCGCTTAATTCTACCTCGCAAGACAATGAACTGTTTTATGGCAAGGTGTTTTTAACGCTGAATGCGGACGTTGCGGGAGATTTAAACAATCCTGAAGTAACGGGCACTTTACGAATCAACAAAGACACCCGCTTTTTCTTTGCTATACCCGATAGCGATCCCGATATTGTAAGCCAGGAAGGCGTTGTTGAATTTGTAGACATGGATGCCCCACCCAATAATGGCCGGGAAGCTCTGGACATAGATAGCTTAACCCGGTCTAAATTAAAAGGCCTGAATGTATCGATGGATCTGATGACGGACAAGGAAGCTGAAATCACGGTAGTTGTTGACCCCGCCAACGGAGATGCCCTCCTGGTGAAGGGCGAAGCAGAACTGAATTTAACGATGGACCCCAGCGGTAAAATAGCAATGACAGGCCGCTACCTCCTGTCAGGAGGCAACTACAATCTCACTATAGGAGGATTAGCTAAAAGAAGGTTCGAATTACAACAGGGCAGCTATATACAATGGACCGGAGCGCCCACCGAAGCCAATGTGGATCTTACTGCCGTATATAATGTCAATACCGCTCCTATTGATTTAATTGCAGACCAGCTTGCCGGATTAGATCAATCAACACAAACCAGGGCCCGTCAGAAATTGCCGTTCATGATCTACCTGAAAATGACAGAACAGTTGTTAAAGCCCAAAATCAATTTTGAAATTGCTTTACCTGAAAATGAAAGAAACGCAATAGACGGTATCGTTAATGCCCGCCTCATGCAGGTAAACGCGAACCCCAGCGAACTCAATAAACAGGTTTTCGCAGTACTGGCCTTAAACAGGTTTATATCGGAAAATCCTTTTGAAAGTCTTGCCGGAGGCGCTTCTCCGGAAATGCTGGCGCGCCAGAGTGTAAGCCGGCTATTAACACAGCAGCTGAACAATCTGGCTTCCGACCTTATAAAAGGAGTAGACGTAGCCTTTGATCTCACTTCGCAGGATGATTTTAGTACGGGAACACAGCAAACTCGTACCGACCTGAATGTAGCTCTTTCGAAACGGCTTTTGAACGACCGGTTAACAATAACCGTAGGTAGTGATTTTGCCCTGGAGGGAGCGCGCACGCAAAATAATAACGGGGCCAATATCGCCGGTAATGTAAATATAGAATATGCGCTGTCGCGGGACGGGCGTTACAGGCTCAGAGCTTACCGGCGCAATCAGTCCACGCTGGTAGTAGAAGGACAAATTATTGAAACAGGTTTAGGTTTTGTAATGGTAGTAGATTATAACCGTTTCAACGAAATATTCAGAAGTTTTAAAAGCGAAGAAAAATTACGAAAGGAACGTGAAGCAAGAAGACAACAAAGAGAGCAGCAACAGCCACAACGCTAATCTTGTGCACGTACAAAGATAACAATATAAGAATGCGGATATTTTACAACATCATAACATTAACAACCATCATCCTTGCAGCCGCTTCCTGTACTGGTTTAAAGGCCCTGAAGGAAGGCCAGGTTTTATACACCGGCGCTACGGTTGAAATAAACCCCGATAGCGCTAAAAAAGTTCCCGGTGAAAAATCTTTAAAGAACACACTGGAAGAAATGACACGCCCCGAGCCCAATAAAAAGATACTGGGCATGCGGTATAAGCTTTCTTTTTATGCACTGGCCGGCGAGCCAAAAAAGCCGAAAGGATTGCGAAACTGGATCCGGACCAAGCTAGGCGAACCCCCTGTTTTGATGAGCGAGCTGCGTTTGCAAAACAATATTAATATACTGCAAAGTCACCTGATCAGCAAGGGGTACCTGCAGGCTTCGGTTACGGGTGAAGCGATTGTAAAAGGGCGCACCGGCCATGCGGCATATAAAGCGATAACCAACGACCGGTACACCCTCAACGAAATCAAATTTCCCGCAGAACCGACAGCACTCAACAATATCATCCGCCGTGGGGCTGAGCAATCTTTATTAAAACCCGGTATTTTTTATGATATTGATGTATTTACAGCTGAAAGGGAGCGCATTGATAACGACCTGAAAGAAAAAGGCTACTTCTTTTTTAACCCCGATTTTTTATTACTGCAGGTAGACAGTACTATTGGAAACAGTAAAGCAAATATATATGTAAAGGTTAAGGACATGACTCCCATTGAAGGCCTGAAGCCTTACCGCATCAACGACATCAAAATTTACCCTAATTACAATATCAGGCGTGATTCTGCACTAAGGTTATCAAAGCCGGTATTGCATAACGATTTTAAAATTTACGATCCTCAAAATACTTACAAACCCCGGATTTTCGACAGGCTGGTTTTCTTCCAGAAAGATGAGCTGTACAATCGTGCCGATCATAGCCTCAGCCTCAACCGGCTCGTAAACCTCGGTACTTTCCGTTTTGTGAAAGCTGAATTCAGACCTATAGACACCCTGGAAAGTGATTTATTGGACGCTAACTTTTACCTGACTCCACAAAAAAAGCGTTCGATGTCGTTACAGGTAACTGGTACCAGTAAATCGAACAACTTCGTGGGCTCTGAAATAAAACTATCCAATACCAACCGCAACCTGTTTAGAGGTGCAGAGCAATTAGTGACCAGCGTAGCGGGCGGATTTGAAACACAGGTGAGTGGCGCTAAAACTAATTCTTATTCGTTAAGCGCCAGTGCAAGGCTGATATTTCCCCGTATCATTGCGCCCATCGATTTCAAAAGTGCGAGTAACTTTGTACCTAAAACACATATCACACTGGGAGGACAACTTTTAAACAGGGCGCTTTACTTTACCATGCTTTCGGGCAATGCTGAGTACGGTTATAACTGGAAGGGTAGCCAGTTCGTGGATCACACATTCAATCCCTTCTCTGTTACTTATGTACGCACTTTAAAAACAACCGACAGTCTTGAAAAACTTTTAGTGAGTGTACCCAGCTTAAGAGGTAATTACGAGAACCAGTTTATTTTCAGTACCAATTACCGCTTTACTTACAGCGACCAGTTCCAGGACGCCAAGCGAAACAATATTTATTTCCAGGGTACTGCCGAAACAGCAGGTAACCTCGTAAACGCTTTTCTTAAAAAGAATGACCAGGGACAAAAAACCCTGTTTAATACAGCGGTTAACCAGTTCATCAAACTGGAAGCAGATTTTCGGGATTACTATAAAATCAAACCGCAGCTGATTTTAGCCGGGCGTGCCAATATTGGTTATGGAATCCCTTATGGAAACAGCACCGTACTTCCCTATATAAGGCAATTTTTTGCGGGGGGAAGCAATGATATCAGGGCCTTCAGAGCGAGATCACTGGGCCCCGGTTCGTACAACTATGAAATCAACCCCGACTCAAGCCGGATTTTTCCTGACCAGGGTGGCGATATCAAAATGATGGTGAACGGAGAACTCCGCGCCAAACTGTTTAGTGTGATACATGGAGCTGTTTTTGTAGATGCCGGCAATGTGTGGACGGCAAAAACCGATACATCGCGCATAGGCAGCCAGTTCAGGTTACGCAATGCACTTAATGAATTTGCTGTAGGCGGCGGTGTGGGCCTCAGAGTGGATGCCAGCATTTTTGTGATCAGGTTCGACCTCGCCATGCCCTTCAGAAAACCCTGGTTACCCGCCGGCGAACGTTGGGTATTTAACCAGATCAATTTCGGGGATCCCACCTGGCGTAAACAGAATCTTATCCTGAATATCGGTATTGGTTATCCGTTTTAACGAACGCCTGATTACTGACCAAAGCGTTAAGAAATATCTTTTTGTTGAAACAGGCAGTATGGCTTTATTATTGAATATAATTACCCCATTATACTTAAACATAAGTTATGCCTCATGAGAAGAGCAATCAGCAAATCAAAAAGCTTCTTTAAAAGTACGGGCAACCTCCTGATCGCATCGGCCAAAGGTTTTTCCGCAGACAAGGTTCCCAAACTCAGTTCTTCGCTGGCGTATTGCACCGTGTTTTCCATGGCACCCCTGCTCACCATTGTCATCGCTTCGGCGAGTCTTATTTATAAAAAAGAAATTATTGAAGGAAGGATTTTTGAAGAAGTAAGCCAGTTTACCGACGATACCACGGCCCTGCAAATTCAGAATATTGTATCACAAGCCAGCCTGAGCGGCAAAACCACCATTGCGCTGATCATTGGCATCATATCGCTGGTTATTGGAGCTACTGCAGTGTTTCTCGAAATCCAGGATAGTTTGAATACGATATGGAAAGTAAAAGCCAAACCCAGAAAAGGTATTATGGGCCTGCTCACCAACCGGCTAAAATCCTTCTCGCTGATCATTTCCCTGGGATTTCTCTTACTGGTATCACTGATCCTTAACAGTATTTTGGGAAGCGTTCAAACACGGTTCCAGGATCTGGTGCCGGTCAATTCGGGATGGCTGTTTTTCATCATTAACAACATTGTTACTTTTAGTGTGATCACCTTTTTGTTTGCGGTTATTTTCAAAGTGTTGCCGGATGTGATCATTAAATGGAAACCAGCCTTTGTGGGTGCCGCCTTTACCACCGTTTTATTTGGCATAGGTAAACTTCTTATAGATTTGTATATTACCAAATCCAGTCCCGGTGCTGTTTTCGGGGCAGCAGGCACTATTATTATCGTATTACTTTGGGTGTATTACACCGCATTTATTTTATATTTTGGCGCAGAGTTTACGCAGGTGTATGCCGAAAAATATAGCGAAGGCATCAGGCCTTCAAAATATGCGGTGCATGTGGAAGTCGTAACAGAAGAGCAAAATGTGAGTAAGCTACCGCCCCGGCATCCTGAGTACACTTCGGAGCAGTAAACAACTCTTACATTTACCGTACAACAACAATGATATTATGAGTGAAAAAGAAAAAATGCTGTCGGGCCAACCTTATAAATCCTTCGAGCCCCAATTGTTCGAAGAACGCCAGTGGGCCAAAGACCTGAACTACCAGATCAACCAGTTGCATCCGTTTAAACTGGAAGAACGCAATGAGCTCTTCAAAAAACTGTTAGGCCGCACCGGTAAACAATTTCACATAGAACCGCCCTTTTATTGCGACTATGGCTATAATATCACCATTGGTGAAAATTTCTACTCCAACTACAATTGTATTATACTCGACTGCGCGCCCGTAACTATTGGCGACAATGTATTACTGGCGCCTAACGTGTCTATTTATACAGCAGGGCACCCCATACATTATGAACCCCGTAACGAAGCTTACGAATATGCATTCCCTGTAACTATTGGTAACAATGTATGGATTGGCGGAAATACGGTTATTAATCCGGGCATTACTATTGGCGGAAATACGGTTATTGGATCAGGGAGTGTCGTAACCAAA
>JBQGCI010000331.1:0-2508 GCA_052038405.1 Acinetobacter pittii
TATTTTCGTACACTTCATAATTTAACTGGCTGACCGGTGAAAAAAGACTTGTCTCCTCTACCAACAAAAGCGCGGCATTGCTCATATAAAATTTGTTATTAAGGATATGCAGCGCCAGGTTGTAATCATAGTTGTTTTTATACTTATGATGATCGGCCAGGTAATCGTACTTTTTAAAGATATGGATCAGCGATTCAAAATCGTAATCCTGCGGCACATATATTTTAGTGATATTACGGCAGCCCATCCCAAAATAAAGGTAAATATCATCGGCCAGTTGTTCCAGCTCCTTGTTCGACTCAGTGCCGCTGAGAACGGCAACGGAAGTCCGGTTACGGCGGATGATATGGGGGAAACGGCCGAAATAATATTCAAAATGCCCCGCCGTGCTATTGCTACCGGTAGCAATATAGGCATCGCAGTTCTTAAGTAGTTCGGCAAAAGCAATCGACTCAGCCAATTCCGGAGCCCATTCAATTATTTTCGCAACCAGGTGCTTTATCAATATTTCATCTTTTGATGATGGTTTAACAAGACATCGGTGTCCGCTGATAAATACACAAAGAAAGTCGTGAAAACCTACCAGCGGTATATTACCGGCCATAACAATGCCAACCAGCCGGGGCGAAATGGGCTCCTGCGCCAGCCCCGGATACTGGCTGATCCAGTTTCTAAGGGCGTCGGGTTGCAGGAAGTATTGAACAATATTACGAACGCTCAGATCAATAAACTCAGGCAAAAACCAGCCGTTATGGGCATAAGCTCTTTGTTTTACCTCCTGCCACGCTTCGCTGTTGTTCTGCATATATTGCCCCAGTTGCGTCAAAATTTCGATGCGCTTTTGTAAAGTCATTTGTTTGTTTTTTTGTTGCTCAGCTTTTCAGAAGGCGAATTTAATGGTCTTAAATTGTTTAGCTGAATTTTGTTTGGCGGTTCATATCGTGCATTTCACGTCCATTCAGTAATTTTGCAGATTATACGAACAAATATAGTTTTCTAAAACAAATAACAGGATATGGCAATAAAAATTACAGATGAGTGTATAAACTGCGGAGCATGTGAACCGGAATGTCCGAATAATGCTATTTATGAGGGTGGGGTAGAATGGGCAATTTCAGACGGTACGTCAGTAAACGGAGCCTTCACTTTAATGAATGGTAACGTGGTAGATGCCCATTTTAAAAATGAGCCGTTGGCAGTGGATACTTACTATATCACTCCCGATAAGTGTACCGAATGCCAGGGATTTCACGAAGAACCGCAATGTGCCTCGGTTTGCCCGGTAGACTGCTGTGTACCTGATGAAATGTACCAGGAAACAGTAGATCAGCTGATGGACAAAAAAGATAAATTACACGTTTAAAAAATCATGGCGTGTCCTCAATCAGCACGCTTTATAACCTCACAGGGCCACTCCTGTGAGGTTTTTCGTAACAAACAAGATTGGGTCAGACGATAAATACAGCATTCAGGATGAAAAAAAATATTGCATTGGTTACGGGGGGGTATTCCGGCGAAGCCGTGATCTCCTATAAAAGCGCTACTACGATTCAGAATAATCTCGACAGGGAACAATATAATGTTTACCGGATCAACATTACCCGGGAGGGTTGGTTTTACGAACCGGAACAGGGCGAGCCGGTAGCTATTGATAAAAACAACTTTACTGTTCAGGAAAAAGGTCAAACAATCAGGTTTGATGCGGTATTGATTGCTTTGCATGGTACACCTGGTGAAGACGGTAAATTGCAGGGGTATTTCGATATGCTGCAGATACCTTACACGGGTTGCAGCGCTGCCACATCGGCCCTTACCATGAATAAAAGCTATACAACGGGTGTAGCCGGCAAATCGGGCATCCATGTAGCTCAGTCTCTTTTGTTATTCGATCATTCACCGGTTGACGCATCTGCCATTTTGCAACAGCTAAAACTACCGCTGTTTGTGAAACCCAATAGTGGCGGATCCAGTATTGGTATGAGCAAAGTACTACAACCGGACGAGTTGCAACCCGCGATAGAAAAGGCTTTCAAAGAAGATACACAAGTGCTCGTAGAAGAGATGATAATAGGGCGCGAGTTCACCATCGGGGTTTACAGGTCGAAAGGTGAGATCATCACCCTGCCAATGACAGAGGTGAAGGCTGATGATTCCAAGGTGTTTTTTGACTTTGAAGCGAAATATGAAGGTAAGTCTACCGAAGTTACCCCGGCGCAGGTAGATGAACTGACTGCCGAAAAAATAAGAACTGCAGCCCGCCGGGTATATGCTATTTTCAACTGCAGAGGCGTCATCCGTATTGACTTTATTTATAATGAGGCTGTTGGAGCGCCTTTTATGCTGGAAGTGAATACCATCCCCGGTCAGAGTGCTGCCAGCCTTATTCCACAACAGGTAGCGGCTGCGGGTGGTAACCTGAAAGACTTTTACAGCTTGTTGGTAGAAGAATGTTTCGTATAATGGATAAGCGGGATAGCTCGCATAAATTTTTACTGCGGGAAGAGGTAA
>JBQGCI010000332.1:0-2047 GCA_052038405.1 Acinetobacter pittii
CATAAATGTCCAGGTAGTAAAAAAAACCAGGGCCCAAACGAGAAAAGGTATGATGTCGGCTATTTTCAGATGAAACTGTTTTGTTGTCTGCATGATAAGCTGTTGAAATATTTTCAGCAAAGATGGATATCAGAACAGTGTGCTGCAATACCCGAAAAAAGTTTCGGTATAGCGCATGCGGCCATTGTAGCTATGATTAGTTAATTTCGAACGAAAACATTCAGATGTACGAACGGAAAATGCAAGAAGACCTTGACTGCGGAATACGTGTTGCAAACAAAGTGTTTGGCGGAAAATGGAAATGCTGCATCCTCGACGCTATTGACAAGGGTATTACCCGCCCCGCGGATATTTGCAGGTATATCAATGAAGCTCCTGTACGTGTAATAGAACTGCAGTTGGCAGAATTACTTTCGTATGGCGCGGTGGAAAAATGTTCGGAGCATGTTTATCCTAAAAAATCAGAATACAAGCTAACGATGCTCGGTGAAAGCATCCGCCCGGTTTTAGCTCTTATGGATCAATGGGGTTTGCAAAACGCTCTATTTGTAAAGGAGCGTCAACGGGAGCTTTTGTAATCCGGCCTTACCAGCACTAACGGCAGATGCGATTGTTTTGTTTGCGCAAAATCCTTTTTAGGATAGTAAAAATTCTTTTTAAGGAACTGTAATATGACCCGACCGATGATTTTTGTGAAATAAATGAATGTCGCTATATGGTAACTTTAAAACTGGTCATCCGTGGAACATCTGTTAATAATGCACTATGATGAAAGACTGCATGATGCGGAACGCTCACGCATAGAACAATGGATTCGCCAATGTGACGACAATAACAAATTGTATAAAGATACGGTTTTGATATGGAAACATGCAAAGACGCCTGCCAATAACAGACACATCAATATAGAGTGGGAATGGGAGAAACTCTGCCATATCATCACCGATTCGCATTGGTAAATTATAGTACTTTCAGATTAGGTAACAGTTACTAATTTCAGGAAATGAAAAACAGCGTATCCGATTCATATACCGTTTACTCAAATGCCGATTTCGTACAACAATACCTTGAAAGTATCCAGGACAATCCGTGGAACGCCTACTATGAAAGGCCGTCTACAAAAGCCCTTTTACCGAACATATCTGAAAAGCGAATTTTGGACGCCGGTTGCGGACCAGGTATTGTGAGTAGAGAGCTGATTGAACAGGGTGCTATTGTGATCAGTGTAGATTATAGTGCTGCAATGATTGAGGAGGCAAAAAAGATCCTGGGTGACAAGGGTAATACAATGATAGTAGATTTGAATGGCCGCCTGTAGCCTTTTAATGCCGACTCATTTGATATTGTGTACAGCTCATTAACGATTCATTACATCGATAACCTGAATTTACTGTTTAGTGAATTTTTTCGTATACTGAAACCCGGCGGGATATTTATATTTTCTACAGACCACCCGGAAAGCCCCGGATTGAAAGCAAACCCGGTTTATGAAAGAAGAGTCAAAAATGTATGCTGGTCCGGCTTCAATGTTTCCCTGTCCATCATTCAACGACCGTGGAATGATATTGTGACCAGACTGGAACAAAGCGGATTTAAGATCGATGAGATCAGGGATGCCCAACCAACAGAAACCTGTAAACAGAGATTCCCGGAAGCCTGTAAAGAGCTTAAAAATAACCCGCATTTCATTTCCGTTCGCGCCATTAAGCAATCAAATCATTAAGCGATCTCCGGGCATTAGCAACCAGCGGAAGATCTGAACTGACAGAAAATACATTAAATGGAAATAATTGAATTACACTTCAACAACTTTACTTTAACAACAGACCGGTCAAAAATGGATGTTGTTGCCATTCACAACTTCCTATCTAAGTATTCGGGGTGGAGCGACAATATTCCCTTTGAAAAAGTTAAAACCTCTATCGACAACTCCTTAAATTTCGGACTGTTTCATAATACCCGGCAAATTGGCTTTGCGAGAGTAATTTCTGACTTTTCGACCATTGCATATCTGGGTGACATTTATGTGCTGGAAAACTACCGGGGG
>JBQGCI010000333.1:0-5518 GCA_052038405.1 Acinetobacter pittii
TAGACCAGGTGTATCTGCATGAAGAACGGTTCTATATTGATTCCAGCCGGACGTTATTTTCAGCCTCGGGTATTATTAACGCCACGGGTACCTGGGGAAATCCTTATATCCCCGACTATCCTGGCTCAGCGCTCTTCAAAGGCGAACAATTACATACCAAAGATTTTAAAACAGCTGATTATTTTAAAGGTAAACATGTGATCGTGGTGGGCGCCGGCATTTCGGCAATTCAACTGCTGGATCAGATCTCTAAGGTCACCACTACCACCTGGGTTACCCGCAGGCCGCCTGAATTCAGGGAAGGCCCATTCGACGATATGGCGGGTCATAATGCCGTGGCGATGGTGGAAGCAAGAGTTAGAAAAGGTTTGTTACCCTTATCCGTCGTTTCTGTAACAGGCCTGCCTGTTACAGAAGCAATAGCTGACATGAAGAGGCGGGGCGTTTTGCAACGCTTCCCTATGTTTAGTGCAATAACCGGCAACGGTGTAAAATGGGCAGACGGAACAGAACAGGAAGCGGATATTATTTTGTGGAACACCGGGTTTAAAAGCGCCTTTGATCACCTGAAGACTGTATTACCCAGGGAAGATGGCGGTGGTATCCTTATGGGAGGCAGGCTGGCTACCATGGTTGTAAAGGATCCCCGTATTCACCTGGTCGGTTATGGTCCGTCGGCCTCAACTATTGGCGCCAACCGGGCCGGCGCAGCTGCGGCAAAAGAACTGATTCACACCCTGCGAGCAGCTACCGCCTCACCATAAATGACTCTCTAATAACTTTCACTATTTCTATTTTATTAAGCTCCGGATGCACGAAGCGTTGACAGAACCTGCTTTAATTCCTCCTCGGTTCCCGCATATTCTTCTTCCACCGCCTGTAATAATTCAAGCATCCGCGTTAGATTGCCCTGTTCATGGTGATGCTCTATTTCTTCCATCATATTGCCAGGCTCCGTACAACCAATGAACCTGAACGATCCTTTTAATTTGTGAGACAGAAAGGTTACAGTACCTGTATCATTTGCTGTTACTGCATCCCGCAGCAAACCGATATTGGGCCCTACTGTTTCAAGATAGGTTTCAATCATTTCTATCACAAATTCGTTTTCGCCACCTGCCAGCTCCTGTATATACTCCAGGTTGATGTGCTTATAATTTCCTGCAGTAACCACAGCGCCTGTAGCATCCGGCACCAGCTGCGCCGTCCACTTGTTAATCAGTTTTTCGATATCCTGGATTTTATAGGGCTTACTCAGATAATCATCCATACCCGCCTGTAAAAGCTTCTCCCGATCACCCGTAAGGGCATTTGCAGTAAGGCCTATTATAACAGGACGAGCGCCCTGGCTATAATGCCCCAAAATAAGCCGTGTAGCTTCATAGCCGTCCATTTCAGGCATCATTACATCCATAAAAATAAGCTGGTATGCAGTATTCATAGCCTTTTCTACCGCCTCTTTGCCATCTACTGCCAGATCCATCGAATAGCCCAGCTTTTTCATGGCGCGCGTAATAAATTTCTGGTTGATATAGTCATCCTCGGCTACCAGGATACGGATCGGCATAACGGCTTCGGGCCTGACTGTCGTTTCCGGTGGGGCCGTCACAATGCCTGCTCCGCCTAATATCCGCAGCAGTACTTCTTTTATCTGGTTGTGCTTAGCAGGTTTATTGATCACCGCACTGAATAATTGCTTGATGTCTGCATCATCAGGTAAATATCCAGCCGAGCTAAAAAGCACCAGTGGAAGTGTTATATGATCTTCGCGTATCAGCCGGGCAACTTCTACACCACTTTTTTCCGGCATCAGCAGGTCTATGACCCCTACGTCAAAATGCTGGCCTGTAACAGCCGCTATGGCATCACTGTAATTATTTACAGCTGTGGGCGTCATCCCCCATAAGCTGCATTGTTTACTCAATATTTTAAGATTGGTTTCATTATCATCGAGCAGCAACACCGTTTTGCCATACAATGTACCTATTGAAGACCGTTCTTCCCCCTTAAAGTGTATAGCTGCTGTATGGGCTGCCACCTTAATGGTGAATACAAATGCAGACCCCTTGCCTTCTTCGCTTTCCACATGTATGTTTCCATCCATCAAAGTTACCAGCCGTTCACAAATGGCCAAACCCAGGCCGGTGCCTCCATACTTTCTGGTAGTAGAGGCATCTACCTGTGAAAAGCTATCAAACAATTTGTAAAACTTATCGGCAGGGATACCGATCCCCGTATCTTTTACTGTAAACTGCAAAGTATACCGGTTATCCTCGAAGCCTGTTTTCTCTGCAGTTATTTCGATCTCGCCCTGCTGCGTAAACTTAATACCGTTTGAGATGAGGTTTAACAAGATTTGCCTGAACCGGGTAGCATCACCTATTATGTCCAATGGCACATCCGGTTCAATATAATAAAGCAGATCGAGTCCTTTTTCATTGGCTTTTACGCTCATCAGATCGTAGGCTTCTTCTATTACTGTGCTAAGCCGGAACGGAGCAGCTTCCAACTCCATCTTACCGGACTCAATTTTAGAAAAGTCGAGAATATCATTAATGATAGACAGCAAGGATTCTCCGCTTACCCGTATTGTATCCACATAGTCGCGTTGCTCGGCATCCAGTTGCGTAAGTGCCAGCAGGCTGGTCATACCAATTACGCCGTTCATAGGCGTGCGGATCTCATGGCTCATGTTAGCCAGGAAATCAGATTTCGCCTTGTTCTGATCATCGGCCAATTGCCGTTTTTTATCGAGCTCTGCGTTCAGTTCTTTAAGTTGTTCTGAAGCAGCATAAACAGGCGTAATGTCTGCAAATACCCATAAGCGGCCTCTTATATTGTTGGACACCACAGGCACACAGGAGACGTCGAGCACCTTTGATACCGGGTTCCCGAATATCCATTTCCATTCTTTTACGGTACCATCCGGCTTTTGAAATAACCTGGCCGCTTCCTGCTCAATCGCTGTCGCATTAACCGCCGTCATCCGAAATTGTTGCATCGCCCGTGAAATAACCAGCGAGGTATGAGGTCCCGGGTTAAGATTCAGCAATATTGAAGCCGCATGATTAACCCAGCCATCCTGCCCGCTGTTATCTACAAATAAAATGGCTTCATCAACAGCGCCCAGTATGGCATGGTACCGCGCAGAAAGGTGCTCGAAAGAGTAATAGGTTTGCACCAACATCGTCATACCTTTTAATCCCTCCCAGGCCTGGCGTAAAAAGGTGTGGTAAGCTTCGGTTACAGGAACGTCTGACGCGATAATGAAAATACCGGTAAGCGTACCCCGTGTCACCGGAAAGACGATATTAGTACCGGCAAACAGATTCAGCGAAGGGTTGTCTTCCACCCTTATTTCTCCTGTTTCCACAACATGACGCGTATACTCCGCATCAAAGAAAACCGCAGAAACCGGGGGCGTGGCATAAAGTATGCGGGCGGTTATGGCATCCTCCAGCCTGATCAGTGCAGCGGCCCTCGCCATTGCATATTGCTGCAGGTTTTCGGCAATCTTAGCTCTGATTAATGGGATATCCTTCTCATCTTTAATTTGATAAAGGCTCAATAGGAAATCAAGCGCCTGTTTTTGCCAGTCGATTGTTACAGGATCCACGGTTATTATTCGATAAAGTTTTTAATTTCCCTGATAATTTCTTCAGGAGCGCTGATATGAGGAAAATGACCTTCGGCTTGTACTTTTACCAAAGTACTGTTTTTGATATGCTGGTTCAGATAAAGGGCCACTTCCCAGGGGACCGCATTGTCATGTTGACTTTGCAACAGCAATGTTTCAATATTTACTTGATGCAGATCTGCTCTGTGGTCTGATTGAAAGATAACGCGCGCAACAGATTGAGCTATATCCGGCCTGATAGATGCCAGCGTATTGGCAAAGCCCAGGGCAAGTTCGGGCTTATCTGCGTTCTCCATCACCATGGGTGCAAAACCGCTTACCCAGGCATAGTAGTTATTGGCCATAGCCGCATACAATTCGTCAAGCGCTTCCTGGGTAAACCCTCCGGAGTATCCGTCACTGTTCAGATAACGGGGTGATGCGCCTACCAATATCAATTTCTTAAACCGGTAGGGCTCTTTAATGGACGCCAGCAGGCTGATCATACCACTCGCTGAGTGGCCAACCATTATTATGTCGTCCAGGTTAAGCGCTCTGCAAACATCCAGCAAGTCTTCAGCATAAGAATGAAGTGTGTCATATTTGTTGGGACTGAATGCCGCCGGGTCCGACTGCCCACCACCAACATTATCATATAACACCAATTTGTAATCGCCGGCAAAAGCCGCAGCTACTTTGTCCCAGGCGCTTTGATCGGTACCAAACCCATGTGCAAATACAATGGTTTGCTTTCCGCTTTCATTCTTTACGGTAATATTATTTTTCTTAACGATATCTATTGGCATAAGAGGGCACTTATTGAATAAGTATTCGTAAAATAACAAGATCAGATAATTATATCAGGATTAATGAGGTTTTTGTACCGTGATAATACTTCATAATCGTCTATTCTGTTGTACATTTACAAATGTATAAAACTATAGGATAGTTAACCCGATAAAAAATGTTATTTAGAATGGGAAAAGTATTACTTATAGAGGATGATACATTAATACAAAGAGCGGTAGCTTCTAAACTGAAAAAAGAGGGCTTTGAAATGATTTGCTGTAATGATGGCAAGGAAGGCCTCGAAAAATTAGCCACTGAACTACCAGACCTGGTACTGACGGATGTGATGTTACCCTACGTATCCGGTCTTGAAATTGTAAATGCAGTAAAGTCCCTCGCCGAAAAACCAATTAAAGTCATTGTGTTCTCCACGATGGGTCAGGAGAAGATCGTACAGGAAGCTTTTGACCTGGGAGCCGACGACTATATTACTAAACCCTTTAGCCTGAACGAATTGAGCATTCGTATCAAAAAGCAGTTAACTCGCTAATTCATTGCCCATGAACAGCGGCGCCCTCTTCCGCCTTCTATCACCGGAGCACCTCTATGTTAGTGCTGCCCTGTTTGGTATACTTACCCTCCTACTGGTGGGTATGATTTACCTGTTTTTATATACAAAAAAAAGACGCTTCCGTGTGAAAAAACGCATCACTGATCAGCTTAATGACTGGATAAGCGAACAGATGGCAATAGAGGACGATCATTCGCCTGCTGCGCTGCCTGATTTCCCTGCGCATTTTAAGAAAAGATATGTGCGGCAGTTCGTAACGGAAAATCTAATCAATTTCAAAAAAAGCGTAGCCGGTCATTTGTCAGACAGTGTGGTGCGCTTATATGAACAGACCGGGCTGAAAAAAGATTCGGAAGCAAAAATGAAAAGTTTCCGCTGGCATTTACGATCAAGAGGTATTTACGAGCTGTACATGATGCAGCAGCGGGCATCTTTGTCGGACATTCTGGATTATACCAATAGCGACAACGAATATGTACGCATGGAAGCCCAAACAGCCATCGTTGGTTTGGACGGCTTCAAAGGCTTGATCTTTCTTAATT
>JBQGCI010000334.1:0-3502 GCA_052038405.1 Acinetobacter pittii
CTGCCATCCTGGAAGGCAAAGAAGTCAGGCGTATAACGAATAGCATTATTGATATCGATATAATAATAGCTCAGGGTGGCATTGATCTTTTTATCCAGCAGCTCGGCTTTTACACCGCCTTCATACTGCACGGCATAAATAGGCTTTACGGTAAATGCGGCAACATTGGGGTGGGTAATGGGCGGATAGTTCTGGAACCCGTTCATATAACTGGCAAACAGCGATACCTTGTCTTTAATAACCTGGTAAACCAATCCGAGTTTGGGAGACAGGGAGCCCTGTGTGTAAGGGCTGGCCCAGGGGCCTTTGGAGCGGGCATCCATGTAATCGTACCGCAGGCTAAGCATGGCATAGAGACGGTCGCTGAAGTTGATCACATCTGATACATAGGCAGCGTAAGTGATATTTTTTAAAGAGCCCCAATCCATTAGCTTGCCCGGCACCAGCGCGCTGTCTACTAAAGCGCGATCCACCTTGCCGGTGCTGCCAGCCGATAACCGGCGGATAACACCGGTACCACCGCTTTGGCCGTAGCCGGCTGCCTGTGTAAAGTTGAGACCGGCGAGGAAAGTATGTTTTAAGGATCCGGTTTTAAAGCTGCCGTTAAAGTTCTGCTGGAAATTGGTGTAGGTGTTACTTACGGGACCATATTTAGATACATCGATCGATACACTGTCGCGGCTGTACCAAACAGGGTAGTCCTGGTAGCTGCGTTCTACGTATTCGTTGGTAAAAACCAGGGCTGTGGTAGAAGTCCAGTTATCATTGATCTGGTATTTAGCTTCAGCAAAAAACTTACTACCCGTACTTTTGGCATCCAGGTCGTTACTTAATAAAGATCTTTTATAATCGAGCGGCAAATCGGCATAGGAGCGGAAGCCGGCGTTCTCATCGATACGGGTATAGCTGGGGCGTACCGAATTTACACTGTAGATCTCGGCGTCTATCAATACATTGAGCCGTTCAGTAGCCTTATATAACAAGCTGGGCGCAAAGATGGCGCTGTTATAAAAGCCGCGCTCATGAGAGCTATCCTGTTTTTGGATGGCGCCATTGGCTCTGAAGAGTAAGGTCTTGTCGCTGTTAAGCGGTGCATTGATATCGGTACTGATACGGCCGAGGTTAAAGCTGCCCAGGGAAAGATCTACCTGTCCTTTAAACGTTTCAAAGGGCTTTTTGGTTACGAGGTTGACCACGCCACCAAAAGAAGAAATACCACCACCGAATAAAGTGCCCGAAGGGCCTTTAATAAATTCGATGCGCTCTACATTGGCAATATCGGCACTGGAGCGCCCGGCAGTAGATTGCAGTCCGTTACGGGCATTAACATCGGTTGAAAATCCCCTTGACAAAGCGCCGATACCCCCACTGGGATATAAAATGGGCGTAACGCCTGGCGCATTACCAAAGGCATCGGTTAACGCAATAATATTTTGTTGCTTGATGAGCTCTTTGCCTACAATATTATATACCTGCGGATTCTCGAGGTTGCGGATGGGCATGCGGGCGATCATATCAGAAGCCTTATTGGTAACACTATGCGATGACGACCGCACTACTACCTCCTGCAGCTCTTCATTGCTTTCGGTAAGCTGGAAGTCGGTTGTAGTAGTCTGTCCGGCTGTTACGGTTATTTCCGTTTGCCGGGTGAGGAGCCCGCTAAAACTGGCTATGATCGTATACCTGCCTGCGGGCACTTTATTAATGGTATACCTGCCCCCGGCATTTACCGTAGCGCCGCGGTTGGTTTTTTCGAGGGTAATATTTACGAGTTCGGCAGGCTTTCCATCGGAGGTAGTAACCTGGCCGGTAATGGTACCTGTTTGTGCGTTGATAAAAGTGGCAAAACCTAGTATTGCCAGTATAAAGAAGAGTTTACGCATTGATATGGGTTTGATTTGAGGCGCAAATGTAGGGGCAAAGGGGGCGCACCTGTTTACGAGATGCGATATTTGGGTTTACGAGATCGGGAAAAATCAGGTATATGCCAGAGGCTGCCTGTAGCCTGTTGCCGGCTCTTCTGATAAACCTGCGTTGCTTTTGGAAAGGAGATCTCATCTTCGGCAACACGGTCCATTGATAGGTAATGGATAACAGCAACGGGCTCAGGTGTTATTACAAGCTTTGCTTCCGGGTGTTTCATAAATAACTACCCGTTTGAGGCAATTAATTTTAGTACTGGGTCCATAACTTATGATTGACAACATCCCGGTTGACATCTCAAAAATATCTGCCTATTACCAGTCTTCGAGGCCACTGCCACGGGGGATTTGCAGTACTGGCAGATAAAAAAAATCGTTATACAAACAGCGAGGGAAGAAGTGTTAAGTATGAACTGAACGTTCATTAGCAGAGAACATGCTGTCTGATTTATTTTTCCTTTTGTTTGATGCCACCGCATTCATGTTTTACCGGTACAATGCCTTATTTGCAGGTAAGTATGATTTTAAGTTTCAAATGCAGCGCAATAATATTATCTTAGGACCCGATTGAAGGATCCTCTTAACGAATATTGACCTTAGCAAATGAAAAATAGACGCGATTTTATAAAGAACGCTGCAGCCGTTTCTGCAGCTTTCATGATTGTGCCCCGCCATGTATTGGGCGGCAAAGGTTTTATCGCTCCCAGCGATAAACTGCAGGTGGCCAGTATTGGGGTTGGCGGACGAGGCAGCGATAATACGGGCAACATTGGCGCACATGCCCATGTAGATATGGCTTTTTTGTGCGACGTAGATGACCGGCGTGCGGCGCATAGTGTAGCCCGATTCCCCAAGGCCAAATACTACAAAGATTACCGGGAAATGCTGGAAAAAGAACACCGGCATATAGATGCGGTGGCGATATCCTCGCCCGATCATCAGCATACCATTCAATGCCTGGCTGCCATGCAGCTGGGTAAACATGTATATGTTGAAAAGCCGGTGGCACATGACATCTGGGAAGCCCGTGTGCTCACCCACGCTGCAAAGCGTTATAAGGTGGTGACCCAAATGGGCAACCAGGGATCCTCGGATGACGGACCCAGATTAGCCAAGGAATGGTTTGAAGCAGGACTGGTAGGCGATATTCATACCGTGTATTGCTGGACTGACAGGCCCGTTTGGCCGCAGGGTATTGCATGGCCGAAGCAAGCGGCTGCATTGCCTAAACACCTCGATTGGGATTTGTGGTTGGGCACAGCACCCTACAAGGATTATATCGATAAGCTGGTACCCTTTAACTGGCGGGGCTGGTGGGATTATGGAACGGGAGCCCTGGGCGATATGGGTTGCCATATGCTGGAAGTGCCTTTCAGTGTATTAGGGTTGCAATATGTGCAGGATGTGGAAGCCAGTGTAGGTACTGTATATGTTGATGAATTTAAACGGGGTTATTTTCCCGAGGCTTGTCCGCCTTCGAGCCATGCCACCCTTACCTTCCCCAAAACTGCTAAAACGAAGGGGCCTGTTAAACTGCACTGGATGGACGGCGGCATTCAGCCCACACGCCCCGAAGAGCT
>JBQGCI010000335.1:0-7668 GCA_052038405.1 Acinetobacter pittii
ATATCTTTAACCGCGACGCTTTATTAGCAAGCCGCACCAAAGACGATGTGAGGCTGGTGGCTGCCAAGCAAACTGAGAATGCCAGGATTAATCTGGTAGCCAGTGTATCCAAGAATTTTTATGACCTGCTGGCCACGGATCAGCAAAGAAAGATCACGGAAGAGAATATTGCTATGCTGGCGCGGAGTTTAAAAGATGCAAGAGCGAGGTATGACGCAGGTGTGACCGATAAAACTGATTACCAGCGCGCCACCATTGCCTTAAACAATGCCACGGCTTCAAAAAAGGAAATTGAAGAGGCGTTGAATGCTAAGGTGGCCAATCTTAAATTCCTGATCAATTATCCCGCTGATAAAGAATTGTCATTAATGTATGACAGTGCTACCCTGGAACAGGAAATATTCTTCGATACAACACAGGCCCCGGCCTATACGCGCCGCGTAGAGTACCAGCAATTACAGGCGCAGCTTCGATTGCAGGAGGCTAACGTTCGTTATAATAAGTGGAGCTATATCCCTACTGTATCGGCTAATGCTGCTTATCTCCGTAATTTTTTAAACGACGATTTTGCAAAACTGTTTAATCAAAGCTTTCCCAACTCTTACGCAGCCATCACTTTAGGTTTCCCTATTTTCCAGGGTGGTAAAAGAAAGCATAATATCAATATTGCGGAGCGACAGGTAGAGCAGATCCGTTTAGACCTGGTCAACTTTAATAATCAGGCCAGCAGTGAGTATAAAACGGCTATGTCTCAGTATCGCGCCAGCATGGCCAATTACCGGGCTTTAAAAGAAAATATGGAGCTGGCAAAAGAAGTACACCGTATTATAGAGCTGCAGTACAGGGAGGGGATCAAAACCTATCTCGAGCTGATCACAGCACAAACCGACCTGCGCGCCTCTCAAATCAGTTATTTCAATGCAGTGTATGCATTGTTGAGCAGTAAAATAGATGTTCAAAGAGCAGAAGGATCTATTCAACCCCAATAAAACTTAAACTAAACGAAATTTCTTAAGTATGACCAGGTTTTCAATATATATGTTTGTAGTGCTTGCAGTGGCAGCATGCAAAAGCAAGCAACAGGCCCCGCCGCCCGCAAATGCGCCTGTTCCGGTAGTAGTGGTAAAAGTTACAGAAAGCGGCAATGCCTCTTACTATGACGAGTATCCGGCCACATTGGTTCCCTTAAATCAATCAGAAATAAGGCCGCAGGTAACGGGGTACATAACGGGCATTCATTTTAAAGATGGCGCTAAAGTTTCAAAAGGTCAGAAGCTGTATACAATTGATCAGCAAACTTATCAGGCTAATTACCAGGCGGCATTGGCCCAGGTAGCCGTACAGGAAACCAATCTCATTAAAGCGCAGAAAGATGCCGAAAGATACCATGCTTTGGATAAGCAGGACGCTATAGCCAAACAACAGGTAGACTATGCGGATGCGGCTTTGGCCGCGGCACAGAAACAGGTGGCTGCAGCAAGGGCACAGGCGAATGCGGTGAAAGCTAATGTAAGCTTTGCTACTATTTATGCACCTTTTAGCGGCACTATCGGTATTTCGCAGGTACGTTTAGGTACCTCGGTGGTTGCTGGCCAGTCAGTATTAAATACCGTTTCAACCGATAACCCGATGGCGGCAGATTTTGTGATCGATCAGAAGGAGATCTACCGGTTTTCCAAATTACAGCATGAAAAGAACCTGGTTGATTCCACTTTTTCGCTGGCGTTTGCCGGAGATGTCTATCCCCAACATGGCAAGATACAAATCATAGACCGTGCGGTAGATCCGCAAACCGGTGCTATTAAGGTAAGGTTGGTATTCCCCAACGATAATCAAATGTTGAAAGCTGGTATGAGCGGAACGGTTCGCGTATTAAACGCTGCGCCGTCGCGTTCCACTTTAGCGCCTTATAAAGCTGTAGTAGAGCAGCTGGGCGAGTTCTTTGTATACGTGGTAGGAGACAGCAGCAAAGTGTCTCAGCGCAAAGTAACCCTCGGAACACAGATTGGTCCTAATGTGTTGATTAAAGAAGGTTTGCAGCCGGGAGAATCTATCGTAGTAGAAGGCGTACAGAACCTGAGAGAAGGATCTGTTATTACCGCCGATACTGCCCGGGCCAAAAAATAAGTTGATAGTTGACGGGAGCAGGGGAGCTTCAGTTTTATCTGTAACCTGTCATTCAAAATAGTATTCCATGATCGCAGATGTATTTATAAAAAGACCGGTAACCGCCATAGTGGTGTCGATCGTAATTGTGTTGGTAGGTATTATATCGATGCTTACATTACCTGTTGCCCAGTACCCCGATATTTCGCCTCCCACCGTTCAGATAGCCGGTAATTTTACCGGAGCTGATGCGCAAACGGTAGAGCAAACCACTACCACCGCTATGGAAACCCAGATCAACGGTACTCCGGGTATGACCTATATGACCAGTAACAGCACCAGTAGCGGTCAAAGTAGCATTACGGTCAACTTCCAGGTGGGCACCGATATTAATATTGCCACGCTGGATGTGCAAAACAGGGTGAGCGTAGCGGAACCTACCTTGCCGGATGCGGTAAAAAGGCTGGGTCTTACGGTTCGTAAACGTAATCCGAGTATCATGATGGCACTGGCGTTCTATTCCCCTAATGGTACGCATGACGCAACTTTTATCGGTAACTATGTGAACCTGTATGTAAAAGATGCCCTTGCCCGCGTAAAGGGAGTAGGTGATATCTTTTCCAGGGCAGATGATTTTAGCATGCGGGTATGGCTCAACCCCTCCAAGATGGCTGCATTGGGCGTTGCTCCGGCGGAGGTGAATGCAGCTTTGCAGGAACAAAACCTGCAGGCAGCGGCAGGTACCATTGGTGGTAACCCGCAAAGTGGTGAGCAGGTTTTTGAGTATAGCCTCTTAACCAACAGCCGTATCAATACGCCGGAGCAGTTTGAAAATATTATCGTGCGTACCCGGCCCACAGACGGTACCGTTGTGTACCTGAAAGATGTGGCAAGAGTAGAGCTGGGTAAATTTGATTACACGGCTAATGCTTTTGTAAGCGGTAAGCCGGCAGCCTTCCTGCTGATTTACCAGGCTCCCGGTGCCAATGCATTGGATACCTATAAGGGTATCAACGAGGCGTTGGACAGGTTGCGGCCTACCTTCCCGAAAGACATCGATTTTAAAGTGCCTCTCGAAACCGCAACTGTGGTGCAGGTATCCATCAACGAAGTAATGCATACACTGGTAGAGGCCCTCATACTCGTGGTATTGGTAGTGTACCTGTTCCTGCAGAACTGGAGGGCTACCCTGATCCCTGTTCTGGCTATTCCCGTGTCATTGATCGGAACATTTATTTTCTTCAATCTGCTGGGCTTTACGATCAATACGCTTACGCTCTTCGCCTTTGTACTCGCCATCGGTATTGTAGTAGATGATGCCATTGTAGTGGTCGAAGCTATTCAGCATAATATCGACAGCCGGGGTATGTCGCCGAAGGATGCGACCATCAAAGCTATGAAGGAGATCTCTGCGCCGGTTATTGCAATCGCACTGATATTGGCAGCGGTATTTATCCCTGTAGGTTTTATACCGGGTATCGTAGGGCGGCTGTACCAGCAGTTTGCGATCACTATCGCGGTATCTGTATTGCTGTCTGCATTTGTGGCCTTATCGCTTACTCCTGCATTGAGCATGTTAATGCTGAAGCCTACTGCAGCGCCGGGCAGCCGGAAGAAGAACTTACTGGATCGTTTCTTCGACAGGTTTAATAACTGGTTTAACAAAGTAACCTTGGGGTATACAAAGAGCGTGGGAAAATGGATCCGGAAAACGCCCTATGTGGTTACGCTTTTGATAGTGCTGATCGCAGCCATGATCTTCCTGTTTAAAACCAAATCAACTGGTTTTATCCCTACAGAAGACGAAGGACGTATGTTTGTTACCTACGAATTGCCCGAGGGTACCAGTACTACCCGCAGCATTAATATGATCAAAGATATTATGACGCGCGTGGAAGCTTTGCCTGAAGTAGATGTAGTGGGTGGTTTGGCCGGTTTAAACATTATCAGCTTCAGTAATAAATCGAATGTAGGTACCATGTTCGTTAAATTAAAGAAATGGGACGACCGCAAAGGAAGCGAGCACGATGTAAACGCCGTAATCGGAAAAATAGTAGCTTCTACCAAAGATATTAAAGAAGCCAGGGTAATGCCCATTGCACCGCCGGCAATCCCGGGCCTGGGACAAACAGCCGGATTTACATTCCAGTTACAACAAACGGGCTCTACCGACGATGTTAATAAATTTGAGGCGGTGGCCAATAAATTCCTGCAAACGGTAAATTCCCAGCCGGCAATAGGCAGGGCGTATACCTTCTTTAATGCCCGCACCCCGAGTTACCAGGTAAATGTTGATAAAGAGCTTGCCAAGAAAATGGGTGTTAATGTAGCCGAGGTGTATACAACCCTCTCTAACTTCCTCGGAAGTAGTTATGTAAACGACTTTAATATCTATGGGCGTAATTTCCGAGTTATGACCCAGGCCGATTACACGTACCGCGGGTCGCTCGATAATTTAAAAGATTATTATGTACGTAATAGCTCAGGCAGCATGGTACCTTTAAATATGCTGGTTGCTACCAGGCTGATCGAAGCGCCTGCAGTGATATCTCACTATAATATTTACCGTTCCGTAGAGATCAACGGCTCGCCCAAAGACGGATTCAGTAGCGGTGAGGCCATTGAAGCGCTTAGGGAAGCGGCGAAGACACTACCTGCCGGTTATGGTTACGAATTTTCAGGCATGAGCCGGGAAGAGATAGCCGCGGGCGATCAGCAAACCACTATTTTCGCCATTTCGATCGTATTCGTATTCCTGTTCCTGGCCGCCCTGTATGAAAGCTGGTCGGTTCCGTTCTCCGTATTACTCGCCGTGCCGATTGGTGCGTTCGGATCTATACTGGCGTTGACATTATTGCCGAAATTGTCCAACAACGTATACGCCCAGATCGGATTGATCACCCTTATCGGCCTGGCTGCTAAAAACGCTATCTTAATTGTGGAGTTTGCCAAAGAGCGGGTGGATAAGGGGATGGATGTGGTTCAGGCCACTTTGCAGGCAGTTCGGTTGCGCCTGCGACCGATTATTATGACTTCACTGGCATTTATACTGGGAGTAGTACCGCTGATGATCGCTACCGGAGCTGCGTCTGTCAGCCGTCGAACCATCGGATGGACCGTTTTCGGGGGAATGCTGGCCGCCACATCGCTTGCTATCTTTATCGTACCGGTATTATACGTACTCATTACCAAAATGTCGTACCGTAAAAAAGCTAAAACTGCCTGATAGTCAGGTTTGATAAAAGGCAAATAGCCCGATGCTCCGGTTTCGGGCTATTTTATGTTGTAACGGCCATATTGAGCAATTTGGTAAGATAGTTGCTGATATGAATCTGTTAAAAATAAAATTGAAATACTAAGTTTAATTCCCATCTTTGTAAAAATTTTTTAACATGACATTCCCGTATGGCAGTAAAAAAAGCAAAATAAACAATGCTTCTCAACGGGGAAGAAGCATAACGAATCATTTTTAGATGGCAGTACCACAAAAACCAACTTTTAACCGTCCGCCCGGCGCGGGTGGTCCTTTCAGGCCAGGTGGCAATAAACCAAACAGGGGAAACTTCAGAGGACGCTTACCGCAGAAAGAAGCAGAACACCGCATTAATCATCACATCAGGGTACCACAGGTACGATTGGTTGGAGACAATGTTGAAGTAGGAATTTACTCTACCCAGGAGGCATTGAAAATTGCCCAGCAGCAGGAACTGGACCTGGTAGAGATATCGCCTACTGCTGATCCGCCCGTTTGTAAGATCATCGATTATAATAAATTTCTGTACGATAAGAAGAAGAAGGAAAAAGAGATGAAGGCTAAGAGTAAGGCGACCGAGATCAAGGAGATCCGCTTTACCCCTAATACCGACGATCATGACTTTGACTTTAAGGCGAAACATGCGGAAGGCTTTTTAAAAGACGGCAACAAAGTAAAAGCTTATGTGCAGTTTAAAGGCCGGGCTATCCAGTTTCAGGACCGCGGGCAATTGTTATTATTAAAATTTGCAGAGCGCCTGGCAGAATTCGGAACACTGGAAAATATGCCCAAACTTGAGGGTCGTAGAATGCTGGCAATGATAGCTCCCAAAGGCAGTGTAAAGAAAAGCAAATAAGAGTATTAAAAATATTACACAGAAACCATCTGCAATTGCAGATGGTTTTTTATTTTAGCCTTAATATGAAAAAAAATAATTGGATTGTTGCTTGCAGCTTTTTAATAAGCACCCTGGTACAGGCCCAGGAAAAGCGCCCCGACCCGCAGCCGCCTGTAGATACTTACGAGAAATTTAAAGTGGGTATGGCCGGCTATACTTTTGTAAATTTCGGCATTGATACCACCCTTGCCACCCTGGAGAAAAGCGATGTTCATTATCTGTGTATCAAAGATTTTCATTTGCCCCTCAACAGTGATGACGCCACCATTGCAGCCTTCCACGAAAAATTAAAATCGAAAGGAGTGACAGGGTATGCGGTAGGTCCTATCTATATGAAGACAGAAGCAGAGGTAGACAAGGCATTTGAATACGCCAAACGTGTGGGTGTAAAGCTGATCGTTGGTGTGCCCAATTACGAGCTGCTGCCTTATGTCAATAAAAAAGTGCAGGAGTACGACATGAAATATGCGATACATATTCATGGCCCGGATATAAAGCTTTATCCCGATGCAGCAGATGTATGGAAAAATGTAAAAGACCTGGATCCGCGTATGGGCATGTGCCTGGATATCGGGCATGATACCCGTAATGGCAAAGATCCGGTAGCTGATTTAAAAAAATACCATACGCGTGTTTTCGATATGCACCTAAAAGACGTTACCGCTCCAACCAAGCTGGGTTATTCGGTAGAGGTAGGAAGAGGTATTATAGATTTCCCGGCCTTTATAAAAATGATGCGGAAAGTGGGTTACTCGGGTGTTTTAAGCCTGGAGCACGAGCGTAATATGAAAGCGCCGTTTGCCGGTATTGCCGAGTCAATCGGTTATATAAGGGGGGTGATCAGAACCACAAAAGTAAAGTAAATGAAACGATCAGTATAAAGCAACGGGCGGCATCTGAAAGGAGCCGCCCGTTGCGTTTTATGATTATTTTTAGAACCGGTATCCAACGCCCAGCCGGAATCCCATCATCGGGCCATCTCGCCTTTTGATGCTTGTGGTCCACTGCACGGGCAGGTTGTTCTTAAATGGTTTTTCTGCAAGCTTGCCGCCCGCAATAATATCGCAGTCAACAAAAACCTTTCTATCGATATTCCGGACAATGGATAAATTCATAGCAAGCGACGTTATATGAGCTTTAGTGGTCATGAGCATATAGCTTCCATTGTTTTCATCACTTCTGTAACTAAACACTTTATCCTGCACACTATAATTAAATGTTGGCCCGAGGCCAAATCGCATCCGCCCTTTGTTTTTCGCATAAAGTTGCGCTGTCGCAGAAATACCGTAATACCGCCGGTTCCACGAAGCAAAGGGGCTAACAGAAATGCCAATCTTCTGCTTTAGCAGTAGCCTTTCGTAAGCTATAAACCAACCGGCAAATGGAGTTTCGTCCACGTTGTTAAATGAAA
>JBQGCI010000336.1:0-11810 GCA_052038405.1 Acinetobacter pittii
CAGATCGCACAGATTACACAGAAAGATAGATCGGCCATCGGAAAAAACTCAATGCTTCTGTGGCGGTCTGTAACGTCTGTGAGCAATAAAGTCTCGCACAGATCGCACAGATTACACAGAAAGATAGATCGGCCATCGGAAAAACTCAATCCTTCTGTGGCGGTCTGTGACGTCTGTGAGCCATATAAAGTCTCGCACAGATCGCACAGATTACACAGAAAGATAGATCGGCCATCGGAATAACTCAATCCTTCCGGGCGGTCTGTGAGGTCTGTGAGCCATATAAAATCTCGCAAAGATCGCACAGATTTACACAGAAAGATAGATCGGCCATCCGAATAACTCAATCCTTCCGGCCGGTCTGTGACGTCTGTGAGCAATAAAGTCTCGCACAGATCGCGCAGATTTACACAGAAAGAAAAAAACATATATAATTATGTTTTTTTCTTTAAAAACTCAGGATGTCTTCGCCATCATATCTACAAACTCGTTCACCTTCATGGATATCAACGCATCATAATCCAACCCGATGTTCAATATCTGCTCCTGCTGTGGGCCTTCAAAAATGCGGGCCACATTTATTTTAAATTTTTCGATCAGCTTCGGAATCCCCTCTTCTCGCCTGCGTTTATGCCCGATGGGGTATTCTACCACCACCTCATCCAGCACGGTGCCGTCATTTAATTCAACGGTCAACGCGTTGGCTATCGATCTTTTTTCAGGATCGTGATAGTCCAGTGTAAACTGGGTATCCTGCACGCAAAATATCTTATCTCTCAAAGCATCGATTCTTTCATCGGCTGCCACCACATCTTCATAATCTGCGGCCGTTAATTGGCCAAAAATCAGTGGCACTGCTACCATGTATTGAATACAATGATCGCGGTCTGCCGGATTGTTTAAAGGGCCTTTTTTATCGATAATGCGGATGGCTGCCTCATGGGTGCGAATGATAATCTGCTTGATATCGGCTGAGGTTTTTCTCAAAGCGTTTAACTGTGCATGAAGCGTCATTGCCGCCTCCACTGCGGTTTGAGAATGAAACTCGGCCGGAAAAGATATCTTAAACAGGATATGCTCCATCACATAAGTGCCGTATTCTCTTTGAAAAGTAAAAGGATTTCCTTTGAAGGACACATCATAAAATCCCCAGGTTTTAGCAGTAAGTACTGAGGGATACCCCATTTCACCGGTTTGAGCAATCAAGGCCAAACGAACGGCCCTGGAAGTAGCATCGCCTGCTGCCCATGATTTACGGCTACCGGTATTGGGAGCGTGCCGGTAGGTACGCAAAGCCTGTCCGTCAACAAAAGCCAACGAAACCGCGTTAATAAGCTCATCCCGGTTCAATCCCAGTAATTTACCCACAACAGCGGTAGACGCCACTTTCACCAATATCACATGATCGAGGCCCACCCGGTTAAAAGAATTCTCAAGCGCCAACACCCCCTGCACTTCATGCGCCATCACCATAGCATGCAATACCTGCAGCATGGTCAGGGGTTCTTTACCATCGGCGATGTTGGTGCGCGACCACCAATCAGCTGTAGCCAGTATACCTCCAAGATTATCGGAAGGATGCCCCCACTCCGCTGCCAACCAGGTATCGTTAAAATCCAGCCAGCGAATAATAGCGCCAATATCAAATGCCGCCTTCACCGGGTCTAGCTGAAAGTTGGTCCCGGGTACTTTGGCACCATTGGGAACAATAGTCCCCGGCACCACCGGGCCTAATAACTTGGTACAGGCAGGATAAGTGAGGGCTTCAAAACCACAACCTAGCGTATCTAGTAAACAATAATAAGCAGTTTGTAAAGCCAGTTCACTTTTGATCTCATAGTTTAAAACATAGTCGGCAATATCGGCCAGGACCTGGTCTGGTTGCGGCCTTTCGTTGGAAATGTAAGATGACATTTTTTGATTTAAAAGTTAAAATTATCAGTTAACACATGAATCACACGATCCATTGTCTTTTATCTATTGTCTTTTTCCGATCGCTACAAATTCTAAATTTTCCGGCCCCGTATAATTAGCGCTGGGCCTGATAATTTTACCGTCCATTCTTTGCTCAATCACATGAGCACTCCAGCCCGTGATGCGCGACACTACGAACAATGGAGTAAACATCGCCGTAGGTACTCCCATAATATGATAGGCCACTGCTGAAAACCAATCGAGGTTGGGAAACATTTTCTTTTCTTCCCACATTACCTTTTCCAGCCGCTCAGCTATAGAAAACAACTGCATATCTCCCGCCTCCGTGGATAAGGCTTCGGCCACTTTCTTAATGATCCTGTTTCTCGGATCACCAATGGTATAAACGGGATGGCCGAAACCAATGATCACTTCCTTCCTTTCCAGTCTCAGTTTGACATCTGCTTCTGCCACATCAGCATTTACATACCTGCTTTGGATATCGAATGCCACTTCATTGGCGCCTCCATGTTTGGGACCTCTCAAAGCGCCGATTGCCCCTGCCACGGCCGAATACATATCAGAGCCGGTACCCGCAATAACCCGGCTGGTGAACGTAGAAGCATTGAATTCGTGTTCTGCATATAAGTTTAATGACACCTGCATGGCATTGACCCAGCTATCCGTTGGCTTGACGCCATGAAGCAAATGCAGGAAATGTCCACCCACCGTATCATCATCCGTTTCTACTTCTATCAGCTTGCCATTATGTGAATAGTGATACCAGAACAATAGAGCCGAACCGTAAGATGCTAATAGCTTATCAGCGATATCCCTTGCGCCTGCTATGTTATGATCTTCCCGCTCGGGAAGTGTAGTACCTAACACCGAAGTATAAGTTCTCAGTACATCCATCGGATGCGCGGCAGCCGGGATCTGCATCAATACCTTCCTGATCACATCCGGCAACCCTCTTAAGGATTTTAATTTTGCCTGGTAAGCCTTCAACTGCGGACTGGTAGGCAACTTTTCATGGATCAGCAAATAGGCCACTTCCTCAAAGCTCGCCTTTTCAGCCAGGTCGTTAATATCATAGCCCCTGTAATGCAGGTCGTTACCGCTTTTTCCTACGGTACAAAGAGCGGTATTACCGGCAGCAACGCCCGATAAGGAAACGCTTTTCTTGGGTTTAAATGTTGTTTCGTTTGTGGCAGCCATCGTTATTTTTTTATTACTTTTTCCTGAAAAGATCATCCAGCTTTTGCTCGTAAGCATAGTAGTTAATACTCTCGTAAAGCTCTTGCCGCGTTTGCATGGTGTCTAAAACATTTTTTTGCGTGCCCTCTTTACGAATATGGGTATATACATTTTGAGCAGCTTTATTGGCAGCACGGAAAGCCGATAAAGGGTAAAGCACCAAACCCACGCCTGCGTACCTTAACTCGTCAACTGTATACATAGGAATCATGCCAAACTCGGTGATATTAGCGAGTACCGGGATACCGGTTGCGTCTACAAATTTCTGGTAATAGGAGAGATCTGGAACGGCTTCAGCAAAAATAAAATCTGCGCCGGCTTCCTTATAAGCCACAGCCCGTTCTAAAGTTTTTTCAAATCCTTCGTTAGCAAAAGCATCGGTGCGGGCACCAATTACGAAATGCTCATCAAAACGCGCATCAGCAGCAGCTTTCAGGCGGTCTACCATTTCTTCCTTGCTTACTATTTCTTTACCTGGCCGGTGTCCGCAACGCTTAGCTCCTACCTGATCTTCAATATGCAAGGCTGCTGCCCCGGCTTTGATCAATGATTTTACGGTACGCTCTATATTAAAAGCAGAAGCGCCAAACCCGGTATCTACATCAACCATTAACGGGGTATCGGTGATACAGGTAATACGGTTCACATCTACCAATACATCGTCCAGGTTGGTAATACCTAAATCAGGAATACCCAATGAGCCGGCAGCCACACCTCCACCCGATAAATAAATAGCCTTGAAACCAGCCTGAGTAGCCAGCAAGGCATGGTTGGCATTAATGGCACCAACAATTTGTAACGGATTTTCATTTTTGATGGCCTCGCGAAAGCGCCATCCTGCAGAACCTGCCGCTGAAGATTTCATTTGCATAACAGCAAACCTACATTAATTTTTCCTCGAAGACTATGCTTTTTTGATCTGCAGGCTGCCGCAGGGAAATGGACCGATCCGCCACAGATTGATATCCGATGTTAAGTAAACAAGATGATCAACAACATGGTCAGCATACCCAATACAAAAGATACCAGCGCATACACAATCATCAGCGCCCCTCTTGCTCTGAGTCGCCGCTTATAGTATTCTGCGCGCTCGAGATCAGAAAACAAATCTTCTGTATCCATACCACAAAGCTAATGGAATCTCAAAAACCCTTTTACCTGCGATGCTTCTTTTGCTGACCCGGAGCGAAAGGTTTGGCAGATTGGGTACCGTATGCTTTTTTGGCCTGGCCGGGTGGCATACGATGGCCATGGCCCGGATGATGCGCGGGTGCGCATGAAAACAAGAAGGTACTCACCATCATTAATAAAAGAAATCGTTTCATAAAGCATATTTAGGTAAAAGACGATTTAAACTCGCAATAGGTATGCAAATGCAATGCCGTTATCGGACCAGCAAAGCCATTCAAGTAATGAGCCAATTGAAAATGAATCGATGAGGCGTGCTAAATGGTTCGCATAAAAGGATGGATTTAAAACTAAAATGGAGGAACCAAATCCAGGATTTCGTTCCTCCATTTCCAATTTCGTTGGTTCATCAGCATTTTTGGCGGAGACGGCGAGATTCGAACTCGCGATACGGTTGCTCCGAAGGAGTCCTTCGGACCCGCATACACGCTTTCTAGATAATTCTCTCACCTTTCAACCACACATAACCATCTATTGATTTAAAAAACATCTCACGCTTAAAAGCGTCAGACCGGGTAGCAAATTTTTCAAAATAATGCATGAAAAGTGGACGTCTATACCTTGTAGCTTTTACTTTTCCGGCATTGTGGCAAATCAGGCGCTTTTCCAAATCCTGACAACTACCATAATAGTAGCGATTGTCCTTACATTTCAAAATATAGGTATAGTACATAAAGTTAGCAGATTAGAAAAAAATTGGCGGAGACGGCGAGATTCGAACTCGCGATACGGTTGCCCGTATACACACTTTCCAGGCGTGCTCCTTCAACCACTCGGACACGTCTCCGTAAAAGGGGTGCAAAAATAAGCTTCTTACACTATAAATTAAATAATTTTTTCGCATTATTTGTAGTCACCCTGGCGACCTCTTCCATTGTCACGCCCATTACTTCCGATAATTTTTGCGCGATCAGCGGAATATAAGCGGGTTCATTTCTTTTCCCCCGGTAAGGCACCGGTGCCAGGTAGGGTGCGTCTGTTTCCAATACCACCTGGTCCAGGCCTACCTGCCGGATCACGTCACCTAAACCAGACTTTTTAAAAGTGAGTACACCACCAATACCCAGGTAAAAACCAAGGTTAACGATCTGCTCTGCTTCTTCCCGGCTACCACCAAAACAGTGAAAAACGCCCCTCAAGCCCTTGCCCGTGTACTGTGTTACCAGGTCAATGCATTCCTTGGTTGAGCTTCGGCTGTGGATTACTATAGGTAAATCATATTGCAATGCCCACTCTATTTGCTGTTTAAAAGCGATATACTGCTGATCTTTAAAAGTCAGGTCCCAGTAAAAATCAAGACCTGTTTCGCCAATGGCAACAAATGACCGCTTCTTTAAGTAATCTTCAATAATACCAAGCTCCTGCCTGAAATCATCCTTCACGGAACAGGGGTGCAAACCCATCATACTCAAGCACTTTACCGGCACAGAAGCTTCCATGCCCAACATCGCCGGATGTGTTTGTGCATCAATGGCCGGCATTAAAATTTTCGTAACGTTCGCTGCCATTGATCTTGCTAAAAATTCACTTTTATCTTCCAAAAGCTGCTCAGAATAGATATGCGCATGTGTATCTATAAACATTTTCTAATATTTTTAAATCATTTTTAGATTTTATCTAAAATATAATTTTCTTTTTTATATGTGTACAAAAAAAATTAACTTCATCGCAAGTTTTCATAGGGTACGGATTAAAAATCGGGCTCGGGTATTTACCCAGGGCCCTTTTATTTTTCATTAATTGTCTGAAAGACCTTTGAACGCAAAACCTGCAGCGGAAAAATGATCCAATACTTGTGGAAGCACGTACTTTAAATTAGGGAAAGCCTTTTCACTGTCGTGGAATACAATAATGGACCCGTTCCCGGCCTTTTCTATTACATTTCTTCGGCAGCTTTCGGGACTTAATTGACGATCAAAATCCCCGCTTAATACATCCCACATGATAATTTTAAACCCTTTTTTTTGAAGCGATTTCCCTGCCCTGTTGCTGATACGGCCGTAGGGGGGTCTGAAAAAGCCCGATGCAATATAAGCCGATGCCTGGTCTACGTTATCCACATAAGCATCGTGCGCTGTTTTCCAGCCGTTTAAATGATTATGTGTATGATTACCTACAGTATGGCCTCCTTCTATAATATCCCGGTAGATAGCCGGATACTCCAGTACATTTTTCCCCAGGCAAAAAAAACTTCCTTTGGCATTAAAGTCGGTCAGTTGCTGCAACACAAAGGGTGTAGCTACGGGATGCGGACCATCATCAAAGGTCAGGTATAACTCCTTATCAGCTGTTTGGATATCCCAGGTATAGGAACTGAATATGCTCTTTAACCAAAAAGGCGTTTTAACAAAATACATAAACTACAAAGTTAGCGTTTGTTTAAATGTATATTTATTAACATTTCTCCTGTATATTTCTGTATGGACATTGAATCATTTTGCGTCTAAAAAGAAAAGTTTTTTATCTTGCCGGATACCGATTTTACCATGAGCCTGAAAACAAACGAAAAATATGAACAAAGGAGAACCCGTCAGGTCTCCAGGATAAGGGGGGTATTGGACTATGCAATGGGTATATTAATCATTGGCATAGGGCTGTTTCTGGTTTTCAGATCGTCTCTCCCTATTAAATTAAATAAAATATATCCTCCAGACGTATTTGATAAAGTGTACGGGGCGCTGGCTATCCTGTATGGTTGCTGGAGATTGTACCGAGGATATAAAAAAAAATAGAAATAAAAAATGCGCAGCATTTATATAAGCATACTGTTCCTGGTGTTTTACCTGGCTTCCTGCAAATCCGAAAAAAGCAGGATCGAGGAGCAACCCGATGCGCCGGGAAAAGGCTCCATCACTATCAGTGCCGATGAATCATTTAAGCCCATTGTGGATGAGCTGGTAAAAGTGTACGAATCGAATAACTATGGAACAAAAATCAATGTGCAGTATAAGCCGGAGGCAGATTGTATAAAGGATCTTTGGAACGATAGCATAAGGATGATCATATCTACCATAACACTGACCCAGGGGGAGAGCCGGAAACTTTCCGACTCTCTAAAAGTGAGCGTGGATCAGCTGCCGGTAGCAAGGGACGCGATTGCAGTTATCCGGCACCCCGGGGCCAGGGAAACAGCGTTCGACATGAATGATATTAAAAACATTCTGGCCGGAACTTATAGTCAACCGCTGATCCCGGTATTTGATGGCGTAAAAGCAACCAGCAGTGTACGGTTTATCGTCGATTCTGTAATGAAAGGCGTGAAACTGACCAACCGGGCGGTTGCTGCGCAAACCAGTGATTCGGTCATCAATTATGTGGCTAAAAACCCGGATGCGATAGGATTTGTTGGTGTAAGCTGGATCGGGAACCCCAATGACGACCAGCAATCGAGCTTCTTAAAAAAAGTTAAAATTTGCCGGTTAAAAAGCACAGATAGCACCGAAAATTATATATTGCCGGTACAGGCCAACCTGTATGGCAGGCTGTATCCCATGACAAGAGATCTTACGTATATCGTAAAAGAAAAATACAGGGGATTAGGCACAGGTTTTGCGCAGCTAATGGCTACTGAGATCGGGCAACTCATTTTCAAAAGGGCTTATTTAATGCCCGGAAGACGGTACTATGTAATACGCCCGATACAGTTAAATGAAGATTCCATATAAAAGATAAAAAAATTATATTTACAACTTCTTATTTAAACAACTACAAAACAAGAAAGATGATGAAGAAAACAATCCATCTGCTCGCACTAGGGGTTTTACTGAATGCCGGGGTGAATGCACAGTCCGTAGAGGATGGTGTTAAAGCTTACTATAACGGCAACTATGCTTCTGCGGTAAATATACTGGAAAAGCATGGCGACAAGCAGGAAGCGGCCTATTGGTTAGCAGAATCCTATTTTTCTCAGGGAAAGAACGCTTTGGCAAAAGCAGCTGTTGATAAAGCTATTGCTGCCAAACCAGGCGACCCTTATACTTTGGTAGCTAAAGGACATTATTTATTATTGGAAAATAAAGCTGCTGAAGCAGGTCAGAGCTTCGAGGCTGCGATCGCTGCTGCAGGCAAAAAAGACGAAGACAAAGCAAAGGTTTTAAATGCTGTAGGCAACGCTATTACCAAAGTGTATAACAATATCGACAAAGTTGGCGACATTAAATATGCAGTAGCCAAACTGGAAGAAGCTAAAAACCTGGTAATGGGCATGAAAGAAAAGAACCGCCCCGCCCAGTTGCTGGCAGACATTAATACCAACCTGGCAGATGCAACTTTGAAGGCCAACCCGGGTGATGGTAGCAAAGCCTTTGTATTATACCAGGATGCGATTAATGCCGATCCTACTTTTGGTAAAGCAGAATACAGGAAAGCAATGATTTTCAAATCTCAGAACAACGGCGAATTATACGTACAGACGCTGGAAAAAGCTTTAACAGCCAATCCGGCATATTATCCTGCTTTAAATGATCTTTACGACTACTATATATACACGGCGCAAGATGCAGCAAAGGCAAAGCCCTATGGAGATAAGATGGTGGCATTATTGCCTCCAAGTCCTAATAACGAATACTTTAAGGCAGTGGGAGCGTACGTCACTAAAAATTATACCGGAGCTATAACCACGGGTAAAGATATCATTTCAAAAGCTGGAGAGCAGGCTGACCCCAGAGTTTATAAACTTGTTGCTTACAGCTTGATCGAAAATAAAGATACGGCAGCCGCTATTCCATTTGTTGAAGATTATTTTAAGAATCAAACCAAAGATGGTATCGTTCCTAAAGATTACAGTTTATCGGCTATCGCTTATTCTACCACCCCGGGTAAAGAGGCACAGGTTGTAAAATCTTTTATGGACGCCGCGGCAATGGATACTACATCGGCTGGTAAAGCTAAAATTTTAGAAGAAGGCGCCCAGTTGTTTGCAAAAGCCGGCAAAGGTGTTTTAGCGGGCGATTTATATGCTAAAATTTTAGAAGTGAAGCCAGCAGATAAGTTAACGATCAACGACTATTTCAATGCAGGTTACACCGGCTATTATAAATCTGGCCAGTACGATAAAGCCTGGAAAGTATTTGATGCAGCCCGTACCAAATTTCCTAACTGGAACTACGGGTACATGTTGGCCTATAACAGCAGTAAAATCTTTGATTCGACCAATGCACAGAACATAATGGTGCCGGACGGCGATAAATATATTGCCTATCTTCAATCACCAAATGATACTTCAGCTGTGGCAGCCAAACGTTCTGAAGTGTTTAAAACCGCAACAGGTTTGGCAATTTTTTACGCTAACATTAAAAAAGATAATGATAATGCGTTGAAATACCTGAACGTTGCCTACAACAGCGCGGATGATCCTGCTGCTAAAGAACAAATTGCAGGATATATTAAAGCAATGGGTGGCACTCCCGGAGCAGCAACTGCAGCCGGGACAACTACACCTGCGGCTACAGATTCAACAAAGGCTCAACCCACAACTCCTAAACAGTAACCAATCATTTTCAATAGAAAACACCCCAAAAAACGGGGTGTTTTTTTATGCCCTTATTAATTTAGAATTAGAATATCAGCAAATTATTCCAACTCTTCGAGGTTAATTGACCAACCTGCCTTATTTTTGCGCATTACTAAAAGATATGGTTTACTTACTAAAAACCGTTGTTACTGATAATACAGCACAGTCTTTTTTACCGATTGGATTGCAGCTTGTTTTTGCCGCGGGTCTTATTATTGCACTGGTTATTCTGACTCACTTTTTAGGTCCCAAACGTAAAACAAAGGACAAACTCGAAAACTTCGCAAGTGGCATCGAATCGCATGGAGACGCGCGCCAACCCATGGCTATCAAATATTTTTTAACGGCTATCCTGTTCGTTTTATTTGATGTAGAGGTGATATTCTTCTATCCTTATGCCGTTATTTTTAAAGACCTTGGCTGGAGCGGCTTTTACGCTGTATTGATGTTTGTTGCGTTCTTTGTATGTGGTTTTACCTACATTATTAAAAAGGGCGCATTAAAATGGGAAGACTAGAATCGCCCGTCCAAACGGGGATGCATGTATATTTTTAATTAATTTTTCACCGTAAGGCTGAAACAAAATGCCCCGTTTGGGGTTGGGTTGATATGAGACCAGTTTCTTACAATATAAAACAAAAACCGCTCGAAGCCGATATCAGCATGGCTGAAATGCCGGCCGGCCATGAGGGACAGGGTTTTTTTGCAACTACACTTGACAGCGTAATCGGGCTTGCCAGGAAAAATTCGATCTGGCCCCTACCCTTTGCAACATCCTGCTGCGGTATCGAATTCATGGCCACCATGGGAGCCACCTACGATTTAGCCCGTTTTGGCAGCGAACGCGTGGGTTTTTCCCCGCGTCAGTGCGACCTTTTAATGGTTATGGGAACGATTGCGAAGAAAATGGGCCCTGTTGTAAAACAGGTGTACCTGCAAATGGCGGAACCCCGGTGGGTAATTGCGGTGGGCGCCTGCGCCAGCAGCGGCGGTATTTTTGATACTTACAGTGTTTTACAGGGAATTGACCAGGTAGTGCCTGTTGATGTATATGTACCCGGTTGCCCGCCCCGACCCGAAGCCATTCTCGACGGTGTAATGCGGATACAGGACCTGATTGGTAAAGAAAGCCTACGCAGGAGAAACGGCGACCAGTATAAAGCGCTGCTCGAAAGCTACGGTATCCAATAGCGCTTAGATGTTTAGTATTTAGTACAAGAAGATGACCCTGACACTAAATAGCTAACAATCTAAATACGCGGTACTAAATACTTACAGTCTATTTGAAAATGACAATAACCAACGAACTCATACAACAAAAGCTCACTGATAAATTCGGGAGCCAGGTATCTAACTTTGAAGTTACTTTCGATACGATGAGCTTTGACGCCCATAAAGAGATCAATCTTAAAGTATTGAATTTTTTACAGGAAGATGGACTGAATTTCAATTTTTTGACTGATTTGTGTGGCGTGCATTATCCCGACAGGGCCGGTGAAGAACTGGCAGTGGTATATCACCTGCACAATATCAGGGAAAATATAAGAGTTCGGTTCAAGGTTTTCACCAGTATTACAAAGCCGGATGTATATACCGCCACAGGTGTTTTTGCCGCGGCTAACTGGATGGAGCGCGAAACCTTTGATTTTTATGGCATTAACTTCATAGGGCACCCCAATCTCATCAGGATATTGAATGTGGATGAGATGAACTATTTCCCAATGCGTAAAGAATACCCATTGGAAGATCAGAGCCGCACTGATAAGGATGATGAAATGTTTGGAAGAGGTGGCATGTTGGGTTTTGGAACAGAAAAAACAATGCGGGGTACAATAGCAGAAGATGAAAAGTGACGATTGGCTGATAGTACTTGAAGCCGCGGTCGGACTTTCTTTTATTGTGGGCGTGTTGATCCTGATCAGGAACAAAAAGAAAAGAG
>JBQGCI010000337.1:0-18167 GCA_052038405.1 Acinetobacter pittii
GGGCCTGCAACGAATCCCTACGACGATATTTCAAAGATCCGGAACCGTGAGGATAAAACGATTAAGTTCTACACCGACCTGAACCCGGAAGCAAGAGACTTTTACTGGCAATATGCAAGAGGGCAGGTAAAAGTAGATACCACACAAATCTTTACGGTTGACATGCCGATGACCGTAACCGCATTAACACCTGAAGCCAAAGAGAAATTTGCCAATAGCTATTTCTATGAGTTAAGTTTTAGTAATAAAGGCGGGCTGGTAATGCCCATTATTATTGAGTGGACTTTTAAGGATGGCAGCAAAGAAATGGATCGCATCCCGGCCCAGATATGGCGCTACAATGAGCAACAGGTGAAAAAATTCTTTGTAAAAAACAAGGAAGTAGTTTCGATAAAATTGGATCCGCTACAGGAAACAGCAGACATTGATGTAACCAATAATGTATGGGGCAGCATGCCGGCGCCGACAAGATTCAAAGCATTTTCGCAAAAGACAGAGGGAGGCCCGCGCCGTGGACAGAGTGTAGGGAAGAACCCGATGCAGGCGGCAGGTAGGTAGTAATCATGTTGAAAATTGGACTGGTTAATAAGTTATCTGCTTATCAATCTTTTTATTGACACCCAGGCTTAAGCAATATCCAAAGACCGCCTATTGCTTTTTTCAATCTGTTTTAATTCATTCCATCTGCGTAACATGAGGACCGAAGTCATAGCCCCCAAAGAAAACAGCACTAATATTGATTTTTCAGTTTTTACTGACGATAATACAACCGCAATAGCCAGCATCAATACAGGCATTATTATGGCATATAATCCTGGCTTACTAGACAAGAAACTGGGCATTCTTTCAATAAATTTGTGATGCCCCTGCTGATTAAAAGCGGCTATTTTCTTTAATATACGATCAACAATTTCAGCAGTTTGCAACTCAACACCCCTTACCGTTTTTTTATGTAGCAGTGTCAGTTTAGTTACTGGTCCGGATGATGATCTAAATATAAGCCTCGTTTTAGTTAAAACCTGACTGGAGTGATCGAAGCAAGAGAAGCCAATAAGATCTTCCAGGTTGATTTTTTCTATCCGTTGAACCTCGTTGCGTTTATTCAGATATTCTAAGTCGAAGCCGGTTTCTGTTTCAACCACTTTGATAAAATAACCAAATAAGTTGGGAAGCATATAGCATACATAAACATAAATATGATACCTGCTGCTCCAATGAGGGCGAGCGGGGTTCTCACCTGATCCATATCCCTCAACAACTTGGCGGCCAAAAGGCTTACAAGAGCTATCGCCGCTGCTCCTAAAATAAATTGATGTCTGGTAGAATAGGTAATCATAGCCATTCCTACCAATATACGAAAAATTATCCAAACATGGCTTCTGCAACGGCTACACTTTCCGGCTTCCCCACATCTACCCAGCGATCGCCGCTGTGCTCAAACCCAACTATTTTCTGTGTTTTAGCCAAATCAAGATATAAATCGATCAAGGAGAATTTTCCGGTAAACTTTATATGATCAAATACTTCGTATTCAAATATCACCACACAATCGTAGGCCTTTGCTACCAGTTTATCTTTTGGAACCGATATACGTTCTTCGCCAGTTGCATTATTTTTCCAACCGCAGAGCACGTTATGTTCATCAAACAACAGGTTACGGGAAGTTTTACGATTACTGACAGCAAATGAGATCAATGGTTTTTCCTGCTCATGAAAACGCATGAGCTCATTGATATCCAGGTCGGTTAAGATATCTGCATTGCAGGTAATAAAACGCTCGCCGGTCTTAAAAAGTTGTTTGGCATGGAGTAATCCACCACCGGTTTCCAGCACATGGTCACGTTCATCACTAATAATAATATGTGAACCCCAGCCATTATTTATATTCACCGCTTCCTCTATATGGTCGGCAAAGTGATGCACGTTAACAATAACGTCTTTAATACCATACTGCTGTAAATATTCGATATTGCGTTGCAGCAGGGGTTTGCCGTTAACCGGCGCCAGAGCCTTGGGATGATGATCCGTCCAGGGTTTAAAACGGGTGCCGAGACCGGCACAGAAGATCATAGATTGAGAGATGCCGATGGTCGATGGTTGATAGTCCATAGAAGTTTAAAGTTCAAAGATTTTTTAATGTCACAAAGAATCTCTTAATCCCGTTATCATTTTACAAAGGATCTCGTATTCCGTATAGAATTTCAGTTTCTGTTCTTCTGATATATAATTACGTCCCCTGGCCAGGAACAACGCCGCAACTACTTCAATAGCCGGTCGCAGTGCAATTCCCAAAAGCCTTTTGAATTCAGGGCCTGTTTGCCCGGTACTACCTTCAGCGATATTTAGTGCGACAGGGTCAGCCGCTCTTTTTATTTGACTTGACAAGCTATATTTCTCCTCTGTAGGAAAAGACTTTGTAAGTGTGTCAATCTGATTAGATAGATCTGCAGCCAGATGCCAAACTTTAAGATTTTCAAATTTGAATGCCATATTTCATTGTGTTACCTATGGTCTATCAGCTATCAACTATGGACTTATTAATTGCACCAATTCTTCGCATCCTGCACATAGTGGCATAGTTCAATTTTTACTTTGAACTTATTTTTCAGATGTCTTACCAGTGCGTCGGCCGCGTATACGCTCCGGTGCTGGCCACCGGTACAGCCAAAGCTCACGTAGAGGCTTTCAAATCCTCGTTTAATATAATCTTCCACGCTGATATCTACTACATCAAAAACACTGTGTAAAAACTCGGGCATTTTGGTTTGTTGCTCCAGGTACTGGATCACTTCCTTATCACGCCCCGTCTGGCATTTCATGCTTTCCACGCGGCCAGGGTTTAATATACCCCTGCAGTCAAAAACAAAACCGCCGCCGTTTTCTTCATCATCTACAGGCAACCCCTTTTTAAAGGAGAAGCTGCATACTTTCACCACCAAAGGGGTATCGGCTGTAGCCTGAACAGGCGTAAATTGTTGGATAATACTTTCATCCACACATAATTCCAGCACTCTTTCAAATTCGGGCAAAGCAATACCCATAGGATGCGTTTGCAGGAAAGATTTTAAGTTCTTTAAAGCAAGCGGGATACTGGTTAAGAAATGTGCTTTTCTTTCAAACAATCCCCGGAAGCCGTATGCTCCCAACACCTGTAACAACCTTATCAATACATATCCGTTATACTGGCTGATAAAGCTCAATGTATTCAAAGGCTTGTCCAATAAGGGCTCCAGGGCCTTCATATAATCCTGAAGCAGATTTCGTTTCCAGTCATCGGGCAGCGCTGCGCGCGCCTGCCAAAGCAGGGATGCCACGTCATACTGGGGAGCGCCCTTCATACCGCCCTGGTAATCGATAAAGTGAACCGAGTTATCTTTCATTACCTGGATATTCCGGCTCTGGAAATCGCGGAACATAAAAAACTTATGGTCGGTATGCGTGAGGTAATTACTTAACGCCTCAAAATCGTCGATGAGCTTTTGCTTATCGTAAGGCTTGCGCAGGGCATCTAAGAAATAATATTTAAAATAAAGCAGGTCGGCCATAATAGCCTGTTTGCCAAATTCAGAGTTGGTCAAACACCTGCTATAATCCAGGTCTTTATCCCCTTCCACCTGTAATTTGGCCAGCTGCTGCAGGCTTTCCTTATAAAGCGCGTATACCGCAGGCGTATACCCTTCGGACTCCAGCCGATTGATTAATGACACATCGCCAAAATCTTCCTGTAAATAAAACTGCCGGTCTTCACTTACCGCATAAATATTTGCAATCGGCAGGCTTTTCTCAGAAAAATTTTCAGAGAAGTACAAAAAAGAGTTGTTCTCCGGCACATTGGCTCCATAAGTGCCTATTACCGACCCGCCTTTGTTGTCCCAGATCCGAAAATAGCGTCGCTCGCTGCCTGCCTGTTGCAACACATCGACGGAGGACGGCTCGTTCCCGCTCCAGTTTTTATATAGATCCTGTATGGCTTCAATTTTTTCCTGCATCGGGCAAATGTAAACAGGATTTAAGGATTTACAGATTTCTTTAACCTTTTTTTGAAAGTATAAAGCAATGAAATATATGGCTTCATTAGGAACGGATCCGATCGGAACCGTCCACACAAAGAACGATTTTGTTATCTTAGCCCAAACAATCAATATGCCTGTAATATTACCTGTAGAAGGAAAAGAACCCCAATTTGGAAACGATTGCTTTATAGCACCCAATGCCACTATTGTGGGGGACGTACTGATGGGCCACCAATGCAGTGTTTGGTTTAACGCGGTGCTGCGGGGAGATGTGAACTACATTAAAATGGGTAATAAAGTAAATGTACAGGATGGCGCCTGCATCCATTGCACTTACCAGGGAGCCGGTACCACTATTGGCAATAATGTTTCCATAGGCCATCATGCCATTGTGCATGGATGTACTTTACATGACAATGTGCTAATTGGCATGGGCGCTATTGTGATGGATAATGCGGTAGTGCATAGTAATACCATTATTGCTGCGGGTGCCGTGGTATTGGAAAATACGGTTTGCGAAGCCGGAAGCATTTATGCGGGTGTGCCCGCTAAAAAGGTGAAAGACATCTCTGAAGAGCTCGTAAACGGACAGATCAACCGCATTGCAAATAATTATGTGAAGTATGCCGGATGGTTTAAGTAATACTGATTGATCATGTTTAATGTAATTTAATGAAACTGAAGAGGCTCCATCATATGGCTGTTATTTGTAGCGATTACCAGGTATCGAAGCGTTTCTATACAGAGATTCTTGGGCTTACGATTCACCAGGAAGTGTACAGGGAAGAGAGACAATCATATAAACTGGATTTATATTTAAACGGAACCTACCTGATCGAGTTATTCTCATTTCCGGGTCCGCCAAAGAGGCTTTCAAGGCCCGAAGCCACAGGATTACGTCATTTAGCATTTGGAGTCGAAAACATTGAAGAAGCCATCGAACATCTCCGCCTGCATCACATTGCCGCTGAACCGATCCGGACGGATCCGTTCACCAATAAAAGATTCACTTTTTTTGAAGATCCCGATCAATTACCCATAGAATTGTACGAGCTTTAGGGCCCTGTCGTTGGCACCACACAGGCTCTAATAATTCTTCTCGCCCATGCTATCTAAAATATTCACATAGCTCACATATCGGTCCTCATGTATTTCTTTATCGATCACTGCCTGCTTAATGGCACAATCGGGTTCATTAATATGCATGCAGTTATTGTACCGGCAATTATTTAACCGGTCCCTCATTTCCGGAAAATAATGGGAAAGTTCTTCCTTTTCCAAACCGGTAACCGCCAGCTCCCTGATACCAGGGGTGTCAATAATCCTGCCCCCTGCCGGTAAATCATACATATTAGCGAAAGTGGTGGTATGCATTCCCTTTCCACTCCAGCCACTTACATCCTGCGTTTTTATTTCTTTGCCAGGCAGGAGATAATTAACAAAAGTAGACTTGCCCACGCCGCTATGCCCGCTTACAAGAGTGGTTTTATGATCCAGTAACTGATGCAGCGTTTCCAGGCCTTTATCGGCTTCCACACTTACAGCATGTACCTGGTACTGTAACGACCGGTAGATCGCGCTTAGCTCTTCCAGTTTTTTAAACTCTTTATCCCGGTAAATATCTGTTTTATTAAAAACGATGACAGCCGGTACATGGTACATTTCGCAAACTACCAGGAAACGGTCGATAAAACCCTGGGAGGTCTTGGGATCCTTCAAAGTAGCCACCAGTAACGACTGATCCAGGTTGGCGGCTATAATATGCTGCTGGTGCTTCATCCGCGGCGACTGACGGTTGATATGATTTCGTCGCGGCAGGATCTGAGTGATCATAGCTGTGGCCTCGGTTTCGTTCTCCACCTCAATTTCTACTTCGTCTCCCACTGCAATAGGATTGGTGCTGGTGATATCGTCTATTTTAAAAACACCTTTCATACGCGCGTTATGAAAATTGCCATTCTCATCCTTTACTGAATACCAGCTACCGGTTGACCTGTATACAAGAGCTTTGATCATTTAGACGTTTTGCCTGTTTCTTAAGTAAAAAGTCCATGGCCGATGGACTATCGACCATGGACTAAAAGTTTTGTTCTGTACCACAACGTTCATGGTTATGGCAAAATTGAATGTACCACTTTTATCCGGAAAACTACACCGCTACATTAAAGTCGCGCAAAGCATCATTCAGGCTGGTCTTCAGATCAGTGCTGGCTTTACGTTTACCAATGATAAGCGCACAAGGCACCTGGTACTCACCGGCAGGGAATTTTTTGGTGTAAGTACCCGGAATTACTACGCTGCGTGCAGGAATTCGACCTTTGGTTTCAATAGCTACTTCCTTACTCACATCTATGATACGGGTGCTTTTGGTTAACACCACATTCGCACCTAAAACCGCTTCCTTCTCTACCACTACACCCTCAACCACAATAGAACGGCTACCTAAAAAACATCCATCTTCTATAATTACGGGGTTGGCCTGCAAAGGTTCCAATACGCCGCCAATACCCACGCCACCGCTCAGGTGAACGCCTTTACCAATTTGCGCACAGCTGCCTACCGTAGCCCAGGTGTCCACCATGGTACCTTCGTCCACATAAGCCCCGATATTGGTGTAAGAAGGCATTAATACTACATTTCTGCCCAAAAAAGATCCGTAACGGGCTACTGCATGCGGCACGGCACGCACACCTTGTTTTTCGTAATCTTTCTTCAGCAACATTTTATCATAGAACTCGAAAGGCGCTACGTCCCAGGTTTGCATCGGCTGAATAGCGAAGTACATCAGGATGGCTTGCTTCACCCATTCGTTCACCTCCCATTTGGTTTCCTTCTTCTCCGCAACGCGCAATTGTCCTTTATCCAATGCCTCAATTACTTCACGTATGGCATCGCTGTACTTTTTGTCTTTTAGTAACTCCCGGTTACCCCAGGCTTCTATGATTAGATCTTGCATGATAAAATTTTGTGTGGGCAAAGATAAGTTTGGAAAGCCAATGGTCCATAGTCTATAGTTATATTTGCGACATGAATATTGGTTTTGATGCCAAAAGGGCATACCATAACGGAACGGGGCTGGGTTTTTTCAGCAGGGTGCTGATCAAACAGATGGCCACTCATTACCCGCAGCATAGCTATTTCCTGTTCAATCCCAAACCCGGGGCCCTGTTTCAACCGGAAACCGCCAATATTCACGAGATCCTGCCATCTCAATCGCTGCATAAGCTATTAAGCAGCGCCTGGCGCAGCAAATGGGTTACCAAAGATCTTCAAAGATTAAAAATTGACCTGTACCATGGGCCCAGCCAGGAAATACCCAGGGGCATCCCCCAAACGGGTATCGCATCAGTAGTAACCATTCATGATCTTTTCCCCGAACTATATCCACAGGATTTTAAACCTATCGATGTAAAAATATACCGGACCAAGCTGAGGTATGCCTGTAACCATGCCAACAAGATCATGGCAATCAGCGAAGAAACCAAAGGGCATATTATTGAGAAATATAGCACAGATCCCGCCCGTATTGATGTTGCGTACCAAAGCTGTGATCCTATTTTTAATGTAATTGAGGATGAAGAAAAAAAAGAAGCCATCCGCGAAAAATATGGACTGCCCCCGCAGTTTTTTTTACATGTAGGCACTATCATAGAACGGAAGAACCTGTTGAATATTTGCAAAGCTTTGAAACTGGTTCAAAATGACATCCCGATCCCCCTGGTTGTAGTGGGTAAAGGCGGTGTGTACAAGGACAAAGTCAAAGCATACCTGGCTGAAAGCCAGATAGAACAAAAAGTAATTTTCCTGTCAGACGAGCTGGCAGCCCGGGGCCAAAAGCCGTTTATTGCCACTGAAGATTTCCCGGCATTGTACCAGCTGTCAACCGCCATGATCTATCCTTCTTTTTATGAAGGCTTCGGCATGCCTATCATCGAAGCCATGTCGGGCGGTGTGCCGGTGATCACTTCCACCACTTCCTGCATGCCGGAAATAGCCCGCGATGCTGCCTTCCTGGCCGATCCGGAACGACCCGTTGAAATGGCCGAAGGTTTCCGGAAATTCTATGGTGACCGCTCATACCGGGACGCTGCTATTGCCAGGGGGTTCCAAAATGCGGAGCGTTTTTCGGCAGAAAAATATGTTCAGTCAGTTATGAATATTTATAACTCAGCTTTATAAACCATGAATTTCGAAGAAGATATCAAAAAATGTATTGAAGTGCTGCAGGCTGGCGGCACCATTCTTTATCCTACCGATACGGTTTGGGGCATTGGCTGCGATGCCACTAATGCCGAAGCGGTAAAGAAAGTGTACGACTTAAAGAAAAGAGATGACAGCAAAGCCCTGATCGTATTGGTGGCCGGTGAGCGTGACGTAATGCAATACACAGCAGCTGTTGATCTGAGCCTGTTCGATTACCTTGATAACACCACCCGGCCCACTACCGTGATCTACGACCAGGGATTAGGATTTGCTGAAAACCTGATGGCTGCCGATGGCAGCATTGCGATACGCATTTGCCATGAAGCCTTTTGTAAAGCGCTGATCAAACGTTTTGGCAAGCCGATCGTATCTACCTCCGCCAATATTTCGGGAGAACCTGCTGCGCCCTTTTATGCATCGGTTAGCGACGCTATCAAAACCGGTGTCGATTTTGTGGTTCAATACCGGCAGGACGATAAAGAGCCTACCCAGCCCTCGTCTATTATTCGCTGGAAGGACGGTAATGTAGAGATCATCCGTTAATCAGCTGCTATTGGAAAGATGCCTTCTTTATATTTACGTTAATGAGCTTATACCCCTCATCAGTACGTAAAAAATCCAATCCTTCCTGGTAATCCAATGCACCCTCCTTATAGTGGTTAATATAAATGCCCATCTGCGGATATTTCCACTCCTTCGCCTGGTTACAGTTATCGAAGTACTTTTCGTATGCCCCGGATTCGTAGATAAACGGGTTAAGGCTATTACGGGTGATAAAGGAGTCGCAGGAAGGTTGCCGCAATTGTTGTAAAGTTGCTTTTAACACAGGATAGTTTTTGTCAATAAACGGTTTCCCCTCTTTAAATACCCATCCCTCGTCTTCCGTGTAATAAGACACCTGATCAAAAACGTACTGCTCCAGTGTATTTTTATCCAACGTAGTTACGAGGTTTTCCAGCCAGGCTGCAAACTCTTTTTCATAGTCTATAAATGAATAATAGCGGCCATCTACTGCTTTGTAACTGATACGAACGGGGTCATGAACAACCGCTTCCGAAATTTTCAAAGAATAAAGATTGATGCCACTGGGTACAGCAAAAGAGCGGATCAGTATTTTACCGGATGTGTCCAGCAAAACTGTTTCGCCGCCTTCCCAGTAATGGTGTTCGCCGTCGAGCTTCTTTTGAGCGCCGGTTAAGCCGGTTAATAAACCATTCTGAACCCGCTCTAAATAATTGTAAATAGCCGGAACAACCACCTCGCCATTTCGGTTCAGCAATCCCACTTTATCTAACCCCTGATCCCTGAACCGGATAAATCCCTCATTTTCACAATCAGGCACATTATCAAAAAAGTAAAGGCTGTCGGCACCAATCTTTTTGCCGCTGCGGGTGAGAAAATAAGCAGACCATTTGCCTGTTGCGGGAGATGCTTCTATTACAGACATAATATGTTCCAGCTTCCTGGCGATGCCTGCGCCGGTAAAACGGGGCTCAATCATCACCCTTCCTGCCGCATTTTTAAAACCGTACAAGGTGGTATCGCCGTTCCAGTAGGCCGTCCATACGTCGTCTTGTGCCCTGCTGTTACCAAACAGCACAACCAGAAGAAATGGTAGAATTATATATTTCATGAGTTCTTCTATATAAGACGCAATAAACAACAATATCCACAACTTTAAACTCTTTTATCTTTGTCGCCGCATGGATATTGAATTAAACGAACAGGAACAGTTGGTTATTGCCAAAATTGCCGCCGCTGCACAGGGGTCGGGGCTGGAAAGCTACCTCGTAGGCGGATTTGTACGGGACAAGCTGTTGGGGCGTCCCACGAAGGATGCCGATATTGTTTGTATAGGCGATGGTATTCAACTGGCTCATGCAGTGGCGGCCCAATTTCAGCCGGTTCCGCGCGTGAGCTTTTTCAAGAATTTTGGAACAGCCCATATTAATATCCCCCTGCCACTCACCAGGGAGCCTTTTGATATTGAGTTTGTAGGCGCCCGTAAAGAGAGCTACCGGCGCGATAGCCGTAAACCACAGGTGGCGCCCGGCACTTTGGCCGACGATCAGAAAAGGCGCGACTTTACCATTAATGCGCTCGCCATTTCGTTAAACAAGCATGACTATGGTAAACTCGTGGATCCTTTCGAAGGCCTGAAAGACCTAAAGCAGAAAACCATTATTACCCCTTTAGAGCCTGAGCAAACTTTCAGCGATGACCCTTTGCGGATGATGCGCGCCATTCGTTTTGCTGCGCAGCTTCATTTTGATATCGCCGGCGAAACATTGCTGGCCATATCGGAACAGGCCGACCGGATCAAGATCATTTCGCAGGAACGTATTACCGATGAGCTGAATAAAATTATTAAAGCGCCTAAACCGTCTATTGGCTTCGACCTGCTTTATAAAACGGGGTTACTAAAGCTGATCTTTCCTAAAATGGTGGCTTTGGCAGGCGCCGAAATTGTAGATGGCCATGGGCATAAGGATAATTTCTACCATACCTTACAGGTGCTCGACAATGTAGCCAAACATTCTGATGACCTTTGGCTGAGATGGGCTGCCATCCTGCACGATATAGCCAAGCCGGCTACCAAACGGTTTGAAGAAGGTCATGGATGGACCTTTCACGGACATGAAGTAGTAGGGGGCCGCATGGTGCCCAGGATCTTTAACGAGTTGAAATTACCGGCCAATGAAAAAATGCGTTTTGTAAAAAAGATGGTGGAGCTGCATTTACGCCCCATAAGTTTAACAAAAGAAGATATCACCGACTCCGCTATCCGCAGATTACTGTTTGACGCGGGTGAGGATTTTGATGCGTTGATGACGCTGTGCGAAGCAGATATCACCAGCAAGAACCGGCAGAAAGTAAGACGCTATATTGAAAATTTCAAACTGGTTCGTGAACGCTGTAAAGAAGTTGAAGAAAAAGACCAGATCAGGACCTGGCAGCCCCCTGTGGACGGCTCTGAAATTATGCGGCTCTTCGATCTTGCGCCTTCGAAGCCTGTAGGTATTTTAAAAGACAGTCTTAAAGATGCGATACTCGACGGGATCGTAGAAAATAATCGTGAAGCGGCATTGGAGTTTCTCAAAGCCAAAGCCAAAGAAATAGGTATACCCTGAACAAATAATGGCACCTGTTATCCGCCTTATATCAGGCCAGGGTTGCTTCATCTTTTTAAATGAGCCGCGTAAGAAAGTAAAACCGGCTGTCGGTTCAATACCATGCTTTCCCTTTGGGCAGGATTGAATGCCAACCACCCGGATCATGATGGCCCGTTCACCGAACTATTCGGTTGCTGCTTACCGGCCTTATAGGTATAGTGATTGACCAGTATCCTGATCTCATTGTAATCCCAGGAGTCAGGCAGGGCTTGCTTCCATTCGGTAATACTTTTGAAGCTGTGCTGCTTAAACCGTGTTTCAAACAATTTAATATCTTCCTGGTTAAACAGCCGGTCCAGGTCGAGTACTCCAATGGATGCCATTTTAGCCAGGTGCCCCAAAACAGTTCCCTGGGCGAGCGATCGTAACGCGGCTATTTCTTCAGGCGATTTACCTTCCTCAAAAAGCTGGAAACTGACAACGTGAGTCGGCTTTTTTGAAACGGCCTTCTCCACTACCAATGCCTCACCTTCCATCAAAGCAGTATCCAGCAAGCGGGCACTTTTCAGTACAGACAGATAGGAGCCTATAACATCAATCAGGCCTTTCAATACCTCGTTATAGGCTTTCAGGCCCTTTGCACCTTTAGTTTCTGCATAGCATTCTTTTGCAGGTATAAATACTTTCTCATTGATGTTCTTAAAAAAGAAGGCTACGGCTCCTTTACTTTTTTCTTCTATCGCCTGCCATTCCGCGGGTACCTGTGTATAGTGCTCAAGCCGGTGGTTTAAAAATGCAGCAAACTTCCCGTATATGACTTCTGCCGCCTTCAGGTCGTCCATTACCTGTTGCGCCACAGGTAATGTTTCTGTTTTATTGATAACTGCGCTTTCCTGTATGGCGGCTTCCCAGGCTTCTGCTTCCGTCAGCAGTTCCTGCGTATTAAGTTTTTGAAGCAGCTTGTTTCCTACATATTTATACTGCTCGGCGGCTACAATGGTTTCGATCTGGTTTCCGGCTTCTGTCTTCTGCTGAAAAAGCTGGATACGGGTATCATTGATAATAGCGTGGGCAGGAATTTTTGTCTTCAGCACAATACCTTCCAGGGTTCTGCAACGGCTCAGGGCCACATATACCTGCCCGCTGGTAAAAGACTTTCCTGCATCGATGATCACTTTATCGAAAGTAAGGCCCTGGCTTTTATGAATGGTAACAGCCCAGGCCAGTTTGAACGGAAATTGTTCATAACTCCCGATTACATCTTCAGCAACCTTATTTTCCTGGTCGATAAAATACTTTTTGTTTTCCCAGGTTTCCCGTACAATGGTCAACTCTCTTGTTTCGTCTTGCGGCAGCACTTTCACCTCTTCGTCGCGGAGCCCGGTAATGGTCGCCAGCTTCCCGTTATAAAAGCGTTTGCTTTCGTCCTTATCATTCCTGATGAACATGATCTGTGCCCCTTCCTTCAACTCCAGCTCTTCTTCGTTTGGAAACAGATTCGGCTTAAACTCGCCCCATACTTTGGCTTTGTAGATATGACTTTTCCCTTTTAGCGCCCTTAACTTCTGCTTATTGATGGCATCCGCCATATAGTTATGCGATACCAGGTGCACATAAAATTCCTCAGGATCAAAATCGGGCTGGTAGCGGCTATGCAGCAGGCCGAAATTGATATTTTCTATATCGCTATCCCTGATGGCATTCAGCATCGTTAAAAAAACAGGATCTGTTTGCCGGTATACCGTAGTAAGGGAAACGGTTAAAAGATGTAACCCTTCCAGGGCTTTGGCCTCGAAGAAAAAAGGAGATGGATAAAAGGTTTGAAGGATCCTTTCATTTTCTGGTTTTACTACCGGCGGTAACTGGTAAAGATCTCCTATAAAGAGTATTTGTAGACCACCAAACCGAAGCGGCGACTTCCGGGCCGTTCTTAAAGCCAGATCCATCATATCCAGCACATCGCATCGCAACATGGAAACCTCGTCTATAATGAGTATTTCCAACGTCCGCAACAGCTTTAGTTTATCTCTCCGGTATTTGAAGTGAGGCAGTAAGTTTGGAATATTGATCGCTTCATTCCTGTCTACAAATTCCACTGTGGGCACAAAAGTGGTTAGCGGCAGCCCGAACATAGAATGGATCGTGGTTCCGCCAGCGTTAATAGCAGCAATGCCTGTAGGCGCCACTATGGCAAACTTCTTACCGGTTTTCTGTACAAAATCCTGCAGGAACGTAGTTTTACCCGTACCCGCCCTGCCGGTAAGAAAAACGCTTCGGTTCGTATGCTCTAGTAATTCAAATAGGTGTCGCAAATCAATATATTAAGCCATCCAATAATCGCTCCTCAGTCAAAAGTGAATAGATACCTGAAAGGGACAGGGTTATTAAAGTTCAGGAGCGCTGGCACAATCTCCTCTCCTGTATACCGGGCCATTATAAACCACGGCCTTGGCATCGGGCACATAAGCGGTGTCGGCCCGGGTTGCTTCATGGGAGGTGCCCGTAACCAGTTGATCTCCCTCCTTTTTAAAATACAATTCACGAACGCTGTTCATGCCTTCTGATTGAAAATGATACCAAAGGCGGATAATATCACCATCAACTGTGCCCTCCACTGTGCCGTGACTACTGTCTTTTTCGAAATTCTTATATACCGCCGTGCCGGTTACCGCTGTGTCTACAATATTCAGCTTTAATGCATAAGTATCTTTTGCCGCAACAAAGAGGTAGCACTGTTCGCCCCCCGCCGGTTCCGTTTTCTCCGCGATCCCTGTTGAGGAATCTTTCGAAGGGCCTTCACCTTGTTTAGGAGCCGTATTACAAGCGAAAAGAACGACAGTGATTAAAGTATAAAAAAATGATTTCATTTTATTGATTTTAAGAATAAGCATGCTTTATCACGGGTTAGTTACTATTAACAAAGCTAATCAATATCCTTAAAATAAAAAACCGCCTCAATAATGAGGCGGCTACTTGTATGTTATAGCAAAAAGTGACTGAGTTGCTGCATAGGTCGGGATGCGGAGGAGCACCGTGTTTGGTCCGTTTTTTTATCACCGGTATCTGCACGAGCGTTAACCGCATTAACATCGCCGCCTTCTCAGCCTGAACTGAAGATACACCCGTCGCTGCCTGCACCTGCTTTCCCGATTGGTGAGCTGTCACTTCGTTTACATGATCCCTGCTTAATGACTGCTTCCATTTAGCAGCTACAGCAACAGCTACATCGCCGTAAACTCTATTAGAATTTGCAGCAAAATAAATGCCAGTAAAGCGCAGCACCGTCATCAGTAACCTGCTGCCCGCGATCTGCCGGCCGGGTATATACAAGGCCAACATCATCATTATTATTCACGTTTATCCCACTTTGTATAAAAATGACTCTTCATCCTATTTTTTGCCTGTTTTAGCATAGAAATTGATTCCCTCCAAAATGCCTGCTGACAAAGGTGTCTGTGCAAAGTATACATTTCGCTTTCCCTTTAACACATCAAGCTCCTTACTATAGTTGGCTACCACAATGCCTTTTGCCTGCCCCTGCAGCATATCTATGTCGTTACCACCATTTCCGGAGGTGATAAACTGCTCTACCGGAAGTTTCCATTTGTAACTAAGATACCTGACTACATTACCCTTTCCCGCCCGGCGCGGAATAATGTCGAGGTATTTATTGTCTGTAAGCAGCACTTTTGCCGGTAGTTTCCGGTCATACAATTGTTTATTTACGTTAGCCAGGTCATCCCTGGTAAAATTCTCTGTGGCGAAATAACTGATCTTGAAAGGCCATTGCGCATCCGCTCCCTGGAGGGTTATATTGGGAAGCTCTTCCATTGCGGTTTTTATCTGTTCACGCTTCCATTGATGATTAATATGCTTTTCCCAACCTACATCCGGTATAAAGTCTTTGGTATAGTACAACTCTGTACCGGCCGAGCAAATCAGTACATCCGGATTAACAAACGGATACTTCTGAAGCGCCTCCTGCATTAAGGCTTTGCTTCTGCCACTGGATATACCAAACACCACGCCCGGGTTGTCACGCAACCAGTTCATTAAGGCTTCAAGACCGGTCAAATCGTCTCCTTCAACCAACGTACCGTCGAGGTCGCTTATTAAAAACAATCGGGCATCAGCGAGTTTTCGTCCAAAGGAAGTTTGTGCCTGGAACTTTTCCGATTTCTCTTTAAAAATATCATTGATCGTTTCTACGTAATTCTCTGCATGTTTGTTCCAGGCATAATCTTCGGCGCCGGCTTTGATGCCGTTGGCCGAATACTGATCCCATAAGTTCCTGTCGGCTATGATCTTCTTCAATGCACTCGCAATGGCTGCGGTATCTTCCACATCAATCAAAAGTCCGTTATCAGCTTTCTCAACAATTTCTTTGGGTCCTCCGGTTGGAGATGCTACGATGGGTAAACCGCAGGCAGCGGCCTCTACAATAGTGAGCCCAAAGTTTTCCCCGGGTGTTGCGTTTACAAACACTCCCTTTTTACGGGCAGCAATCCGGTATATCTCGGGTACCTCTATACCCGGATCATTTTTTTTCGGCAATGCCATTTTACCGTACAAGTCGTATTTATCCATCAGCAATAACAGATTGGTCAATATCTCTTTCTCGTCCTCAGGCATTTGTGTAATATCTTTTCTCACGCCGGCAAAAATGGCGAGGTTGGCCATTGCCTGCAACTCTTTATCTTGCCCGTAACTGGTAATGATGGCTTCAAAATTCTTACGCTTATCTGCACGGCCAATCGATAAGATGAGGGGTTTGTCAGCATTGAACAAAAATCTTTCTATTTCAGAATTGATTTTATACAAGGCCTGTTCCTGCTCTATGGTCATGGCAAATGCAGGCATTTCCAAACGGTAATAAGGATAGAATACATCGCTGTTAACGCCCGGCGGTATCACTTTAAAATTAGCCTGCGGTTTATTGTTGTATCCCAGGTATTGTGTTTCAATTTCGTGCCGGGTACTAACAATTACCACATCTGCATTAGCCATCACTTTTTCTTCCTCATCTATACGACGCTGCATATTAAAGCGATCGTTCACCTTCTTTTCTTCCCAGCCCTGGTTAAGCAGCATACGTTTTTTATTTCTTCCTAAAGAGTGGCCGGTGGCAATAAAAGGAAGCGCAAAGATCTTGCTGAGTTCACAGGCTATATAATTACCATCGGCGTAATGCCCGTGCAATACATCCGGATAATCATCTTCTGCTTCATTAAAACGTATGGTATTATTAATGAACTCATCCAGGTGATCCCATAGTTGTTCTTTCTCCTTATACAGCTGCCCGCCGCAATCCATCCTTACAATACGGGCTTTTTCATTAACTACTTCGATGGGCTGACTGTAGGCGGCTGACACTTTTTTATCAGTGATACGCCGGGTGAAGAGATCTACTTTTCTAACCTGCGGATGCTTCGAAAGCGCTTCCAGCAATTCTAATACATATTTAACCTGTCCTCCTGTATCTTTATCGCGGCCTATCTCTGCCTGGTGAAATCTGATCAGACCATGAGGGCTAAATAATTGAATGTAATAACTTTTCATTTTTATAGGTGTGGTTTTTGAGAGCTTGAAATATAATTATTTTTAAACAAATGCAAAACATACAAAGAAGTTTTTATTCGGGATCGGGTTTTAGCGACTGGGAAATAGGTGATGTCACCATTATATTGCATGAGGGCGTTTACCATCTGTTTCATTTAATTATACCCAATCATGACTACATTGCCCACGCGGTATCCAACGACTGCATCTCATGGAAAAGGGTTAAGAATGCTTTATTCGTAGGCGACCCTGGTGAATGGGATGATGATATGTTATGGACCATGCATGTATGCAAGGTAGGGGAACGCTTTGAAATGTACTACACCGGTTTACAACGAAAGCTGAGGGGCACCAACTCAATGATCGGTCTGGCCGTATCTTATGACCTTTATAACTGGGAAAAAAAGAATCAGGGCATCTTCCCTATTGAGTCTAAAGGACCCTACTACGAAAGCATGGACGACAGTCCGCGTAAATGGTTAAGTTTCAGGGATCCTTACCGGATTGATCACGAAAATATTACGTATTTCCTGGTATGCGCGCGATCGGCCCGGGGCCCTGTATCCAGGCGCGGCTGTATCGCTTTACTGAAACAGGAAAACGAACAGGTAACCTACATGAAACCCTTGCATACACCCATGATGTATGACGATCTTGAATGCCCCTGTGTATTTGAGTTGCAGGGCCGCTATTATGCTATTGCATCTATCAGGGAAGATGTAAAAGTTCGCTATTGGTTTGCAAATGAATTCCTGGGAGAATACCATGCGTTTCACGCCAATGTATTATTGCCGCAGGGAAACTATGCAGCGAGAGTGGTGGAAAGCGTTAACGGTAAAACGCTTATCTATTCCTTTTTTTACACCTCGGGGCTGATCAATTCGCATCGTGTGTTTTTACCTCCCAAGCAATTAGATACAGACGAAAAAGGCCGGCTGTTGCTTAAAAGTTTTGATCATTGGGAATCAGTAGCCTACGATGCATTCGATCAAAATCATTTCAAGGAATTGCGGCAGTTATTTAATAATCCAACAGCTTCTTTCAAGGTGGAGGATAACCGCTGGGTAGTAGGTTCGCGGAGTGGCCATGAATTATTCGTGATGGAAAAACCTGCGGATGATTTTATTTGGGAGGGTGTACTCTCTGTTGAAGGTATGGGCAAATTAGGACTGGTTACCGATATGGACGAAGAGGGATCGGGCTATTATTATTCTTTTGATGTTGTGAACGGCCATATCGAAGTACGGGCCTGGGGTTTTAATGATGCAGACATCCGCTC
>JBQGCI010000338.1:0-7234 GCA_052038405.1 Acinetobacter pittii
TATGATTTCGGAGATAGCAAGCAGGCCGTAGCTTTCCGGGTTCTGGCCGATCATATCCGCGCCATTAGTTTTACTGTTGCGGATGGACAATTACCATCAAATACGGGAGCAGGTTATGTGATACGCCGCATCCTGCGCCGCGCCGTTCGTTATTACTATTCTTACCTGGATTATAAACAACCTTTATTACACCAACTGATCGGGGTTATAGCGGCGCAGTTTGCAACAGTGTTTCCCGAGTTGCAGCAGCAGGAAGCTTTTGTAACCAAAGTAATCCGGGAAGAAGAAGACTCTTTCTTAAGAACGTTAGAGAAAGGACTGAAGCGGATCGACGATATCATTAGCGCATCAACCGGTGGTATGATCCATGGTAAAGAAGCTTTTGAGCTATACGATACTTATGGCTTCCCGGCGGATCTGACAAGACTGATTGCTTCAGAGAACAACCTGCAGGTGGATGAGGCAGGCTTTGAAGCCGAAATGCAGCAGCAAAAAAACCGTTCAAGGGCCGCAACTGCGGTTGATACAGAAGATTGGATACTGGTAACCGAAGACACCCCCTCCACTTTTATCGGATATGAGCAGCTACAGGCGGTAACCCATGTAGTAAAGTATCGTAAGGTAAAAGCCAAAGGAAAGGAACAATACCAGCTGGTATTGCAAACCACTCCTTTTTATGCTGAAAGTGGTGGCCAGGTGGGGGACAAGGGAAATTTGCATTTTGGGGACGAAAAAGTATTGGTTACAGATACTAAAAAGGAAAATGACCTCATCATCCATTTTACAGATAAATTACCGGGGCAGATAGAACTGGAAGTTTTGGCTTCGGTAGATGCCCGGGAACGTGCATATATTACTTATAATCACACAGCCACCCACCTGTTACATGCTGCTTTAAAGCAGGTATTGGGTGCGCACGTCAACCAGAAAGGTTCGATGGTATCGCCTGAAGTGTTACGCTTCGACGTTTCCCATTTTTCAAAAATTACCGACGAGGAGATTAAACAGGTTGAGCAGATCGTGAATCAGAAAGTGCGGGAGAACCACCCGGTGGTTATCAAAGAAATGCCGAAAGATGAAGCCATGAAACTGGGGGCCATGGCATTATTCGGTGAAAAGTATGGCGATACAGTTAGGGTGGTAACAGCGGACCCGGCTTTCTCGGTAGAACTTTGCGGGGGAACCCATGTATCCCAAACCGGAAGCATTGGCTTATTCATCATCACTTCAGAAAGTGCTGTAGCGGCGGGCGTTCGCCGTATTGAAGCCCTGACAGGGCAGGCGGCTTTTGATTTTGTGACGCAAAAACTGGACGAATACAAACAAGTGACCGAAGTGCTGAAAAGCAAAGAGCCGCTGAAAGCTATTGAAAAGCTTTCTGGTGAAAAAACAACCTTGGAAAAAAGGGTAGAGCGGCTGGAAGCGAAAGAACTGGTGGGTATCCGCAACGAATTATTGCAAAAAGACCAGATTATTAACCAGGTGAACTTTATCGGGGATATTGTAGAAGTCAGCAACGCTGATGCACTTAAAAAACTTTGCGCCGATTTAAAGAATCACCTGAAAGATTTTGTGATCGTGCTTTGCGCCAATATTGGCGGTAAACCATTTGTAGCAGTAAGCATAGCAGATAATGTGGTAGCCGCACGAAGTTTAGATGCCGGACAGATCATTAAGCAAAATATCGCCCCGCTGATTAAAGGCGGGGGCGGCGGCCAAAAAACACTGGCAACTGCCGGCGGGCAGGAGGCAGGGCAGTTACCGCAGGTGATTGAAGCCGTAAAAAGCCTGTTATAGGCACGCCGGGATATTATACTATAAGCCTCACAGACTTCGGGTTGTGAGGCTTTTTTCTTTTAGGCGTAAAAATTGCATCACACTATAAAAACATGTATGCCCGAAGGCCCTTCCATTCTACTACTAAAAAATCAATTGCAGCCTTTTGTAGGTAAAACAGTAAAGCAGGCTGGCGGTTATGGGCCCATGCCCACAGATTGGATCAATGGCCGGAAGCTTAAGGAGCTACAAACACATGGTAAACACCTGTATTTTATTTTCACAAACGGCGTGGTGCAGCTGCACCTGGGGCTGTTTGGAGATGTATTGATTAATGAACGCAAAAAAGTAAACCGGAAATTTTTTCTCGAATTTGCCAAAGGTGAGATCAACGGCTATGTAGTGAGCGTGAAAAAAATAGACAATGAAGCGAAACTTTTCGATCCGCGTACCGATATTTTAAGTGCTGATTTTGACGCTGCTTATGTAAAATCCCTGGTTGCCGGTTACCCTGAAAAAGAAATAGCCGGGCTGCTGATGGACCAGAAAATTTTTACGGGCGTTGGTAATAAAATAAGAGTAGAGGCTTTGTACCGATCGGGAATACACCCCCTGAGTACAGCCGGAAAGATACCACCCCGAAAGTTGAGTAAGCTGATCGGTGCCGTGCGCCGCTATGCTAAAACCTTCTATAAAAACCTGGAAAAAACCGGAACGAACAAAGATTTTAAGGCATACCAGCAGGAGCATGATCCACAAGGTAATGAAATCACTATGAAATATTTAGCCAAAGAAAAACGGAAAGTATATTTTAGTGAGCGCGTACAAAAACTATATAGCTGATTCTTAAGTATCTTACAACTATGTCTCTCTTCAGATTAATACCCGATAAACACGATGTATTGCAGGACCAGAACGCACCAGAGGAGAAGAAATCTTTCCGGTATTGGCTGTATGTTACCATTTTCCAAAGCAGCACCCCCGCGGGTAAAACATTTGATATTGGGCTGTTTATTTTAATATTGGCCAATATAATCCTGCTTATTCTTGAAAGTGTAGAATCAATTGCCATCGCCTACGATACGATCTTTAATATACTCGACTACTTTTTTATGGTGGTGTTTAGTATCGAATACCTGCTTCGGCTTTACTGTGTGCGCGAGGCAAAACGCTACGCCAAAAGTTTTTACGGAGTTGTAGACCTGCTGGCGATACTACCTTCTTATCTCGAGTTCGTATTGCCCAACTGGCATATGCTGATGATCATCCGTTCTTTCCGTTTATTGAGAGTATTCAGGATTTTCCGGATGGTACGTTTTCTTGATGAAAGCCGCTATATGATGTTTGCCCTGATCAGGAGCTTCAATAAGATCATGGTATTCTTATTCTTCATCGTGTTACTCACAGTTTTCCTGGGGTCAGTAATGTATGTGCTGGAATATGAACATAACCCCGGGTTTCACAGTATTCCACAAAGTATTTACTGGGCTATCGTAACCATTACAACTGTAGGTTATGGAGACGTGGCACCTGTTACCGCTATAGGCAAGATCATAGCTTCATTTATAATGATACTGGGTTATGCTATCATTGCAGTTCCTACAGGTATTATGTCGGCATCCCTCGTGTCGCAGTACCGGGACATGGATAACGATGACCGGGTTTGCAGCAAATGCCAGAATCGTAATCATGCGGCTGACGCCCGGTTTTGTAAGAAATGCGGTACCGAGCTTTCCAAACCGGCAGGCTAGTACTGCATGCACAGAACTGTACGAATCTTTAACACTTCCGAAACACTTCGTATTTCTGGTTTTGTCCTATCTTTGAAATACGAAGACCGACGTAGGTTGGCTCAAATTGTAAAAAAGAAAAAGAAACAGGCATGAAAAAAATTTTATTGTTTACTGCAGTGGCTTTGCCGGGCGTACTACTGGCTCAGAAGGACAATGCCGAACCGAAAGAGCAGGAGCGTATTATTATCACTAAAAAAGGAAATTCAGACGAGAAGCTGAATATTGTAGTGGATGGAGAGAACATTACGGTAAATGGGGCGCCTGTTGATAAGAATGGTGATGGAGCAATAACTGTGAAACGCTTTAAGATTAAGGACGTACGTAATTTTCGCGATAATTTGGATTTGATGAAAGGCGATTCGGATGAGGTAGTGGCGTGGGGTTATGGTAATAAGCCTGTTCCTAATAAAGCCATGTTGGGAGTCATTACAGAAAAGACGGAAGCAGGGGTAGCAGTAAAAAGTGTAACCGGGGAAAGTGCTGCAGAAAAAGCGGGTATTAAAGAAGGCGATATTATAACAAAGATAGACGATAAGAGCATTGAAGCTCCCGATCAGCTATCGGCCAGCCTGAGAGATAAAAACCCGGGTGACAAAGTTACTGTAACGTATCAAAGAAACGGAAAAACGGCTGCTACTACCGCAGAACTGACCAAATGGAACGCGCCAGATGTAATAACGTTCAACAGGAACGGAACCGGCTTCTCCGGGCCCGATATCAATTTTGAAGAGTTCTTTCCGAAAGGATTAAACGACGGGAAATTCCGCATTTACGGAGCTCCGGGTTTGGCAATACATGCATCAGGCCCGAAACTTGGGGTAACCATACAGGATGTTGAGAAAGGCACGGGGGCTAAGATCATTGAACTGGAGAAAGGTTCTGATGCGGATAAAGCCGGGTTACAACAAGGTGATATTATTAAGGAGGCGAATGGCGTTGCAATTGAAGGCACAGACGACCTGCTGGTGCAAACCCGGAAAAGCAAGGCCGGTTCTACCTTAAAGTTGAAAGTAGACCGTAACGGGAAATCGCAGCAGATAGATGTTGTTTTTAGCAAAAAGCTGAAAACAGCCGACCTGTAGGCAGAACAAAATTGTTTTCTGATTGTTGTTTAAATATAGTTTTTGAAGGAATCGTGCCTGAATTTTCAGGCACTTTTAAAAGAAGTTTGTGATTTAGGGTTTCGAAAGCCGGTAGTACAATACACTGCCGGCTTTTTCTTAACCGGCAGGATTAAACCGGCTTTTTCAAATTTCAAACACCAAGTAAGAAATCCGTCTTATTTTTACAGCCTTCCATGAGTACAGTAAACGAACAATACGAAATAGTTATAGGGCTTGAAGTTCACGCCCAGTTGCTGACGCAAAGCAAGTTGTTTTGCGGCGATAGCATTGCATTTGGCGCTGAGCCCAACACGCACGTAAGTCCCATTACCCTGGCACATCCGGGTACTTTACCTAAAATGAACCGTCAGGCTATTGGCCATGCCATTAAAATGGGACTGGCCTGTAATTGCGAAATAGAAAAGAAAAACTATTTCGCCCGCAAAAATTACTTTTATCCCGATCTGCCGAAGGGCTACCAGATATCCCAGCATACAACTCCCATTTGCAAAGAGGGGTTTGTACCTATTAAAACGGATGCCGGCGAAAAAAATGTACGGTTAAACCGCATTCACATGGAGGAGGATGCCGGTAAAAGCCTGCACGATGTGAATGAGTGGAGTACTGCAGTTGATTATAACAGGGCCGGCACGCCTCTGATAGAAATTGTAACGGAGCCGGATCTGCGGAGTAGTGATGAAGCTTTTGCCTATGTAAGTGAACTGAGAAAACTGGTTCGTTACCTGGGCGTTTGTGATGGAAATATGGAAGAAGGGAGCATGCGTTGCGATGCCAACGTATCGGTGAGGAAGAAAGGAGATAAGCAGTTGGGCACCAAGGTTGAGGTAAAGAACCTGAACTCTATCAGGAATGTAAAACGTGCGATCGATTTTGAAGCGCAACGCCTGATTGATATGCTGGAGGCTGGTGAAACCATCAGGCAGCAAACGAGAAGTTTTGATGCGAACAATGGAACCACTTTTGCCATCCGGGATAAAGAGGATGCCGAAGACTATCGCTATTTTCCCGACCCTGATCTGACGCCTTTTGACCTGAAGGATGAGTTTATCAATGAAATCAGGGCATCCATTCCCGCATTACCGGCCGAGCGCGTATCCATTTACTGTTCCCGGTACCAATTGCCCGAATACGATGCGCTGGTACTAACTGAAGAAAAAGAAACAGCCGATTACTTTGAGGCCGTTATTCAGCATACCCAAAATTATAAGGCAGTGGCCAACTGGCTGTTAGGACCCGTAAAGAACTGGATGAACGAGCACTCAAAATCGATCAGCGAATTTGAGTTGCAACCTGAGCAGGTTGCTGCTTTAGTTCAATGTGTAGACGACGGGAAACTGAGCTTTTCAACCGCATCCACCAAATTGTTCCAGTTGTTATTGCAAAATCCGACGGCAGCACCTGCCCTGCTTGCCGAGCAAAATAATCTGGTTCAGCAATCAGACGCTTCAGCACTGGAGCCTGTAATAGATGCTGTTTTAGAGCAGCTGGCAGATAAGGTAACTGCATATAAGAAGGGCAAAAAAGGCCTGCTGGCTTTGTTTGTCGGAGAAGTGATGAAACGTACGAAGGGAAAAGCAGATCCTAAAAAGACCAATGAAATTATATTAGAAAAATTAAAGTAGCATATAGTTAGTGGTTCATACGATTTTGATGCACAGTAAACTATGATCCATCAACTTTTAAACGACATGAAAAAAATACTTTTTGTAGCATCCGCGCTTTTTGCCCTGGTTGCCTGTAAGGAAGATAATAAAAACAGCTTTACCGTTTCCGGGAAAATTACCAATGGTAACGGTAAGATGGTATACCTCGAAGAAATGGCAATTGGTACCGGCAGGCCGGTTATTGTAGATTCTGCTCTCCTGAAAGAAGACGGTACGTTTAAAATTGAAACTGAAACCGGTGAATCGACTATTTATAATATACGGCTCGACCAGGGTATGTACCCGGTGGCGTCGGTTATTAATGATCAACCGTCAGTAGAGCTGGATGTGGTGATGAACAAGGAAAATAACCAGTTTTCTGAAAAATACGAAGTGAAAGGTTCACCTGCCAGCGAAAAAATGAAAACTTTTATGTTTGCTTTTAACGAGAAATTGCAAAACCTGTACGTCCAGGCCACCAAAATCGACAGCCTGCACCAATTAAACAAACCGGATAGCCTGATGGCTCCCCTGTTACAGGCAAGGGCCGAAGCCACGTCGTATCTGAGAGATCTCACACTAAGCGAGATTAAAAAGTCGGATAACCCTGCATTAACTCTTTTTGTTTTGGGATATTACCAGGAATCAGCGTCCAACCCGGCAGCAGGGCTGGAGCCTTTAAGTAATGAGGAAGTAATGGGGACCATCAATGATGTTGTAAAGAAAAACCCGGCACATGCAGCGCTTGCGACCTTGCAAAAAAACCTGAAGGCGCAAATGGATAATACCGGCAAGGGTAATTTGGTGGGCAAGCCGGCTCCCGAGTTCACTATGCCGGATGTAAATGGTCGCCCGGTGGCACTAAGTTCTTTCAAAGGAAAATACGTATTGATTGATT
>JBQGCI010000339.1:0-6614 GCA_052038405.1 Acinetobacter pittii
CTGACCTGCAGCAACATCTGGAAATGCTGGGGTAGCATTGGTGATTGTCTGTCAACCATTAACTGTCATCATTTCTCAATTATGTTAATTAATGTTAACCACCGCACCACGGCATGAAAATTGGCGTCTTACTATAAATAAATTAAAGAATAAAAAATCTTAAAAATTGAATATGAAGAAATTGTATGTCACCGGGGCTGTTCTGCTCATGTCTGTGTTTTCTTTTGCACAGCAAAAGGATCCGAAAGCAAAAGCCATATTAGACGAGGTAAGTGCAAAGTTTAAAACGTATAAAACGGTAACTGCCAACTTCGGTTACCAGATAGCCAGTGCCGCCGGTAAAGTGTTAACCACAAAAAACGGAACGGTGCAAATGAAGGGAAATAAATATGCGATCAACCTGGGCAGCAATAAAATTATAAGCGATGGAGTTACCATATGGAACTACGATCCGGCTGCCAAAGAGGTGACGATAAGCAGCGCCAACTCATCAGAAGGAACTATAACACCCCAGAAATTGTTCACCGATTTTTACAATAAGGATTTTATGTATGTGATGGACAAAGATGGAAAAGTGGGAAGCAAGGATGTTAATAAAATTATCATGCAGCCGATCGATAAAAATAAACCCTTTGCCAGGGTATATGTAGCCGTAGATAAAGCAACTAAAAATATTATCAGTACCACAGTGGTAGAAAAAACCGGCAACAGGTATGTGTATAATGTGAGTAACTTTAAGCCTAATGCAGCGATTTCCGATGCCGATTTCACCTTTGATAAAGCCAAATACCCGGGTGTGGAAGTGGTGGATCTGAGATAAAAAGCGAAATGAATTATAAACGAAGCTCTCTGAAATGAGGGCTTCTTTTTTATAAGCGCTTCAATTGATGCAGGGTTGATACCATAACCATGCTTTACAATAGTGAGATTATATACCGGTAGCTGAATACCATCATTGTTACGTGGGGCAGATTGTTTATATTGGCTTTTTGATAAAAGCGGGAATGGAACAGCCTGTCTACAAAAGGTGGCCCAACGCTTTTAATGAAAACAGATGAGAAAGGTTTTACTATTGTATTCTCGAATAAAAAGATACAGATGGCAGAAGATTTAATGATCATTTCGGGCTCTAAGGATGAACAGTACCGGCAATTACTACCGCAATTGGCGGCGCTTTTACAGGGTGAGGATGATATAGTGGCCAATATGGCCAATATGGCAGCGGCTTTAAAGGAGCAGTTTAAATGGTGGTGGGTTGGCTTTTATGTTGTAAAGGGCGAAGAATTAGTATTAGCGCCCTTTCAGGGACCTGTAGCCTGTACCCGGATTAAAAAGGGGCGCGGTGTATGCGGATCTGCCTGGGATCAGGCGCAGACACTGATTGTGCCTGATGTAGAACAGTTCCCTGGCCATATAGCCTGCAGCAGCGTTTCCAGGTCGGAGATAGTAATACCTGTGCTCAGGAATGGTACGGTTGTAGCGGTTCTTGATGTAGACAGCGAATTTCTGAATCACTTTGATATAACCGACCAGGAGCACCTTGAAAACATGGTAAGCCTTCTAAATTTTTGATATGATGCTGACAAAACAAATATTGGTCACGGGGAAAGTTCAGGGCGTTTATTTCAGGCAGTCGACCAGGCAAAAAGCGGAAGCATTAAGCCTGAGCGGCACGGTTGAAAACCTCCCCGATGGAAATGCCGTCTGTATTATTGTTACCGGGCCCGAAGCTGGGCTGGCCGAGTTGATCAGTTGGTGCCAGCAGGGGCCTCCCGGGGCCCAGGTTAAGAAAGTGGAAATTTTAGACCAGCCTTTGCAGGAGTTTAAAAGTTTTTCTATTTTGTAGAAGTTTTTAAACCCCGTAAGTTTATCATAAATATGCAGTAAACGATTGTTAGTGGCAATAGATACAGCATAGCGTTTCTCACCGAAAAAATAAAGTAAAACCACACATGAAAAAAATTGTAGCTATCCCGTTATTGCTTTTAAGTACGGCGTCGTTCGCCCAAAATAACGAGCCCCGGTTAACGGAAATCTGGCAGCCCGAGCCCAGAATTATAAGTCCCGGTAAAACTGCAGCTGATGCTCCGGCCGATGCTATTGTACTTTTGGGTGGAGCAGATTTGGCAGAATGGCAAACAGAAGATGGAAAGCCCGCAAAATGGAAAGTGGACGGAGGTGCCGTTACAGTAGTAAGAGGGACAGGTGTCATAAAAACAAAGAAAGCATTTGGAGACTGCCAGCTGCATGTAGAATGGCGAACACCCGCAACAGTAAAGGGAGAGGGACAAGGACGAGGCAACAGTGGTATCTTTTTGATGGGTTTATATGAGTTGCAGGTATTGGACAGCTATAATAACCGAACCTACAGCAACGGCCAGGCCGGTAGTATTTACAAGCAAACAGCTCCTTTGGTTAACGCATCGCGTAAGCCAGGAGAATGGCAGACTTACGATATCATTTTTACAGCTCCTCGTTTTAATAAGGACAGTAGTGTTAAATCACAAGGAAGAATTACGGTGTTGCATAATGGAGTTCTGGTGCAAAATAATACCGCTATCTGGGGCGCTACACAGTATATAGGCATCGCCACCAATACATGGCACAAGGAGAAAGAACCTATCGTGTTACAGGATCACGGAGATGCTGTGAGCTTTAGAAATATGTGGGTAAGAGAATTAGAATAAACAGATACAAAATGACCGGCGCCAAATGGAAGAATGGAGTTCCTGCGGTATCGGGAAAAATATTGCAAAGCTTTTAGCGAAGTTCAACAGCAGGAGCTACGCTGATGAAAATAGGTAAGACAGGCCTTTTCACAACAAGGCCTGTCTTATTTTTACCAATTGCTCTAAAAGGTTTTCGAGTTGGTCGAGTGGCAGCATATTAGCTCCGTCACTCTTGGCCATCGCAGGATTAGGGTGCGTTTCAATAAAAATGCCGTCCGCTCCGCTTGCAATGGCTGCTTTTGCAATGGTACCGATTAATTGAGGATTGCCGCCGGTAACCCCGCTGCTTTGATTGGGTTGCTGCAGGCTGTGGGTACAGTCCATAACAACCGGTACGCCATGTGCCTGCATCCAGGGAATATTTCTGTAATCGACAACCATGTCTGTATAACCAAAACTATTGCCTCTTTCGGTTAATAACACCTGGTTATTTCCGGCGTTGTTTATTTTTTCAACCGCAAATTTCATAGCCGGGCCGCTAAGAAATTGTCCTTTCTTTACATTGATGATCTTTCCCGTTTTGGCGGCCGCTTCCAGCAGGTCTGTTTGGCGACATAGAAATGCGGGTATTTGCAATATATCTGCGTATGCGGCTGCCATTGCGGCCTCCTCATGAGCATGTATATCCGTTACTGTAGGCACCCCGAAAGCAGTTCCGGTTTTTTTTAAAAGCTGTAATGCTGCTTCATCTCCAATACCCGTGAAAGAATTTGCACTGGTGCGGTTGGCTTTCCTGTAAGATGATTTGAAAACGTAGGGTATTCCCAGCCTTTTGCATATTTCAGAAACGCTGCCCGCAACTTCCATTACAACGGCTTCGCTTTCAATTACACAGGGCCCCGCCAGCAGGAAGAAGTTATTACTGTTATAAGCCTGCTGCTCAAATAAGGTCTTTAAAAATGCTTGCATAAAGCAAATGTATCGAAAAGTAAATAGTAACGCTCATAGGGTATTTTCAGTAGCTGACCAGCTGCCTGTGAAAACCATTGCGCATTTCCATCCGGTACATGTTTTATTTTGATATGTTTGCTTACAAATTTTTTTATGGTAAAAGATAAAATTCTGGTAATAGGATCCTCCGGTCAGATAGGAGTTGAGTTAACCCTCGCCTTGCGCAAAATATATGGCAATAATAACGTGGTTGCTTCCGATTTAAGGGAAGAAAACGAATTGTTGAAAGGAACAGGTCCTTACGTTAGCATTGATGTAATGAACAAGGAAATGCTCCATGTGCAAATTATAAGGCAGAATATCACGCAGATCTATTTACTGGCCGCCATTCTTTCTGCCACCGGCGAAAAAAATCCCGGCCTTGCCTGGCATTTAAATATGCAGGGACTGCTTAATGTACTGGATATAGCCCGGGAAGAAAATCTTAAAAAAGTTTACTGGCCCTCTTCTATCGCAGTTTTCGGACCCACATCGCCTAAGCAAAATTGCCCGCAGCAAACCATTATAGAACCTACAACGGTCTATGGTATTAGCAAGTATGCCGGAGAGTTCTGGTGTAATTACTACAACATTAAGTATGGTATAGATGTAAGGAGTTTACGATACCCGGGACTTATATCATATAAGTCGGCCCCGGGCGGCGGAACAACTGATTACGCAGTTGAAATATTTCATGAGGCACTGGAAGAAAAGAGGTACACCAGTTTTTTGAAGGAAGATACCTACTTGCCTATGATGTACATGCCCGACGCCATAAGGGCTACCATAGAATTAATGGAGGCTCCGGCAGAGCGTATAACGGTACGCACCTCGTACAATATCTCCGCGCTCAGCTTTTCTCCAAAAGAAATTGCTGCTGCTATACAAAATCATATCCCCGATTTTACTATTGAATACCAGCCCGATTACAGGCAGGCCATTGCCGACAGCTGGCCGCAAAGCATCGACGACACGGTAGCGCAAAAAGATTGGGGATGGAAGCCCCAGTTTGACCTGTCAACCATGACAGAAGATATGTTAAATAACCTGGCGACCCCATAATTTATGAGGTAAAGTTGGTTTAGTAAAAGAGCTGCCTGACGGGCAGCTTTTTTTTTAATAGATGAGCCCTGGCATTTATAATTAATTGCTGTCAATGTTGTTAGCTCAAGCGGAATGGCATATTCGTAAACTGCTCCGTTGTCTGATACCTGCTTCTTATGCGCCAGCGTTTATTCTTTATAATACGGTATACATGGTAAACTGGTCAGTGTTGGATCTGCAATTTTGCCAATGCGCTGGGGGGAAGTGCGGCCACTTTTTTCAAATGGTAATCGAAACCAACCATTCCCGTTTTGGCTACAGCCACTGTTACACTTTTTCCTCCCTGTGTTTTCTCAAGTTTATAAACCAGTTCGAAACCCACCCTGCTAAAATCATGAGCGGCAATAGAGATCTTGATGACGTCCCGGTAAAAAGCCTCGGTTTTAAATTCAATAGCAACATCTGCCATAATAAGACCAATGCCGTCTATATTCATTTCATTATACCCAAGATCCTGTAAAAATTGTAGTCTTGCTTCGTGAATAATGCTGAGCAGGGCATCATTACCTACATGTCCGCCATAGTTAACGTCTGTAATTCTTACGGGGATATGCGTTGTGAAAGAAAAAGAGGAGGGGAGCGGTACCTTAATACGTGCCATTTGTTTTTTACGCAAAAATAAGCGTTACCGGGCCGGAACCATTACTGTTACATATTGGGGGCAGCTCCCGTTTCTGTAACATCGCCGCTGGCCATATCCAACAGATCCAGGATGTTATCCGGGGATGCTGCTGCGTTGCTGCTGGCCATTTCCTTTTGCCATTTCGAGATCTGGTCATCGCAGCTATGGTCTTCGCCAGCTATACAATCGGCCATATTGCTTACCTTTTTCGACATCCTGACAATATTGCCATCCTGGGTCATTAAAATAATATAGCGATTTTGCAGATCAGCATTTCTTTCATTAGAGGCACTGTAAGCGTTGCCCAACTTAGTACGTATACCAGCCAGGGCCTGCTGTTGACGGTTTCCCGTACCTGCTTGCTGAGCACCATTGGTTTGAATAGCATTTTGCACATTAGCAGCACCACCAGGCTTTCCACCCGTACCGGCAGTGTACCCTGCATCGCTATTTCCATCTGATAAAATAAAGAAGGCACTAATACTAACAATAGCGATAAAGCAGGCTGCTGCTGCGTATTTTAACCAACCATGATTCATGGGTACAACCAGGGTCTGTTCCTTCTTTTTTCCTTCCAGCTCACTGATAATATGCACCCAGGCTCCATTGGGTGGCGTTACCTGTATATTTGAAAGCTTTTTTTCTATTATGGACAAAGCTTCCTGGTCGTCCAATTCCCTGGTTATCGCAGCCCATGCCATAGGAGGTACAGCGGCCTCTATATGATATAATTTATCTGCCAGGCCTTTTTCCTGGCTGGTAATATCTAACCGGTTAGCGATGGTTGCCCAAGCCATGGCAGGCGGGCTTACTTCCAACGCCGTTAAACGTTCGGATATATTTTTATGCGCTTCGAGGTTGTCTAATTCGAGAACAATATTATCCCATACTCCAGCCGGTGGAATTACTTCAATATCATATATTTTATTATGGCTGTTCATGGTACATTACTTCGATCTGTCTGCTATGTGTTTTTTTACTAAATCCTGCAGGAGCGCTTTAGCCCGCGAAAGCTGAGACTTGCTGGTGCCTTCGCTGATACCTAACATGTCCCCGATTTCTTTATGGGAGTACCCCTCTACTACGTACATGTTAAAAACCGTACGGTAGCCGGGAGATAATTGAATGATCAAATCCAGGATATCTTTTTCGGCTAATTCATCAAGCGCCGATACATATTTCCCCTCTATTGTATTTTCTTCCTTTTCTGTAACCGGCTGCAAGTATTT
>JBQGCI010000340.1:0-18385 GCA_052038405.1 Acinetobacter pittii
TTTTTTCTTGGTGATCCTGCTTGGTGTATATGGAATCTATGCCTGTTCCAAAGGAAAAGACGTCTCCAAAGTCTCCGAACCAAAAGAGCTTCCGAAAGCAAATTTAGCTACGGTGGTCACGCTCGACATGCAATCTGTTTCCACCCGCGAGGCAATGGCCGGAGGCAAAATCAACGCAAATGGCGGTGGATCTGTTACAGAAAGAGGGATGGTACTGAGCACAACGCCCGCTCCTACCATAGCCCACAAAAAATATGCAACTTCCAGTATATCTGGCGACGGTTCTTTTACCAGCCTGCTCACTGAACTATCTGCATCGACCCGTTACTATATACGTGCTTATGCCATTAATGCTGCGGGTACGGCCTATGGCAACGAAGTATCCTTTACGACATCAGCTGTGGGCGCTGCCCGGTTTGAAGTTGAGCCCCTGTTCATTATTGGCAGCACGCGTGCTTACTGGGATGTAAAGCCAGTTTCTGATGGCGGCGATCCTATCACAGAACGTGGAGTATGTTGGTCGCTTACCGAAAATCCAACTGTATCTGACCAGGTAAGTAAAGATCCCGGTCAGGGCATCGGCCGGTTCAGGATAGGGTTAATGGACCTGCAACCTAAAACCCAATATTATGTCAGAGCCTATGCTAAAAACAAGTCAGGGATCAGCTACAGCGATAATGTAAAATTCACCACCATTCAAAAAGGCAAGTTAACTTATACGATCAACAAAGCACCTTACCCTAATGCGGAAGAAAAAGCGGCTTATGATCGTTTGCAATTTGCGATTGACAGCGCTGTGTGGTACGTAAATACCTATACCTCTGTCGAAAAACATGTATGGATTAATTATGACCCGGGTGTTCCTACAGCAGATGCTAACAACGAAGGGTGGATGCGGTTTGGCGCCAACCCGGGTTACCAGCAGTTAAGAACAATGCTGCATGAACTTAATCACAGCTTTGGTACCGGTACTACCGGGTTCTGGGGGAATACAGTGACAGGTGGAAAATACCAGAAAGAGTTTGCCAATACCGTACTAAATAGAATACAAAATACCAAAAATGAAAAAATTGGCGGGGATGGCATGCATTGGTGGCCCTATGGCCTTAATTATGACAGTGAAGTGAGTTCCAGCTGGGACTATATATATAATTGCCTCATTATTGAACAGATGAGGCGCGACGGACTTGATGCTGCAGGCCAATGGACACCCTGAGCCAACAGTTATCATCACAACTTTTCAAAACCAAAACTATGCTGCATAACCAGGCGCTCCCGGGCCCTGGTTATCCTTTTAAATTAACATACCAACAGGAAAATGAAATTGTTTAATATGCTTTTTACCAGTCGCCCGCTCCACGGGGAAAACTTACATCTACTTCAAAAGGTTGGTTTAAAACAATACAGGTTAACTATTGCAGTACTGACGTGCTCCCTGTATTGCTGCATACAGGGAGCTGCCCAGCAGGTGGTGCGTCCCTCCTTCACCGGCTACCTGTTCGCGTACTTCGAAGGCAGTGGCAACAGTAATACGCAGGAACAGCTCCGGTTTGCAGTGAGCGACGATGGAACGCATTGGACGGCCCTGAACGGTAACCAACCGGTGCTGGCATCGGATACCATTTCACAAACTGGCGGTATACGCGACCCGCATATCCTGCGCGGAGCCGATCACAATACTTTTTATATGACCGCCACTGATATGTTTACCGTGAAAAACGGTTGGGACCATAATCCCGGCATCATTCTGCTGAAGTCCGCCGACCTGGTTCACTGGCAGCATAGGGTTATAGACCTGGCAAAGCTGTACCCGCGTAAATTCAGCAACGTGAAATGGGTGTGGGCCCCCCAAACTTTTTACGATGCCAGGGCTAAAAAGTACCTGGTGTACTTTACTGTTCGCTTCCGGGATAATGAAAAACTTGATTTTTACGCCGCCTATGCCAATAAAGACTTCACCGGTTTTGAAAAGGAGCCTACGCTGTTATTCAGTCCTAAATATGGTGGTATAGATGGCGATATCATTTACAAGGACGGGCTTTATCATTTTTTTTACAAGGGCAACACGAAAGATGCTCAGGGCAGGGAGATCAAAAACGGTATACAGCAGGCTACCAGTAAGTCTCTCCGTGGCCCATGGAAAGAGGATTTCGAATACCTGGACAGGTATGCAGGCACTCCTACTTCGGTAGAAGGATCAAGCGTATTTCAACTGAATAACAGCGATGATTATATACTCATGTACGACCTGTACTCAAGTGGGCGTTATGAGTTCCAGAGAAGTAAAGACCTGTTCGGCTTTACGCCACAAACCGAGTCTTTTACCAAGGATTTCAATCCCCGGCACGGTAGCGTGATCAGCATCACGCAGGCAGAGGCCCGCCGGCTGCAGGCAAAATGGGGCGGTGTGCCTACTTCCTTACTTCAGCCGCGGCAAAAAGACGACCGCTATCAATTTATAGCCAGAGGAAATCCCGTGATGACCCACCACTTTACAGCGGATCCGGCAGCATGGGTTGAAAAAGATACGCTTTGGCTGTTTTCCGGACATGACTCAGCAGGCAACCAAAATGGATACCGTATGAAAGACTGGCTGGTGCACTCCACAACAGACATGCAACGCTGGACAGAGTACCCGGTACCCCTGAAAATTACAGATTTTTCATGGGCTAAAAGCGGCGATGCCTATGCCGGCCATGTAGCCTCCCGCAATGGCAAATACTACTGGTATATCAGCACTAACTGGTCGGGTATAGGTGTTGCGGTGGCCGACCGGCCGGAAGGTCCTTACAAAGATGCATTAGGCAAACCCCTGCTCACCAATAAAGATTGCTTTGCGTCCAGCCACGCCTGGGCCTGCATTGACCCGGCCATTTATACAGACGAGAACGGGCAGTCCTGGATCTTTTGGGGGAACCGTGAATGCTACTACGCAAAGCTCAAAGACAACATGATTGAAATCGACGGCAATATCAGGCGCATTGAGTTTCCTGGCTTCAACTTTACGGAAGCACCCTGGATTCATTATAAAAACGGGTGGTATTACCTGAGCTATGCATCCGGTTTCCCTGAAAAACTTGCCTACGCCATGAGCCGGAGTATCGAAGGTCCCTGGGAATACAAAGGCATCCTTAACGAGATCGCCGGTAATTCAAATACCAATCACCAGGCGATTGTAGAATTCAAGGGGGTTTCTTATATGATCTATCATAATGGTGCTATACAAAACGGAGGGAGCAGCTATAGCAGGTCTGTGTGTATAGATTACCTGCATTATAAGACCGATGGCTCCATAAATCGTGTACAAATGACCAGTGAAGGTGTTAGTAAAGTTGAAGAATGATGGTCGGAGAGAGCGATGTCTTACAGACACATCATCAATTGACAGTCATCTTACGTTACTATTCTGTACCTTGTTGCCGTTCGTAGGATGCGTATCAATACTGATTCAGTACGAGACATGCCAGGTTCTCATTTGTCACAAGATCGAAAATAAATTTAGTTGCAAAATATAATCAATAAATGAAAAAGATTTTTCTAAACCTGACGTTTAGCACGATGTTAATAAGTGCATTTGCACAAACAAAACCCGATTGGGAAAATCCCGAGGTGTTTGCGATCAATAAAGAAAATACAAGGGCCACATCGCTTCCCTACCCAACAGAAGCGCAGGCGCTGCAGAATGTGTACAATACGTCTCCCTACTATCAGTCGTTAAACGGCAACTGGCAGTTTTTCTGGACGGAAAAGGTAGCGGATGTTCCTGCCGACTTTTTCCAGGAAACATTTAAAACCGGCACAGTTTCGGGGCTTTCTATTAAAGGCGCCACCAACATCATATCCGGTAAATCGGCCGGATGGTCGCTGATGCGGGTGCCCGGTAACTGGGAGTTTAACGGGTTTGGCGTACCCATGTATGTGAATACAGGCTTTGGATTCCCTAAGAACCCACCCTTTATCAATAAAGAAGATTCCCCTACCGGGGCTTACCGGTACCAGTTTGATATACCTCAGGGCTGGGATGGCCGCAAAGTGTTCCTTCACTTTGAAGGCGGAACCAACTCCATGTACGTGTGGGTTAATGGTAAAAAAGTGGGTTATACCGAGAATGCCAAAAGCCCGGCAGAGTTTGATATCACTCCCTATATCCGAACCGGTAATAACCTCCTGGCATGTGAGGTGCATAAATTTAGCGACGGCACTTACCTGGAAGACCAGGACATGTGGCGGTTAGGAGGTATCAACCGCAATGTATACCTGTACAGCACCGCGTCAACCCGTATATTGGACTTTTTCTCGCATGCCGATCTGGATGCTGCCTACAAAAACGGGCTCTTCAGCACGGATGTGAAAATTAAGAACTATGGCAACAGTTCCGCAGCCCAGACAGTGGAAGTGTCCATCTTTGATAAGGCGGGTAAAAAAGTATTTTTCCAAACTAAAAAATTGACGGTACCGGCAGGGGCAACCGATTCTTTGTGGTTTGAAGGTATGGTTAAAACGCCGCTGCAGTGGACGGCCGAAACACCGGATCTTTATAATATGCTGATCACTTTAAAGAACGGTCAGAACCAGGTAGTAGAAGCTACTTCTCACAAAATAGGCTTTCGGAAAATAGAATTAAAAGACGGCCAGGTGCTGGTAAATGGCAAAAAGGTGTTATTCAAAGGCGTGAACCTGCATGAGTTTAATACCCAAACCGGCCAGGTGGTGGACTCGGCTGTAATGCTGCGTAATATTCAGCTGTTTAAAGAGCTTAATATTAACGCAGTTCGTACGTCGCACTATCCACAACAACCCCTGTGGTATAAGTTATGTGATGAATATGGTATCTACCTGGTAGATGAAACCAACCTCGAATCGCATGGACTGGGCTATGGACCTGACAATGTTTCTAATTTTCCCGAATGGCAGGAAGCGCACCTCGATAGGGTGAAACGCCTGATCGAAAGGGATAAGAATCATGCTTCGGTGATCTTCTGGTCCTTAGGCAATGAGGCCAGTAACGGCAAGGCTTTTTTTACGATGTATGATTGGGCCAAGGCCCGCGACAAAAGCCGCCCCGTGCAATATGAGCAGGCTTACCAGAGAGACAGGAATACCGATATCATCTGCCATATGTATCCTTCCTGGGAAAGCATGAAACGAGATGCCGCCAAAGACCTGAAGCGTCCTTATATCATGTGTGAGTATGCGCATGCCATGGGAAATAGTATGGGCAATTTTCAGGATTACTGGGACCTGATGCGCACCAGCAAAAATATGCAGGGAGGTTTTATCTGGGAATGGTATAACCATGGCTATAAAACAACCGACGAGCAGGGGCGCGAATACTGGGCCTACGGCGGCGACCTGCACGGGTACAACAAACTCAATGAGGGCAATTTTTGTATGGATGGTATCATAACACCCGATCAGCAATACATGCCGCACACGCACATCGTTAAGAAAGTGTACCAGAACATACTGTTCGAAGCAAAAGACCCGGACAACGGTATTATTAATGTAATCAACGATTTTAAATTTGTGCCTGTTACACCGAAAGATTATACGTTTAAATGGGTGCTGCTGAAAAATGGCGATACCGCGGCAACAGGAAACTTTGACCTGACAGTAGCGGCCGATTCGAAGAAAGAGATGAAGCTGAATCTCCCTCAACTAAACACGGAGCCAGGTAATGAGTATTTCCTGCATGTATATGCCTTAACAAAGAAGGCATCTGAATTTTTACCTGCAGGCTTTGAAGCGGCTAAAGGAGAGTTCGCCTTAAGTGGCAATAACTATTTTGCCGGTAAACAGGGAAAAGCCAATAAGTCCTGGGAGAAGCAGGAAGAAGGAGAAAAAGTCACCATTACAGCCCGGGGAGTTACATACGAATTTCAAAAAAACGGACGTGGATTAACCTCCTTTAACGCTTCTATAGGATGGTTATTTGGCAAACACCCTCAAATAAATTTCTGGAGGGCCCCAACTGATAATGATTTTGGAGAGCAGGCTCAATACCACCTGCGTCTTTGGGATGCCGCTTCCCACAGCCACAAAACCACTTTTAAATCTATAGAAGAAATCGATGGCGCTATCAGTTTTATCTATACGATTAAACCAACAGGTATCGAAGTAGAAACCCTGGTTAAATATACCGTTAATAGTGATGGTTCCCTGACCATTACCGCCAGTTACCAATCATTAACAGCCAATCTGCCGGAGTTGATGCGTTTTGGAATGAATATGGAATTGTCCGACAGGTTTGATCAGTTTACCTGGTATGGCCGCGGCCCATGGGAGAATTATGTAGATCGTAAAGACGATGCTTTTATAGGCGTTTGGAAAGGAGATGTAGCTGATCAGGCATTTCCCTATTACCGCCCGCAGGAGGCAGGTAATAAGACAGATGTGCGCTGGTTTACGCTTACCGATAAAGACGGCAAAGGCATACGTATTAGCGGGGCACAGCCACTATCTGTTAGCGCCACCAATTACCGCACCGAAGACTGGGACCCGGGCACCACCAAGAAGCAGCAGCACGCTTCGGACGTATTACCCGCAGATCGTACGATACTCAACGTAGATCTGTTTCAGAGAGGAGTAGGTGGGCTCAACTCCTGGGGTGCCAAACCGCTGGATCAATATCGTTTTCGCGGAAAGGAATACAGCTATCAATATACGATCAGCGTTATCCAGTAATAAAAAATATACTGCTGTAATAACAGAGCGGGCGTACCATTGCTATGGTATGCCCGCTTTGTTTATATAAATTGCTGATGACAAGAATGGAGTATGCTAGTGCCGGAGGAGGGACTGATAAATAGCATAGTTGTCTTCATCAAAGCAAACGGAATATATTTTTTCTATAGAAGAAGGCCGGCTCATAAAATCACGGATGCTTTGAATAGCGATGGGGGCGGCCGCTTCTTTAGGGAAGCCGTAAATGCCGGTACTGATATTAGGGAATGATATGGCAGATACATGATGTGCAGCCGCCAGTTTCATGCAATTGTCATAGGCCAACCGAAGTAATTCTTTTTCGCGCTCTTGCCCATTGTGCCAAACCGGTCCTACAGTATGTATCACGAAGCGGGCCGGTAAATTACCGGCTGTGGTAATAACCGCCTCTCCGGTTTTACATCCACCCTGGCGGGCTCTTATTTTCCGGCAGTCTTCCAGTATGGCAGGGCCACCGGCGCGATGGATCGCCCCATCTACCCCTCCACCTCCCAAAAGCGAGGAGTTGGCAGCATTGACAATGGCATCTGCGGTGATCTTTGTAATATCTCCTTTTATCAGTTCGATCATTGAAGGTTATTTGCAATTGAAGTTAATGCATTTAAGGGATGCGAATGAATGATGGAAAGTATTAAGTACATTTAAGCATACTAAACTCCTTCATATGTGTAAGCAGCATTGGCTTTATGTGTTTTCGATAATAACCTTAGTTATGGCTGCGTGCTCATCGCAGAAATCCGTGGCTCTTTTGCCTTCACCAGCAAATGCATCAACAGCGCCTGTTCCCGGTGCTGTAAGAGAGTTCAGGGCAGCCTGGGTAGCTACAGTGGCCAATATCAATTGGCCCAGTAAGCCCGGTTTGTCTGCCGGCGACCAGCAAAAAGAGGCGATCGCATTACTCGACTTTTTAAAGAAGCATCATTTTAATGCCGTGATCTTCCAGGTGCGGCCACAGGCAGATGCGTTGTATAAAAGTTCGTTAGAGCCCTGGTCTTATTACCTGAGCGGTCAGCAGGGAAAAGCGCCCGAGCCTTTTTATGATCCGTTAGAATTTTGGGTAAAGGCGGCTCATGATCGCGGGCTGGAACTGCACGTGTGGTTAAACCCTTACCGTGCGCATCATGTGGCGGGAGGCCCGGTTAGTGATCAGTCGCTGGTGAAAACAAAGCCGGGCCTGGTGGTATCGTTAAAAGAAGGATACTGGTGGTTTGATCCTTCGCTGAAAGAAACGCAGGATCATGGTGTGAATGTAGTGATGGATATTGTAAAGAGATACGATATAGACGGCGTACATTTCGACGATTATTTTTACCCCTATCCTTCTTATAATAAAAATGAAGACTTCCCCGATACCGCCAGTTGGAAAAAATACCAGCAGGCTGGAGGGTCATTATCGCGCGGGGACTGGCGCAGGCAAAGCGTCAACGAATTTATCGAGCGTTTATATGGCGAGATCAAGAAGGAAAAGAAGCATGTTAAATTCGGCCTGAGCCCCTTTGGAATCTGGCGGCCAGGCCATCCGGCCTCTGTTGAAGGATTTGATCAGTATGAAGAATTATATGCAGATGCAAAGCTCTGGTTGAACAAGGGCTGGGTAGATTACTTTTCCCCACAACTCTACTGGCCTGCCAGCCGCTTATCGCAAAGCTTCCCGGTTTTGTTGGGCTGGTGGTCTGAAGAGAATACCATGAACCGGCATGTATGGCCCGGAATCAGTGTGGGCCGCGATACCAGTTCGGTAAACACTACAGAAGTGATCAATGAGATCATGATCAGCCGGGGCATAACACCTAAAAGCAGTGGTGTGGTGCATTGGAGCATCTCTTCACTCACGAAAAATCCCGGCCTGGCCCGCGCATTATTGGATGGACCTTATAAAAAGCAGGCTTTGGTGCCGCCGAGCAATTGGTTGGATCAGACGGCTCCCGCCGCTCCGGGTGTAACGCTTAGTAAGCAACAGGATGCGGTTACTGTTAACTGGTCTCACGAAAATAAAAGTGATGTATCGCAATGGGTGTTGTATTACCAGTATGGTAAAGCCTGGAACTACCAGGTATTGAACGGCAGCCTGCAAACCTTTACGCTGCAAAATAGTGAAGGCAAAAATACGTTGAATAGGATTGCCGTAAGTGCGGTGGACCGCTCCGGTAATGAAAGTATCAAAACAACTGTTTTCCCGGATATAGTGCGCATTGAGCCCCGTTCAAGCTGGAATGCCAGTGCACCGCGCCCCTATAAGCAACAGGTTCCGGTGCGCATCACTGTACACCATGAGGGTGGCCGGGTGCTACCGGATACGGCAAGCGCCACAACGCGCCTAAAGAATATACAAACCTGGTGCATGGGGCCAGACAGAAACTGGACCGATATTCCTTATCACTACCTCATTGCGCCGGATGGAACGGTGTATGAAGGTCGTAACCCGCTTACCGTTGGTGAAACAAACACCGAATACGATCCTTCCGGGCATTTGCTGATCTGCTTCCTGGGTAATTATGGTCAGCAGAAAATGAATCAACACCTGTTGGATGTGCTCTCCAGGCTCATCGCTCATTTCTGTATTCAATATAAAATGGATCCGGAAACTATTTCCACGCACCGCGATCATAGTACAATGACAACCTGTCCAGGCGAAAACATTTACCCTTACTTTAAGAATGGTTCTATAAAGCAGCGCGTGAAAGAGCTGTTGCTCCCAACCGGCCGTACTAACGGGTAGTACTTTAATGAGCAAGCCACTTTTAATCAATATAGGATCTAAAGCGGCTTTCCTATAATTTTGGCATTGCAAAATTTTAGGTATGGCAATGAACTGGGTCAACTGTTTTTCTTCAAGAAGGTATGGCATTGAGTATACTACGGAAGATGAAAGAAGCGATTATGAAAGAGATTGGGACCGAATCATATTTTCAAGTCCCTTCAGGCGGCTGCAAAATAAAACCCAGGTATTTCCTTTACCCGAGGAGATCTTTGTGCACAACCGGTTAACGCATTCATTGGAAGTGGCCAGTGTTGGCCGCTCTTTAGGCGGTTTAATAGGCGAACGCCTGGCACAGGTGCCCGAAGTAAGTGCTGACAGCCGCGCCACAGACTTCTATACCAATAATCTGAAGTATGTGATAGCGGCCGCCTGTCTGGCACATGATATGGGCAATCCTGCTTTTGGTCATTCGGGCGAAGATGCCATCTCAAAATACTTCAGGAAAAGGGATACCCAAAAGCCCGAAGACACGGCATTCAAGCAGTTGTTTACACCGGCACAGTGGAAAGACCTGACTACCTTTGAAGGGAATGCCAATGCCCTCCGTATTTTAACCATGCATCAAAATGGCCGGGCGAAGGGAGGCTTCCGCCTTACCTACAGCACACTAGGCTCCATCATTAAATATCCTTGTGAGTCGCTGGCGTCGGGTAAAAAGGAGAAGGTACATCAGAAGAAATATGGTTATTTTAATATTGATGAGACCGTGTTTCTGGCGATAGCAAGGGAACTGAACATGTTGGTTGATGAAAGCCAGGATTTAACGGTTTACAGGCGTCATCCTTTTGTATTTATTGTTGAAGCGGCAGACGATATCTGCTATAATATCATCGACTTTGAAGATGCCCATCGCCTGGGTTTACTCGACTACAAGGAAGTGCGTGATAGCTTTATCGACATCATACAACACCATACCAGTAATATTGAGCGTGTAAAACAAATAGCAGAAGACCTTCGTACCGACCCGAATGAATCCATTGCTTATCTGCGTGCGAAATCTATCAATGTTTTAATTAATAAGTGCACAGAAGTATTTTGGGAAAACAGGGAGGAAATCCTTGAAGGCAACTTTAATAAAAGTTTGCTGGATGCGATACCCGGTATGCAGGATACTTTGAAAAGGATTAACGAAGTATCGGTAACAAGAATTTACAACGCTAAAAAAGTAATAGAGCTGGAGATCGCGGGCTTCCGTATTATGTCGGGGCTGGTGGAGGATTTCGTTACCGCAGCATTGACACCGAAAGCGCAAAGGGATAAAGAGCATAAAAAAATACTGGAGTTGCTGCCTCAACAGTTCCGTTTCGATGAAGCCGGCTCTCCGTATGAGAAGGTCATGCGTATGCTTGATTTTATATCGGGGATGACAGATGTTTATGCGCTAAAACTATACCGTAAGCTAAGGGGTATTGAAGTGTAGGGTGCAGAAAGGGCCTGAGCTTTGCAGTCGGTTCACCCGTTTCTTTTCAGGCGTAAAATACGGATCATTCTCTTCAGGATATCTATAATGCTTTATTGTTGGCACCAGCTTGATGCACGTCATTTTATAGTTGTATACAGAGGGGCAACATCAATAGGATTCAGTTCTCCGGGGTCTTTTTGAAAATCGTGCCGGGGCTGTTCAGTAGCATCCAAAAAAAAGGGAGAAGATAAGAATACCCCCTCCGTTGTTTTACATGAGAAAAAGTTAAATCAGCCTTTGTCTGGCTGTCCAAAGGAGTTCTTCAAACCTTTGGAGACTGTGTCGAAGCCTATTTGTCGCCTCTTTTATATTTTGCAACCAACTCTGTATCCCCAATGCTGTTGGCATTGATATGAGTGTATGATTTGTCATCTTTTAAAACGATGCGATAATTGACGCCGTTCTTATTAGCCACTTCGGTTACGCCAAATACTTCTTTACCTCTATATTCTTTTTTAACGGCATACAACACGTTAGAAGGGAGGTTGTTTTCACCGTAGTAACGAATCGTTTGGATCAGGTTGCCTTTAGCATCGATAGTAGCCCGCGATTTAACGCCATCACTGGTAAAGAAAGCTTCGTAAGTATTTCCTGTATTGGTCCATTTAACACCATCAGCTCCTTTAAAAAGCTCGTTAAATGTTTTCTCGGCTTTTTCAGTTACCGGCTCAACTGTAGCAGTGGCATTAAAGGCCAGGGTTAATATCATCGCGGCAGAAAGAATTAAGTTTTTCATTGAAATAAAGTTTTAATATTTTTTAGTTTTTTTTAATTGTTTCACAAACATACGGCGGCTGCAGGGCCGTGGGCAACAGCTAAATGGTCAACGGTATTTAAATTACCGGTGAACAGCAGTTTTGCCGGGGCGAAATTCCTGATGGTATGCAACCATGGTTTGCTTCTTTGTTTTTAATTTAGAGGAGTAATGCATTATTTCCGTCTCGATATATATAATTCGCAAAAGCGTAGATAATGTTACAGTTACGCGGAGAAATTTTTTAAAACAAATAAATGCCGGAGACTTCATTCAGATCATTACTGGTAAAATATACTGCTAACGGTACCATTATCGATACTTACTGGAAACAGGTGTTTACCTCTTACACAGAGCCACACCGGTGTTATCATACACTGGCGCATCTAAACCATTTGTTGAACGAGCTTACCGGCGCCGGAGCGCATATAATCAACCGCGATGCCCTGCTTTTTGCTCTTTATTATCATGATATCATTTATGAGCCCATGCGTGGTGATAACGAAGAGCGGAGCGCCCTGATGGCTAAAAATGCTATGGAGCAGCTGGCTGTTCCCGATTCAATCATTAACACAACCTGTATCAGGGCTACGCGGTCACATGCTCTTAACGATGATCCCGATATTAATTACTTCACTGATGCCGATCTGTCTGTTTTAGGGCAGGCCCCGGTTGTGTATAAAACATATTGCGAGGGCATCAGAAAAGAGTATGGCATATACCCTGATGTCTTTTACCAACGGGGCCGTAAGAATGTGTTATCGGCATTTATACAAAGGAGTCAGATTTTTAATACAGCGTTCTTTTATAACAAATATGAAACGCAGGCCCGGATCAACATAGCCGCCGAAATTGCAGCTATAAACGAGTTGGGTTACAGGTAGTGTCTTCTTATAATAGGGAAGCTAGCCGTACCTTTGGTTAATAATACAATCATGATGGATGTAAGAAATGCCTATAACGTATGGGCGCAACAATACGATACCAATAAAAACCGGACGAGAGACCTGGAGGCCCTATCATTAACAGAAACGTTGCGTACTATTAATTTTGATAGCTGTTTGGAAATAGGCTGCGGTACGGGTAAGAATACGCAATGGTTATTGACTAAAGCTGGCAGCATAACCGCTGTGGATCTTTCGGAAGAGATGTTGTCAAAAGCAAAGCAAAAGACAACTGCCCCGAATGTGGTATTTAAACAGGCCGATATAACCAAGGAATGGACATTTGCCGACGGATTATATGACCTGGCTACTTTTAGCCTGGTGTTGGAGCATATTGAAGACCTGAACCTTGTTTTTGAAAAGCTTTCCCCGATTATAAAGCCGGGAGGCTATACTTATATAGGAGAGCTGCATCCTTTTAAACAGTATTCCGGAACAAAGGCCCGGTTCGAAACTGAAGACGGAACCGCTATTGTTACGTGCTTTATGCATCATGTATCTGATTTTACAAATGCCGCTACCCGCCATGGTTTTAGCATCCTGAATCTGTCAGAGTATTTTGATGATGGCGATAAAACAGGCGTACCCCGTATACTTACGTTGTTACTTCGAAAAAACGGGTAAAGTCAAGGCTGAGGCTTAAAGGTCAGGATGCTCTTCTTGTACCCTTCTTTTGCTTTTGAGGTATTTGTTATAAACGATCTCCTGCATGGGCCGGCCGGCCACCTTACTTTCCAGCCATGATATAATATCCAGGTAGGCCAATGAGCGGGTTTCAAAACGATTGCCCTCCAGGTGCTGTACTTTCTCAAGGAAATGTTCAAACTCGGGCTTTAACTGCCGGTTGGTAAACTTGAAGGAGTTGCGTAAAAAGCGGAACATTTCCTGCTCAATGATCGTCAGGTTTTTCATGCGTGACATATACCGGAATACCGAACGGGTCAGTGAATCCATCAGCTCCAGGTTGCCGAGTTCATAATGCGCCAGTAAGTGCATCAGACGGGCATAACACTGCAGGTCGGTTCGCAACTCCGACGAGTCGTTGATGATCTTCTGCAGGTAATCGATACAGGTGCTGTAATCGCCCGAAAGATAGTAGAGCAGGGCGATCTTATAAGTGATCACCATCACCCGGTGCTTATCAAGGAAGAGGTCATACTCCGCCATTTTTTCCTCTATCTGCGGAATGGCTTTTAATCCTTCATCGCATAAACCGGTAATATTATAAAAATTGATTTTAGCGCCGGCTGTATACACAAAAGACTGAACGGTGAAGTTCTCATTGTCCTGCACGCGTTTGGTCTGCGAAAATTCTTCAAACTCCTTTAGTACCGCCCTTAGCTCTGCATAGTTGCGTAGGTCAAAATGAGCATTCAACAGGCTATGATAGCCTTTTATAAGGTGCCCCGTTTCCACGCGCATCATATTCGGCATTTCCTTAAACAGGTCAACCCATTTTTGCGCGTAACGGTAATACATTAAAAAGTCCTGCCTGATAAACGCATACCAGGTGTAGCATTGATAATAGTAAAGTCTTTCATAAAAACCTTCCTGCTGTCCCGAACCTGAAGGCAGGGACTGCCGGAAAAACTTCTTTACCTTTTCCTCTTCATCTTCATTTCGGGCATGTCCGTTGGCAATAAAGAACCCGTACATCTGTAAGGAGAGGTTAGAAAGCCGTGTGATCATATCCAGCTTCCTGTTGGCCTCATTGGCTTCTTCCGATAACTCGTCGATACGGGTCTTAAACGTGTCCGTTACATTCAGGGCTTCAATTCTTTTCTCCAGCGATAATAAAAGCGGTAAAAAAAAGAATTTCTGGTTTACTTGTGCTACTTCCTTTGCCTTGTCTATCGCGCGCAGGCTTTGAAAGAACAACCCCTTCTTGTAAAGAATATGCGCTGAATCAAATAGCTCGTTTAATTGCAGGTCAAGGCTGTCATTACTTTTAAGCAAACGAAGACTTGCCAGCAATTCTTTATACAAGTGAGACTTTAAATTGGATAGCTGGGGCTTGGTAACGCCTTTCATCTTTTTAATGAGCACTTTCTCGTCATAAGTGTCCATTTTATCCAACACATCAAACAATTTGATGATCTTCAGATCTTCATTACCCGAACTACGGGTGATATAAAGTTTAAAGTGCCTTTTTTCTGCTTTCTCTAATGAGAGAATCAACTGAAACAATATGTCGCTCGGTTTCTTCGGCATTTAAACAAAAATAACTTTAATAGCAAAGAAAACAATAAATATTGTTGAACATAACTGAAAAATAACTCCGAATTAATTGTATAGTAACGCTTTTTGCCAGCGGATCAGCTATTTGAGATGCGATAATACCTCGTAATTGGTATATGTAAACAATTGGGCATATATTATCTTTGTATGGTGAGGGCAAGATAAAGAGATGAGGGCTTCGAATAGATTTTATTACAATTTTTCATATGGCAAGCAATCGTTAGAGGTCAGTCCGTTTCTACGGAAGGACCTTTTTTATTTCCGGCCGGGTCCCTTCAATAAAAAAAGCGATGGAAAAAATCCATCGCCTTCGAAGTATAGCAAAGCGGCTATATATTATTTAGGCTCCAAAGCCTGTTTGATCCTGTCTTGCAAATCCAGTAAATGATGTTTTGAAGCGGTGTCGCTGTAGCTGTTTGCAGCGGTACGCAGTTCCGCCGATATAGAACGTAGCTGGCCTTTTATTACCGACATGATATCGCTGGTAGCGAAATTGATCTCACCTCTCGGTAAAGCGGCCTGCTCCTGTTTGGAAGGATTAGCCAGTGCAATCAACTTTTCTACATAAGATTTCTGTAATTGCCTGCGGTATACATCAATTGCTTTACGGGAAGCTAACTCAGTAAACACAGATTTCTTAATATCGTTAAGCATTTCAGTGGGCGCGTAGGCTTTTGCACCTTCCCTGGCTTCAGCGCTGATCAGCCTGCTCAATGTGGAAGGGTTGATGAGCATATTCAACGCCCTGTCCTGAACCCGGGAAACTACGCTTAAGGGCTCCTGCCCGGTTAATGCCGCGTAATCTTTCTGTATGATCCAGGTTGGCGTTGTAAATACGTTGCTTTGCAACCATGCCATAGCTTCTTTTTGCGTTAACCTGTTAGTGAACCGGTATACCGACCCGGTTTGCTCAACGCGTTTGGGAGTGCGCTCAACACCACCAATATTATTGGTAACATGACCAATATATCTTCCAAACTGGCCTACGATTTCGCTATAAATAGTGCTCAGGTTGGTGTAATCTTTCGTGGCCTGGTGTGTGTATTGAGGTAAGTTTGCGATAATACGTTTCAGGTTTTTAATGCCATAGGTACTTGCCTTCATCGCATTATCACTTAAGTCCTCGGTCTGGCTCCTCGGATCACCACTGTTACCTTCGCCGTCGCCCCACCACAAACGTTGGTTTTTTAATTTTTCAATAGTGACCTTGTTCAGCAATGCTACTTCCTGATCTGCGGTTTTAGCCTCGGGATACCAGCGATAGCCCCATTCGATAGCCCATGTATCATAATCTCCGATACGGGGAAACAAGCCTTTCTGTGTAATATTGTCTTCAGGCTGCGCCACATAGTTAAAGCGGGCATAGTCCATTATAGAAGGGGTGTGGCCGTTTGCCTCAACCCATGCCTTATCTCTCAGCTTTTCGGTTGCTACAGTAGAAGAAGATCCGAAATTGTGTCGCAAACCTAAGGTATGACCTACTTCATGGCTGCTTACAAAACGGATTAGCTGGCCCATCAGCTCATCATCAAATTCCATTTTGCGTGCTTTGGGATCAACTGCTGCAGTCTGGATCATGTACCAGTTGCGCACCAGGCTCATTACATTATGATACCAGTTAATGTGGCTCTCCATAATCTCCCCGCTACGTGGATCATGTACGTTAGGGCCGCTTGCATTAGGAATGTCAGAAGGTTTATAAATGATCGCGCTGTGCCGCGCATCCTCCAGGTTAAACGTGCTATCCTCTTCATAAGTAGGGGCTAACTTGGCAACGATCGCATTTTTAAAGCCTGCTTTTTCAAAAGCTACCTGCCAGTCGTTTACACCCTGTATCAGGTACGGCACCCATTTCTTGGGAGTAGTAGGGTCGATATAATAAACGATCTGCTTTTTAGGCTCTACCAGTTCACCGCGTTTGTATTTTTCAATATCCTCGGTTTTGGGCTCCAACCGGTAACGCGCAATATAACGGTAGCGGTCAACACCCTGGGGATTTACATCAAAGTCGGTAATATTCTGAGTGGTGAAATAGCCTACCCGGTCGTCAAAATAGCGGGGTTGCATGGGCTCTTTAGGTAATAAAACCATCGATGTATTCAGCTCAAAGGTCAAAGGAGATGCCACTGCGTAAGGATTTTGCGGCATTCCAGGCTGAGAAACGGGCATATACATATAAGTTTTAACCGTTTTTACCTCAATATTCGTGGGGTAAGCCTTTATTGTTTGTGTATAAGACCGGTCAGATTGCAGCATGCCTAATCCCAACATCTTTTTAATTACCGGGGAAAAGAAAAAGTAATCGTTGTCGCCGTTCATATAATCGGTAACGTCAATTACCACTCCCGAATTGTCAGGTGATAAAGCTTTTACATCAAAAGAAGCGCCGATAGGTTGAATATTGCTGTTCATCACATTACGGTACATACCTTCCGTGCTGTCGCGTCCTATTTCCTGGAAGGACGTGCGTTTCAGGTAGATCCTGTTATTCGGTCCTTTTTCGAAGCGTACCGTACTGGAGTTGATCTGATCGCCGGCATAGCTGGCGCCGGTTCTGAAACCTGCGGCAGCTTTGGAAAGACGGGATACAATCAGGATATCGCGCTCCAGCATCTCATTGGGGATCTCGAAAAAGTATTTATCCTCTATTTTGTGCAGGGTAAACATACCTTTTGTAGAAATAGCTTTGCCGGTAATGATTTCTTTATAAGGTTTAGGCTGGCCGGGAGGGCCCACTGCGGGCCGTTTGGTAGAATCAGCCTTGGCTGCAGCAGGCGGCGGCTGATTTTTTTTGCTCCGCCTTTGTGCATAACCGGCAGTAGTTTGCAGTGCCAGCAAAGCCAGCAGGGAAATAGTCAAAATTCTTTGCATGTGTTATAAATTGGTGATTTAGTATTCGAATGAAGCGAATTTACTAATTGAACATCAAAGAAAAATCGATTTTTGATGAACGGCAGTCTTCTATGAAATTTGTTGATATATTATTATACCTTAAATAAAATTCTTGATGAATCTTTAATCTCCGCCTGTTAAAACTTACAATCTCTTCTAGCCGTATCTTTGCGACCCTTAAAGCAATAAGATGACCAGCAGTGAAATACGTGAACAGTTTTTGGAGTTTTTCAGAAGTAAAGGACACCATATAGTGCCTTCGGCTCCCATTGTAGTAAAGAATGACCCAACCCTCATGTTTACCAATGCGGGAATGAACCAGTTTAAAGACTTTTTCCTGGGTAACCAAAAAAGTCCCAACGCGCGGGTAGCCGATACACAGAAATGTTTACGGGTAAGCGGTAAACATAACGACCTGGAGGAAGTGGGCGTAGATACCTACCACCATACTATGTTTGAAATGCTGGGTAACTGGAGCTTTGGCGACTACTTTAAGAAAGAAGCGATAGCCTGGAGCTGGGAGTTACTGACAGAAGTATATAAGATAGATAAGGATAAGTTATATGTGACTGTTTTTGAAGGAGACGAAAAGGAGGGGCTGCCATTCGACC
>JBQGCI010000341.1:0-3022 GCA_052038405.1 Acinetobacter pittii
GCGAAGCCTGATCCTGCTTGATGAAATTGGTCGCGGTACTTCTACTTATGACGGTATCTCTATTGCCTGGAGCATTGTAGAACACCTGCATCAATCGCCACACCAGCCTAAAACATTATTTGCAACGCACTACCATGAACTGAACGAGCTGGAAGAAAAGTTTGCCCGTATTAAAAACTATCATATTACCAATAAAGAGGTAGCCAACAAGATCATTTTTTTAAGAAAGCTGGCAAGGGGCGGCAGCACGCATAGTTTTGGTATTCATGTGGCGAAAATGGCAGGCATGCCCGCCTCCTTAATTCAAAGGGCGAATGAAATTTTAACGCAACTGGAAAGCCAGCATGTAGAAGAAGGACCAACCGAACGCGTGGAAGGAGAAACCGCTGACAATCCCCGGCCCGTTAATGCAGATCTTTCCGAAAAAGTAAAACGCCTGAACGACCCCAGGTTCCAGCTATCTATTTTTGATGCGCATAGCCAGACTTTTGACGAGATCAGGCAATTGCTCACCAATATCGATATTAACCGTTTAACACCGGTGGAAGCGCTGTTAAAGCTGCAGGAGATTAAAGGGAAATTGCACTAAAAATTTAAGATTTAAAGTGCAAGGTTTAAAGTTCAAAGTAATTTTTCCAACATTGAACTCTAAACCTTGAATATTGAACTCCGAACTACTCCAGCCAGATCATTGGTGTAAAAGCCCCGTTGGCGGCAATGTCCCAGGCTTCAATGCGCACCCATTTTCTACCTGAAAGGTCTACCGGCCAGGAAAATTTTTGTTTACCCAAAGCCGTTGTATAGTTGAGGTTGATGCGTTCGCGGTATACTTTTTTCCCGTCGCCGGAAACAATCTCCGCAAAGTTCATGGGGAAATTCCATTGCAGGGCAGCTTCAATATTTACTTTTTTTGTGCCTGATAATCTCAACACATCACCCGATTCTTTTCCATTGATGGTGAAGTTGGGGATCAGCACTTCTCCCGTTGAAACAAAGAACTTTCCATTTCGCATAGCATCTAAAACGGGCTGCCAGCCTTGTTCATAAGCGGGCAGTTTATTCATTTTTAAATAGATCACATTTAAATGCGCGTACATCTCGTTTTGATTCGTAATCGTGAAAATATCCGACTCTGCAATCGCATGCTTTTTATGTCCCCAATTGGCCATATCGTCCACCAGCTTTAATACCCTTTCACTCAGCTTTGGCCATGAAAGGTCTGCCGGTATTGACTTCCAGGCTGCACCCAGGTAAGTATCCGATTTGAAAAAAGCTTCGTCTTTATATTTATCCGGGTAGCCGGTTGAAGCTTTGGTACGGGCATGCGCCACCCAGGCCAGTCCTTTTTCTTTTTCCAGCAGCTTCAGCATTTCTTCTTTGTCACCCACGCGGTATACCGTACCATATTGGGGATCCTTTGTTTCAAAAGGGGCATTCTCGTTCCTGGACATGACCCAGTAAACAGGTTTGGGAAAAAATGCCAGCCAATGCCCCCCATAAAAATTATTAGCTTCTTCCCCTGGTAGCAAGAGAAAGCTGCTGTCAGACAGGCGTTTGGTTTGCTCAAATAATGCTTTTAGCTCGACCAACCGTATTGAGTCTGGTCCTTTGGGATGCCCCGGGCCATGAAACTCAGCGAGCTTTACAATATCTAATCCTGCATTTTTAAGCACATCAACAAACTCTGGTTTTTCAGGAACAGGTTTACCATTCAATACCACATCCATTATAAACTCATTGTGAAAATGGGTAGCCATTCTTTTATGCCCGGCTAATTTTGGAAACACATCATTATTGGTGAACTGCTTTACCAGCTCTAAGGTAGCTTTCGCATTTTTACTGCTGGCCAGGCAGAAGAAATTTAATCGCTGCAGTGTTTGAGGCGGCGCATTAAACCAGGGCACAAACCTCCTGTCCCCTGTTGGTTCCTGTCGTATTCCTATTCCAAAATCAGGTACCAGGTCCAGGTAGTTTTTTCCATACCAGGTGAATTTTAAATTGAATGCTTCATCTAACGGATAGAAGTATTGATGCGGGGCAGGAAAAACAGCCAGACTTCCCGTCGTATTCTCGCCGATAACCGTGCGGTACTTCACTTCTATATCCGTTGAAGGGGTGCCTGCGGCCGGTTCCATTTTTAACATGGTATTCTTCACATCAGACCAGGCCAGGTTTTTCCACAACGCTTTTTTGTTTACCAGGCCGGCATCATATAAAATGGCGGTTGAATCTTTATCGGTTGCCATAACCGCCGCTATATTAAAAAGAGGACTTCCGTTGTAGAAAGTAATTTCCAGATGGCCTGCAAAATCCTTCGAAACGACCTGGTCAATTTTAACTACAGTTGAGGCTCCAACAGTATGTGCACTGGCATTTGTTTTATCGAGCCGGATCAACTCCGTGGTATAAGGCCTGTTAGGAACTTTATCAAAGAATACGTCCCACCCCCCGCTTGAAGGGCTCAGAGTTCTTTTTCCCTGCCGCAATATGAAAACAGGGTCTAACCCTTTCACAATTTCAACAGAGCGTCCGTTGGCGTCCTCGCCTATACTATAAAATAGAGGTTGATTCTTTTCAAGATCCAGCACCACCTTCGAAAAAACGGCCGGTCCACTCGGCCATTTTACAGTAATTAATTTTTTTGTGGTCGTAATGGTGGCACCATTACTTTTAAACATTTCCAGGTCGATCACCTGCTGCGCACGCACGTAGAGGCTGACAATCAGCAATAAAAAAAATAATATTTTTTTCATATGTATAAACTTTGACAGTACAATCAATCGAAAGATAATAAAAAGTTTGCAAAATCCATTTTGCAATATTGAGGTTTATGTATTCATCACGAATGTTTTGTTTCTTTGTGCCCCATGAACCTTAATAAAAAATTAATATTAGCCTGCGGCATCCTAATCAATTCTTACCTGCAGGCACAGGAAAAGGGCACCGACAGCACACAAAAAGAGAAGACGACGGTCGAATTCAATGATAAAGGACTTCAGTTTAAAAAAGGCGATGATTTCCT
>JBQGCI010000342.1:0-9044 GCA_052038405.1 Acinetobacter pittii
TTACGCGCTCTTCATCGGGGGTAATGGTAGCACACTTGATGCCCACCCCATGCTTTTTTATAGCGTTGGCAGCATCGATGGTTACCTGATCGTTGGTGGCATCACGGTGCTCAACGCAAAGGTCATAATATTCTATATCCACGTCTAAATAAGGAAGGATAAGCTTGTCTTTAATGAATTTCCATATGATGCGTGTCATTTCATCGCCATCAAGTTCCACAACGGGATTAGCCACTTTGATTTTTTCAGCCATATATTATATCGTTTAAGAATTTGTGATTCCGGCAAATCTACATATAAATACAGCAATAGACAATAGAGTTTTAACTTTACAACGCTATAAGAATGTTAACGACGATTTTGTTAGTTAACAGTTTTAGAATATTATATGATAAAACATCAATTATGTTACCTTTGAGTATGTCCGTTAATGAAAAAATTGCAGACGATTTCGTAAAGTTTTTACGACAGTTTGTACCCCTTACCGACACCGAAGTAAAAAAGGAATTGCTTCCCATTATTACTACAAGGGAATTTGCCAAAAAGCAGGTTATTTCCAAAGCGGGTGAAGTGGAGAATTACATGAATTTCATCAGCAAGGGACTCATAAGAAAATACTATAAAACGGGCGAGGAGGAGCATATTGTACAGATATCGAGAGAAGGCCACCTTATCTCCGCACAGGAGTCATTTTATACCCGTACGCCCTCAGAGTATTTTGTAGAGTGCATCGAGCCCACTATTGTTATTTCATTGACTTTTGAAGATATGGAGCGTCTATTTGCTTCCAGCCACAGCTTTGAAAGATTGGGCCGTCTGGTAACTGTTCATACCATGGTATTGAAAGATAAATGGCAAACCAGCCTGATCATGCAATCTCCCCGTGAACGGTTTTTAAATTTTGTGGAGAATCATCAGGAAATATTACAACGTGTTCCACAGAAATACCTGGCTTCCTATTTAAATATAAAGCCGGAAACCTTCTCCAGGTTTAAGCATCTTTTGAGGGTAAAACGTCCGGCTTTATAAGTCTGTTTAAGCCGGTACAATTAATACCGGCGGTTTCACCAGGTGCCTCAGCTGGTTGATGGTTTCGCCATAGATCAGGTCTTTAATTCCCTTATGTCCATGTGCGCCTATCACCAATAATTCTACGCCTGATTCATTAATAATCCTGGCGATGCTGTCTACCGTATTTCCAAAGCCCAGCCTGCCCTCTGCCTGGTAGCCTTTATCTGTCAGCTGTTGTACGTAGCTGTTGAGATATTGCTGATCAGACAGGGTTTCGTCGTCAACGCTCTCCCCGAAATTAGCCCCGGCAGCCACACTTTCCGTTACATGTATCAACAGGTAAGTACTATCTGGCGCACCCTGTGCCAATGCATGGTTAATTACTTTTTCATCCAGCTCTCCAAAATCGAGCGTTATAGCTATCTTACCATAACGCTGCACCGGCGATAATTCAAGGTTCTTAGGCGTATCGTGGATGGTGATATTCTGGGCAGATTTCTTTTTTTGCAAAGGGTATATCGTAGTATATAGCAAAAGAATTACAAAGCCGATGGCTCCCAAAATAATAAATGCTTTCCAGATCAGGTTGCCGGGTGCATTGAAAAAGTCCATTGCCTGCTCTACGATCAATCTGGCGTTCAGGTAAACAAGTACCACAGTTATCAGCCACGCAGATATCTTTACCCATGGTCTGATTACAAACTTACCCATTGTTTGTTTGTCGCTCACAAAGTGGATGAGAGGTATAATGGCAAATCCCAGCTGCATACTTAATACAACCTGGCTAAATATAAGGAGGCTGTCTACATCTTCTTCGCCGTTGATCAATATAACCAGCGCCGCCGGCACTATAGCTATCAGGCGGGTGATTAAACGGCGTACAATGGGATTAATTCTCAGCCGGAGGTACCCTTCCATTACAATTTGCCCCGCCAGTGTGCCGGTAATCGTACTGCTTTGTCCGGCAGCAATAAGCGCCACTGCAAAAAGCTTGGCAGCAAAGCTGCTTCCCAGGTGTTGCGGCAGCAACTCGTAAGCCTGCTTGATCTCTCCAACATCTGACCTGCCGGTTTTATAGAATACGGCGGCGGCTAATATTAATATGGCGGCATTTACCAGCAGCGCCATGTTCAGGGCTACAGCGCTGTCAATAAAATTCAGCTTCAGTGCTTTTTTAATGCTGGCATCGTCCCGGTTGAATTTACGGGTTTGCACCAGGGCCGAGTGAAGGTACAGGTTATGTGGCATTACTGTAGCGCCGATAATACCAATGGCAATGTACAAGGCTGTATCATTTTCTATATGGGGTACTAACCCCGAAACTACTTCGCCGGGGTTGGGTTGAGCCACCACAATCTGAACCAGAAAAGACATGGCTATTATAAAGATCAAACCAATAATAAAGGCCTCCAGCTTACGCATACCTAAACGCTGCAGCATAATCAATAGAAAGGTATCCAGGGCTGTAATTAATACACCATAGATGAGGGGCATGCCGGTAAGCAGTTGTAAGCCGATAGCCATACCCAGTATTTCCGCCAGGTCGGTTGCAGCGATGGCGATCTCCGCCAGGATATATAACGCGAAATTGACTTTTTTCGGATAGGTTTCCCGGTTGGCCTGCGCCAGGTCGCGGTTGCGTACAATTCCCAGTCTTGCAGAGAGACTTTGCAGTAATAAAGCCATGATATTGCTCATCACCAGTACCCACAAAAGCGAGTATCCGAACTGGCTGCCCCCCGCCAGGTCCGTAGCCCAGTTACCCGGATCCATATACCCCACGCTAACCAGATAGGCGGGCCCGAAGAAGGCCAGAATACGTCTCCATCTCGATTTATTGGGAGCTGTGGTATCTACCGAATTATGAACCTCGCTTAATGAGATTTCTGAGTGATGCTTTGCCATTAGTTTTGGATAAAGATATTTTGAGATAACTCTTTTGTTAAATACGATTGGTGTTTATTATCGGTTTTCACCTCCATTGAATCGTCGAAGGGGTATTTCCTGACCACCTGTATACGGCATCCTATCGAAATATGTTTCTCATCCAGCATCTCCAGTACCTGCGACGACTGGTTGCCGATTTGCGTAACAATTGCCACTGTTTTCTCTGAAAGTGTTGCCAGGGATACCTGTTTGAGTTGAACGATCTTCCCCTTCGCATCCGGTATAGGATCTCCATGAGGATCTGTTCGCGGAAAACCCAAAAAAGCATCCAGCTTGTTGATGAGCTTTTTATTGCTGATATGTTCGAGCTCCTCGGCCACTTCGTGCACTTCTTCCCAGCTGAAACCCAGTTTTTGGGAAAGGAAGTATTCCCACAGACGGTGCCTCCTTATGATATTTAGTGCCTCTTCCACACCCAATTCCGTAAGCGTGCAGCCATAGTAAGCTTTATAGCTGACCAGCCCTTTTTTACGGAGCTTCTTCAGCATATCGGTAATGGATGCCGGAGCAGCGTGAAGCGCCGTAGCCAGGTCGTTGGTGGCCACAATACCGGTTGTGTTCTGAAGATGATAAATGGTCTTCAGGTAATTCTCTTCTGCGATGGTGAATTGGACCATGTCTAAATAATAATTTAGACAAACCTAAAAATAATTTTCGATATTATGAAAATTTATGAGAAGCGAACCAGGTGCCCGGCGGCATTTTCAAAAAAAGAATGGTATTGTTGGCGAAGTATTGTTTATTTGTAACTAATAATACATAACCATTATGCTATACAGGCTCTGTTTTTTTACTGTAATAACGATAATGATTGTTTCCTGCGGCAATAAGAAAAAGAAGATGGCAGGGGAAGATGATGTGAATTTGCAGGAGTTCGTGGATTTTTTTCCTGAAGTTCAGTTGCCATTTACCTATTCTGACAGCGCCTTGTATGCCCAAACAGACGACAGCTTGCTGATCAGTGCAGAAATTTTTAATAAGTTCACACCAGATAGTATATTAAGTGCCAGTTTTGGTACTGACAAGCCCCGGTTGTATGCGATAGGAAAGTTTAGCGAGAATGGGGGAACCGTATACCTGATGTCGAAGGCAGCTACTGCTAAAAATAAAGTGATGTTTATTTCGGCATACAGTAATAAAAACGAGTTTATAGCCGCTATGCCTGTGATGAAAAGCCAGAAGGAAAGGGGAGTTGCAACCCTGGTTATGATTGATAAGCTTTTCAATATCAACAAGAAAACTATTAAAAAGTTGCCAAACGGTGTTGAGATCAGTGGCGACGACATATACGTGCTGAACAGCGCCGCTCAAAAATTTATGCTGATAATGACCGATGCCCTGGGTGATGAAGCCGAGGTCATCAATCCCATTGACACCCTTGGCCGGCAATATAAATATGCCGGTGATTATGGCGTGGGCAGTCGTAATATCATTTCCATTCGCGATAATATAAGGCCAGGACGCGTTCATTTCTATATTCACCTGGAAGAGAAGAACTCGCAGTGCAGCGGCGAGCTGAAGGGAGAAGCCAATATCACTTCAGAAAACACAATCATTTATAAAAAGCCGGGAGACCCCTGCGCGCTGCAGTTCGAGTTCGACAAAAACGGCGTCACGCTGAAGGAGCTGGAAGGATGCGGATCACGCATGGGCGCGCTGGACTGCACCTTTAATGGCAGGTATCCTAAAAAGAAAACTACTAAAAAGTAAAAACTATTGTTTTTGAAAATCCCGGGATAAGGCCTCTGCTTCCGATGCCGGCATGTCTTTGGACGCAACGGATATGCGGTATCTGAAAGTTACTGATTCGCCAGCCTTAAGCGTATAATTCAGCGTTTCTCTCCCGTTACTGAAAACTTTTCTTCCCAGCGGATTGGCTGCAAACAAGCCGTAGCCGCGTGCGTGCCAGTAGGTGGGATAGCCTGTGTTCTCCCGGTGATCAAAAATGGCAATGGTAATATTTTTACCATCTTTAACTCCCTTCAACATAGTCCAGGGCGCTTTACTGCTCCAGACACTGTCGCCTTTTACACCGTAGCTGTTATAATACATGCCGGAGATATGGGCCCCGGATGCGGGATCTACCTTTGTTTTGTTCCCATGCGCATCAACAAAAACACCGGGCTCTTTAGAAGGCATCTCCAGCTCCCTGGCTACACGAATCGCAATAAAGCCGTCTTTCACATCTTTAAACACTACAGGCTCGCTTAACGCGGTTAATGTAGTAGCTCTGTCAATGATCACTACGCCGTTTAGCACTGTGAAGTCATAAATCGTTTTTTCCTTTAGGAAATGAGCGCCCTGGTTACTATACCAGTTTGCTGTAGCTATCAATTGTGCTTGCGTGGCGGATGTACTGGTACGCTCGATTTTTTCATGGCGGATGGTGCCGTACAGGTGTTTCTTATCTGCCGCTATAGCGGTAGAGTTGTTCCAGAAGTCGATGCCGTTCACCGATTCATAATTTAACCAGATGCCAACGTGATGCGGATGATCCGTTCTTTCACCGGTTCTCGGAGCAATAGGATAGCCCCTTGTTACCGTGATGCCATCAACCGTATTTACCGGGTGAAGAAAAGGTTTGGCTATAGAATCGTAGTAGCAATAGGATGTAATGAGCTGACCATTGTAGATAATGTCGGCACGTTTATCACCTGGCCTGGAAATAATGTGAAAGCCGCTTTGGGCATATAAAACTGTGCTACAAGCCAAAAGGCAAAAGGCGGCAATCGTTCGTTTCATGGGGCAATGATTTGAATTTTTATTTTAAGTTTCAAGATAAGGATTTGCCGGTTTACCGGCAAACCGGAAAAGGGCGGATACAAAAAACCGGGTATTGAAGTACCCGGTTTGAGAGATTAAAAAGATATATTAGCTATTAGCCGTTTCAGCTTTTGCCGTGGAACCGTCTGTTTTGGCTTTATCCTTACGGATACCACCTTTAAGATCTACCAGTACCGGAGCTGCCACAAACACGGTAGAGTAAATACCCGTAACTACCCCGATCAGCATGGCAAATGCAAAACCGCGGGTTACTTCACCCCCAAAGATAAATAGGATCAGGATGGTTAAGAATACCGTTAAGGTAGTCATGATAGTACGGCTTAAGGTTTCATTAATTGCCTTGTTCACCAGTGTTTTCTGATCCATGGCAGGGTGAAGCTTCATGTCTTCACGAATCCTGTCAAAGATCACCACTGTATCATTCATAGAGAAACCGATAACCGTTAGTATCGCTGCAATGAAATGCTGATCGATCTCAAGCGGGAATGGCACAATTTCTCTTGCGAATGAGAATACGATCAAGGTAACCAAAGTATCGTGTATCAATGCGAAGATGGTACCCAGTGAGAACCTCCAGTCGCGGAAACGGATAAAAATGTACAGGAAGATGGCAATCATTGCAAACAATGTAGCTTTCAATGCACCTTTCTTCAGATCATCGGAGATGGTTGGGAGTACTTTCTTGCTTTCTTTTTTATTAACCGCATCAAACTGGCTGTACGTTGTGTTTTCGGGTAAATGTTTCTTTAAACCTTCAAACAATTTGTGCGCAACAATAGAGTCCGCTACCTCTGTTCTGGGATCCCTGATCAGGTAGGAAGTGGTAATATCAAGGCTGGTGCCATCACCGCCGATTGTTTTGATGATGGGGTTTTCATCGTCAAAAGCAGCCCGAAGGTCATCGCGTATCGCTTCTACATTCGCTTTTTTACCAAAGTCGATTTTATAACTACGTCCGCCATCAAATTCAACACCGTAATCGAAACCATTAAAAATGGTAGCGATACCTAGTATCAGGATGATCACTGAAATAACATAAGCTCTTTTTCTGAACTCGATAAACTTGAATTTCGATTTCTTCTCAATGGCATTACTTACCTTACTAAAGTAGTTGAGGTGTTTGTTTTTATTGGTAAACCAATCGCTCACCCAACGGCTTACTAAAATACCGCAGAACAGCGACAGGAAGAGACCAAGGATCTGCGTGGTAGCAAAACCTTTAACAGGGCCTAACCCGAAGTAATACAGGATAAAGGCTGTAAGCAAAGTAGTAACGTGACCATCCAAAACCGGCGCCAATGAGCGGTTATAACCATCATTGATGGCGGGCAGGTAGGCTTTTCCTTTTCTAAGCTCTTCTTTTATTCTTTCATAAATAATTACGTTGGTATCCACCGCCATACCAATAGTTAATACCAGACCCGCAATACCCGGAGCGGTTAACGTGGCGCCTAAACCGGCTAATACACCAATAGTAAAGAGCAGGTTGAGGATCAATGCAATATTAGCTACCCAACCACTCGTGTTGTAATAAATGATCATCAGCGTGAAGATCACGATGAAGGAAATGATAAATGACCACATACCACCCTGTAATGCTGCCGCGCCCAGTGTTGGACCTACAGTGGTCTCATTCACAATTTTGGCAGGTGCCGGTAGTTTACCGATTTTCAGGATATTGGCCAGATCGCTTGCTTCTTCCTGTGAAAAGCTTCCTGAAATGCTCGAGCGGCCACCTTCGATGGCTTCATTTACATTAGGCGCAGAGTATACCGTACCATCTACAACAATAGCGATAGGACGCCCTACATTAGCCCTCGTCAGATCGGCCCACAATTTAGCGCCGGCGTTGCTCATTTCCAGGCTTACATTGGTTTTACCTGTTTGGTCGAAGTCGTAACCTGCATTAATCACCTGCTCACCTTCCAACTTGGCTTTTTGACGGCCAAATGTTTTGATGGCATACAGTTCAACTAAAGGTGACTTTTTAGCAGGCATGCCGAACATCCATACCAGATCAGCAGGAAACTTGGATTTTATAGCGGGAGATTCCAGTATTTTGCGAATATTGGTAGTGTCTTTGGTCATTGCCATACCAACGCCGTTGGTTCTGCCCTGGGCAGCTGCACTAAAATCGATCCATCCGGTTAAATGTTTTTTGGCTTCGGCTTCCTGGATATTGGTTGAGGTATTGGCCTTCGGCGCATCTTTTTTGGCCAGGTCTTTCAGTTGTGCCTGTAAATTACCTGTATCTGCTTTGACTGTGCCGGCGTTTGCAGAATCCGCGCCAGCTGCTGCCACAGCGCTGGTGTCCTTCTGACTTACCGTATTTGCCGTATCTGTGTTTGTTTTACCACTTTGCTGCGCAAAATAGGCCTCATCAGCGCTTTGAATATTTTGACCGATCTCATCAATTCTGTATACTTCCCAGAACTGCAGGTTTGCACTTGCCTGGAGGTTTTTCTTTACCCTTTCCTTATCCTGCACACCCGGGAGCTCAACAGAAATAATCTGTTTTTCGGGATCGGGGTTAATATTAGGCTGTGCTACACCAAATTTGTCGATACGGGTAGTGATCAGTCTGGCAGTATTATCAAATGCCGCTTTAGCCTGCCTGTTCAGGTAGTTGACTACTTTACCGTCGTCATCGGTAGCTTTTAATTCTGTATTACTGGAGTTGGCAAATAACGCCGCCAGCCTTCCGTTAGGCACCAGCTTTTTGTATTCCTCAACGAACAGGGTTACGAAGTTCGCATCACTGTTGCCTTTTCTCAGATCGGCATTTGCAAGTGCCTTTGTAAAATTGGGATCCTTGGAGTTGTTGGCCAGTGTAGATAAAACACCGCTCATTTCCACCTCCATGGTTACATTCATTCCACCCTGGAGATCGAGGCCCAGGTTCAATTCTTCACCTTTCGCTTTCTGGTAGCTGATAGGTCCCGTAATGCCGTAAGTAACGGTGACATCACTGGTGCTGTCTTTTAACTCGGCTAACCTTGCTTCGTAGGCTTCATTAAGCCATTCCTGGTATATGGCCTGAGAATCTTTATTCGCAGGATACTTTACAGCAGCAGCGGGATACGTTCTGTCTACATAGCTGCGCGCCTGCTTTTCCAGCTTCTTCTCATGATTTCTTACAAACCAGGTAAACGATAATTGGTACAGGGAATAAATGATCAGCAAAATCGTAAAAAAACGAACCAGGCCTTTGAGTTGCATACGAGTTTAATATTTATAATTCACTTAGTTTGGTAAAAGTTATTCGGCACAGTGAAGCACCAAAAAACCTTATCCGGTTTTTT
>JBQGCI010000343.1:0-5070 GCA_052038405.1 Acinetobacter pittii
ACGTATCCTGTGTATATTGAGCCAGTCTCAAAAGCCATGCTGCATGGTGCGCCAGCATCACCGGACCGAAAGCATAAGTATTGGGCGCTTCCGGAACCAGGCCATTCAATGAGGTTCTCCAGGCAGGTATGGTTTCCTGTGGTACCTGACTGATTATATCCATAGGAACAAAACCCGAACCTTCGATACCACTGGTTCTCCTTCCCGGGAAGATGCCTGGTACGGCGCCTCCTTTATTTACAATAATATTTTCAGCCGGTGGTAAAGGATTACTCCTGGTCCAGAGCAGGAATTGTTTCGCACCGGCAGTTGCGGCCTGCAGGTATTTCGGGATTTTTGTTTGTTCATATATTTCCAGCAGATCGTAAATACGAAGACCATAATCGGTAGTAAAGCCGGCACCTCTATCTCTTAGTCCAGGGCTGTCAAAAAAAGTATGCGAGTACTGGTCGTAAACCTGGGCCAGGTATTCATTGGCACCTTGTATGGCCTTTTTCAGATCACCGGAATCGTGAAGCATACGATACCTTGCTAAATAATCCTGCCAGCTGCCACCTCCGGTTTCTGTATTCATATTTAACTTCCTGCTGATGCCAAAAACACGCGATGCTTCCTGTACAAAAGCAGGTGTCAGATTTTGTGTTAATTCGTTTAACCCGGCCAGCTCCCCAATATCCACGCAAGGTCCGTTTAACAACCGGGATGGAACTTGTGCCTGGTGCGGTGTATCGCTGGTGGTATATAAAAATTTCTCCCTGCTCATTACATATTCTATCATGGGAAGCGCTCTTCTTTTTAATATGTCAGTATCTCCGGTTATTAGTGCAATACCAAGCGGATGCAGAGCAGATACATTTTTTACGGTACCCGGTACGTCAAACTGGTAGTTGGCAGCTTTGAGCTCCGCATTCCAACTACTATACAAATCATTCATGGCAAATTGTAACATATTGTCGATAGTGCCATTCAGAGAGGTAGTCGCATTTTCCCGCTCATTCTTATATTTAAATACCGACGGTAGTAGCCGGCTTACGCCTTCCTGCCAGTTACCCGGATACAAAAAGTAAACCAGGGAAAGCCGGTACTTCTGACCTTTTTGCATAAGGGAAGGCGTTGTTCCCGGCAGCGGCGCATAAATAGCAGGTTGTGCTTTACCTTCCGGATTTCTGACAGCCATGCCAAACAGGCTATTGCCTTTGGCACCATTAGCTGGGAATACCGACCAGAAGGCATTTTTAGGATCTCCTGCATTGTTCCATTGAGCAGATAAGGCATATCGATAGGGAATGTCGGCCGGCGATACCGCCAGCCCTTCAGTAATATGATGATGATTGGTGAATACAGCCGCAGTATTAGCAAATGCCTCTTCGGTTAAGGCGAATTTTGTAGGGAAGCGCTTCCAGGTCCAGGTTAAAGGCTGGTACACAAAGTCAACATCAGCCGAATCTGTTTGAGGCATCCCTGTAAATCCCAGCGCGTAGTACCCCTGCATCAGCGCATCCATCGACATGGTTAATACAGGTTCTGTTTGTTGAGACTGCAATTGAACGACCAGCGATACTTTTCCTTGCCGGGTAGGCCTGAAAATAAATTCAATCTGATTTTTACCGGCCCGGTAAGATGATGCGGTCAGTTGCTCAGATCCCAATTCATGTATATCGGTGGTAGTGCCTTTTTCTGTTTTCCATTGCACAACACCAGGCTGGCCATCCATTAAAGTATTGGACATTTTAGGTTGCTGCGTTGTATAAATGAGACGCAGCGCAGGAATTAGCCGCCTTTTAGTATGAGTAGCTTTATGCTCAATAATAAAAGCGGGATTAGTTATAAAGTCAGCCGTGGGGCGGATACGATAAACCGGATTCTCAATAGATGTTTGGGCACGGCTTTGCAACACTGATAAACCTACAAATATTAGCAGTGCTCCGAAAGTTTGTATTGTCTTCTTCCGGGATTTTAAAAATACCGGGCATTTGTTACACGAGAGGTGGGTCATTATTTCAAGTTATTTTCCTGAATCAACTTCAATTTCTATCAATCTCATACCATAAGCATCCAGGTCTGTTTTTAAAGAAAGATCCCCTTTCTGAGGAGCATTAACGACGGTTGATATTGTATGGATCCGGTTCAATATTACTGCTTCGGCCGCCGAAAAATTCTTGGTGTAGCGGTCTGCACCTCTGGTTAACGGCAAGGTTTGATATTTATCCTGCGACAATATCCTGTTAAACACTGAATCGTTTGGTGTACTATACCATTGCGTGATCTTCAAGGGTTTTTTTTGAAAATGCACAGGTAAATCTTTTAGAGAAATATTGATGGCTTTGTAATTTAGGGGTGCGGCCTGTTCATAAAAAATTGAAGGGGAGGCGCTGCATATGAGTACACTTATTTTATGGTCAGTTTTGGTAGCCATTGCATGAAGACCGAATCCCTGATGGTCCTGCGGACTGACCTTTAGAGGTATTTTACTGTCACCCAGCCTGCTTCTAAGCACCATTCCTTTCGCATAAGCAGAAAGTATATTTTGCCGGCCGTAGGTTAATAATGCAAAGTGCCAGCCGGCGCCGCTAATGGGTGTAAACGGACCTTTTTCTTTTTCGTAGTAATCGTGCAATATGGCTGAATAACTGGCCATTGCGGCTTCTTTTTTCAGGGCACCATTTAAATCACTCAGGTCTTCAATAGTGGATGGTTCCGCCAATCCCATTTCATCTACAATTACTTTCACTTTTTGATTCAATCCAAATTTTGATAATATCTTTTGCAGGCTGTCATTAGCTCCTTCCATCATCGCAGGGTAATTGCCTGGGAACAGGTAGGTATGCCATGTTATATAATCCATGCGTTTGTCGGGAGCCGGGTCTGCATGATAGCGCTGTAAAAAGCCCTCAATAAAAGACCACCTGCTGTTGGCGTTATTGGCGCCTAATCCGGCCACGAGAAGCTGCCGATCGGCTGGTAGTTCTTTGTTGAGTAGGGCCACCGCTTTGTATAAACATTTGTAAAATTGATAGTGGGCATCGCTATGTACTTGGGTGTTGGTGATATTGTCTAACTCATAGGGCATTTGCACAATCTTCAGGTTAGGGCAAACCTGACTGGCGAACCGTAGTGTGGTAATATAGCCCTGTGTTATTTTGGTCCACTCTGCGCCGGGTATGCCTTCCGCAGGCAAAGCAAGCTGACCCATTTTGCTGTGCTGCTTGTATAATTTGACGATAGGAGACAGCTGAAGATCGAGCATTACCGTGTCGGCCGTATTATTAGCAGCCGTAAGCCATTGCTTCAGGTACGGGATCTGACTGCTATCCAGCATGGAAGGATCTTCAGTACGCCAGGGCAGGTAATGATGTTGATACCTGAATAATGTAAAACGGCGACCCAATGCTTTTGTTACGGAAGCAGCTATCTCATCGATCTGTTGGGTAGGCGGGCCATATTGAAAGTCTTTTACCGGGTTACCCGAATAGGCCATCACTCTTAACTCACCTTTATCGCGTGGTTCTGCGGGTCCTTTACAAAATACCTCAACAGCTGGTTTTTGCATTAATTGCTGTGATCGTGCTGCGGTTGCTGTTCTCCAACTGTGCAGTTTTGCAGCATGCTGTTCCGCGGCCTCCCGGAATGCAATATCAGTAGGCTGATAGGTATTGAGAAGTTGATAGGGGTTTTGTGCTGAGGGATCCTTGAAGATCGACCCCAGTGCTAAAGAGGATTCTACATCCATATGCTGAGTAGTAGAACTAAAAATAAACTCCATTCGATCACCGTATTGGAGCATCGGGGGGTACACCCGTATATGTAATAACCCCATTGCCGTTACGATCGGTTTGGCGCCCGGGGGGGCTGATAGCTTCAAGGTAATAAAGTCGGCCTTCATCATGCCGCCGGTAAAAGCAACCTGTGCTTCAGGTTGTAATTTGCAAACGATGGTTTCCTCTGTTTTACCTTTAACTGTTAACGCAAAGGATAAATTTTCGTCGGAGCCAATCGTATACATATAAGGGATTAGAAATGAAACTGTTTCCCCGGCGAAGCCATAGGGAACGATGGAGCTGATACATTTAACCTGGCGGGCATAAGGCGAACCTCCCCGGAAAAGTAGTTGTACACCATGTGTAGTACTGCTATCCCACGATTGATAGGCCTGCGACCAAAGTGATCCGTCGTACCAGCCATAAGCGCCTCGTTCGGCGTCTTCCTGGGCTGTGCGGGAGCCAGATGGGAAAGGGAATTCGCTGTAGCCAAAGCGCCAGTTAAACAGCACCTGTTCGTCGCCTCTTAAGAAGGTAGGCGCCGGTGATTGGGCAGCTACTGCAATGCTATACATTGAAACCAGCAACATTATTACTTGTTTTAACGGGAAACGAAGTTTACCGGCTTTATGGAACAATTGCATTATTCTTGTTGTTTTGACAAAAAAAACTATAAAGCAGCACTTACTGCCACCGAAGCTCTTTTTTGACGAACTAAAATTAAGGCGGATATGATGACGATACCTATGCCTACAATAACAGCCACTTTACCGTTTTCAGCCAGGAAGCCTAAGAGGCTGATGCCAATACCTACAAAACCGGCGCTCCAGGCAATTACCCTGGTGCCGAATATATTTTGCTTTACAGACTCAAGATCCGGCGGCAATTCACTTTCTTTTATGTCAGCGATAAAGTAGGGGATTTTTATGCCCTTTATTGCTGCATAGCATTCGAATACAGCAAGTAATATCATCGGCAAACCAACGCCCAATAAGGTTTCGGCGGTACGGGATAACCTGATATCTAAAAGGGAAGGGGCCAGGGCTTTAAAGAAAAGGCTTACAACTACCGATATGACCGAAATAATGATCAGTGACTTTTCGGTTTGTCTTTTGGAGAATAAGGAAAATATAACCGGTCCAAACAAGCTGCCTCCTGCAATAGCAGCTGTACTGAGTACTACTTCCACAATACCCCCGGCGGCCGGAACGAGAATGGCCAGGAATACGGTGGCGGCTCCAAAAAGTATCGTAAAAATGCGAGCCACCAATATTTGTCTTTTATCGGAGGTTTGTTTGAAGAATACACCTTT
>JBQGCI010000344.1:0-11664 GCA_052038405.1 Acinetobacter pittii
AAAGATGGATGTAAACGGTAAGCTACAGGAGGCAGTGCGGCTGATCTATAAAGACAAGGATGTTTTGTATGTTAACATCAACTCACTTCATAAAATTGCGAAGTATACCGGCAAGGATGGAAGTGTTCCCAAGGTAAATAAGCTGGGTAGTGATGTGTGGAACCGCCTGAAAGAAAAAACGAAAGCAAAGGTTAAGGAAATAGCATTTGATTTGATCAAGCTATACGCGAAGCGTAAGGCGCAACAAGGATTTGCCCATACGCCCGATAACTATTTACAAAATGAACTGGAAGCTTCCTTTATATACGAAGATACACCCGACCAAAGTAAGGCAACTGCTGATGTAAAGAAGGATATGGAATCGGCCTCGCCTATGGATCGCCTGGTTTGTGGAGATGTGGGCTTCGGTAAAACAGAAATTGCTATCCGTGCGGCTTTTAAAACATGTGTCGATGGTAAACAGGCCGCAGTACTCGTGCCTACTACCATCCTGGCGTTTCAGCATTATAAAACCTTTAGTGAACGTTTGAAAGATTTCCCGGTTACGGTTGATTTTATCAATCGGTTTAAAACCGCGAAGGAGAAGAAAGAAACGCTGGAGAAGTTGAAGGCCGGTAAAATTGATATCCTTATCGGTACCCATGGGATTATTGGAAAGGATGTGAAGTTTAAAGACCTGGGCGTATTGATTGTAGATGAAGAACAGAAGTTTGGTGTGGCGCATAAAGAGAAGATCAAGACCATCCGCACCACAGTGGATTGTTTGACGTTGACGGCGACGCCGATTCCGCGTACCCTGCAGTTTTCATTGATGGGCGCCCGCGATCTGAGCATTATCAATACACCGCCACCTAACCGCCAGCCGATACAAACTGAAGTGCAGGTGTACAATGAGGATTTCGTACGGGATGCGGTTTACTTTGAAACAGAGCGGGGTGGCCAGGTCTTCTTTATTCATAACCGTGTGGCCGGACTGGCCGAGATGGCGGCAATCATCCAGGGCTTATGTCCTGATCTTTCGGTGGGCTATGCGCACGGGCAGATGGAAGGCCACCAACTGGAAGAAAAAATACTGGACTTTATCGATCGCAAGTATGATGTGTTGGTGTGTACCAATATTGTAGAAAGCGGTGTAGATATACCTAACGTAAATACCATTATTGTTAACAACGCGCATCATTTTGGTTTGAGTGATCTGCACCAGTTACGCGGCAGGGTGGGGCGCAGCAATAAAAAGGCGTTCTGTTATTTGCTGGCCCCGCCGATGAGCACTTTGCCAAGCGACTCGCGTAAGCGCCTGCAAACGCTCGAACAACATAGTGAGTTGGGCAGTGGTTTTCAGATAGCCATGCGTGACCTGGATATACGCGGAGCCGGGAACTTGTTGGGCGGCGAGCAAAGCGGCTTTATGGCCGAGATCGGTTTTGAAATGTACCAGAAGATCCTCGACGAATCCATCCGTGAATTAAAACGGACCGAGTTTAAAGATCTCTTTAAAGAGGAGATCAGTAAACAAGACGATTTTGTACACGACTGTACTATTGATACCGACCTCGAAATTCTGATACCCGACGAATACGTGGAGAATATTACTGAACGTTTGTCGTTGTACCAGCGTTTGGATAATTGTGAAAACGATGAAGAACTGCAGGCCATGCATGATGAGCTATCCGATCGCTTTGGTGCAGTGCCGCCTCAGGTTGACGACCTTTTTGAAACCGTTAAATGCCGCAGACTGGCTATAGAACTGGGCTTTGAAAAAATGAGTTTAAAAAGCGAAACCCTTCGTTGCCATTTTATCAATCGTCCGGACTCTCCTTATTTTGAGTCTGATATTTTCCAGAAAATTATTGAGTACCTGCAGATCAAGACCAACAAAGCCCGGCTGAAGCAAACCGGTAAACTGTTCTTATTGATCGCCGATCCTGTACCGTCTATGAAAGAGCTACATGAATTCTTAAAGGACATGCATGCCTTTGTATTTGGCAAATAAACCGGTTGTGAGGATAACGGCTTTTACTTTGTTTTTTCCTTAAGGAATATTATTAAGTTGCAGGACTGAAGCCTGGTACTGTTAATAAAGCGTTTGGTGTTCCGCTTTATTAACCTTCTAAGTGACTTGTCTCAACCCTTAAGATGGAGACAGATGGCTACCTATTAAAGCAGGAGAGCAGTCTGACGTTGTTTTCTGGTCCTGTCTTATATAAAGTGTTGGAAATATCTTTTGCGCTGTCCGGGCAGCTGTAGGTTAGTCTTTGCCATTGTATTTTCAGTTGGTGTATTGAAATATAGGACCAGTATGTAAGTACGGCTGGCACCCTCCTGAGCTACATTATTTATTAATCTTTTTGACTGAATGGGTGAAAAGAGGTGTTATGGCTGCAGGTGCGGGTTACTGTATCCAAACAAAAACCTCCGCTGTAAATAACAACGGAGGTTTAAATAATAGTTTTAACTACTAGAAATACTTGGTTTTACCCGGCATTGCAATCGGGTAACTGCCATCGGCGTCGGGTACCACAGGTGGTGTGGCGCTAAAGCTGTACTCCTTGGGCATCAGGCTGATACCGCTGTTCAATGCTTTCTCGAAATCGATGACCTGCCCGCTGTAAGTAGCCATACGGCCAATGATCCCGGTTAAGGTGCTTTTGGCGCCATGCTCAGCGTCGGCAAATTTGTATTCTCCTTTGGCAATTGCTGCAAACAGCTCATCATGTTCGGCCTGGTAGGGGTTGTTTTCTCCTTTTTTGTCAAAGGCAAACAAGGTATTACCCTTATTGTCTTTTATAACAGCGGCATCTCCGTAAATCCTTCCCTTGGTACCAACGATGAGCTCATCCACCTTACTCATGGTTCGGGGAATGTGACGGCACTGGCTGTTCATAATGCTGCCATCTGCGTAATGGAACTCCACATAATGATGGTCGTATATCTCTCCGTATTTTTTATCTGTACGTACCTGGCGGCCTCCCAATCCCTGCGCCTTTACCGGGTACCCTCCTTTAAACCAGTTCACCACATCTATATTGTGTACATGCTGCTCTACAATATGATCACCACATAACCAGTTAAAGTAATACCAGTTGCGCATCTGGTATTCCATTTCGGTCTGGCCGGGCTGCCGCTCTTTTACCCATACACCATCATTATTCCACCAGGCCTGGGCAGAGGTGATATCTCCAATGAGGTCCTTCTTTTTAAATAACTCGCGATAAGAGTTTTGATACCTTCTTTGCAGGCCTACTACAACATTCAGCTTTTTTTGTTTGGCGATTGCTGCGATATCCAGTACTTTTTTGATGCCGGCCGGATCCGTAGCCACTGGCTTCTCCATGAATACATGCTTGTTCTGTTTTACAGCCGCTTCAAAGTGGATAGGGCGAAATCCGGGCGTACTGGTGAGAATGACCACGTCAGCCAGAGGGATCGCTTTTTCGTACGCGTCAAAACCCACAAACTTTCTTTCTTCGGGTACATCCACGCGGCTTTTATCGATACCCGACTCGGCAAGACTTCCGGTAATAGCATTATAGCAGCCGTCGAGCCGGTCTTTAAACGCATCAGCCATAGCCACCAGCTGTACATTTTGCTTGGTGCTTAATGCCTGTATGGCTGCGCCGGTGCCACGTCCGCCGCAACCGATGAGTGCAACTTTGATGGTGCCCGCAGCTCCCGAAAAGAAATTAGCGTTGCTTAAGAATGGCGCAGCCATCAATCCACCTGTAACCAGGGAAGTTTGCTGCACAAATTTTCTACGCGTTGTTTTATTGTTCATTATGGGTTGTTTTGATATATGTATTAGGTGATTGGTATATTTAAAGCGGTAGCGATTCTTTTCTGTTCGTACAGATGGTCGATCGCTTATAAACTCAGGTAAGTCTCAAAGAACTTCGCGGCTTCTTCTTTTGTTGGTTGCTTCAACGGGCGTACCAGCCTGAAGCCAACAAACGGCGCATCGGCATTCCACCATTTACTCTTAGGGATCTGCGGATCGCGGCGGTTCCAGACAAGGTCGGAAGCCTCGCGGTTGGCACTGGTTAAAGCACCGGCGGGGTCGTTATAAGCCCCACCCCGAACTACCAGGGGATGCTTACTGGCGGGCGTGTTAACCGGGTCAGCTTTATCCTTTAGCTGTGCATAGCCTTCAGCACTGTATTGATCCAGTACCCACTCCTTCACATTGCCTAACATATCGTAGAGTCCCCAGGCATTGGGTTTTTTCAACCCGGCTTTTTGATACCGGTCGCCGCTGTTGCCCGCATACCAGGCATAATCTTTTAATTGGCTGCTATCGTTTCCGAAAGGATAAACGGTGGCAGAGCCGGCACGGCAGGCATATTCCCACTCAGCTTCGGTTGGCAGGCGGTAAAAGATGCCTGTTTTTTCATACAGCCATTTGCAGTACATGATGGCGCCATGTTGCTTCATGCTGTTGGCCGGGAACCCACCTTCTTTACCCATGCCCAATGTCATTTCTATATAAGGGCGTGATGGCCGCGTAATAGCATCCACATCACTATTCTCTGCATAAGTTTCATCGTTTAAGTACAGTGCAAATTCGTCGTGGGTGACTTCTTTGGCGCCCATCCAAAACGCACTAATAGTTACATCGTGTTCGGGTTTTTCATCGGATTGTTTAGAAGTTTTACTACCCATTTTAAAGCTACCCGCTTTGACGGGCACCATTTCAAATTTTACCGGGCTGCCGGGAATCGCTTGTTCATATTTTTCGAACGACTGGTTTTGAGCATAAAGGGATACTGCTGTGATAATGCAAGCAGTCATCAATACAATTTTCTGCATGGTTTAAAGATATAGAAATTCAGTGAAACGATTCGTGCGCAAACGGTTGTTTAGGCTGGTTAGCAAAGTTTTGTTATTTTTCACAAAAAAATAACGATGCAAAGAAGGTCCTTTTTAAAAAACACACTGCTTACTACCGGTTCTTTTGCGGCTGCTACCGCCGCCTTCACCAAAAAAAAAATAAACAGCTCCAAAGGCCAACCCTTTCACCTGGATTATGCACCGCATGAGGGGATGTTTGCAACCAGCGGCGGAAAAGATTTTGTTGACCAGATCAAATACATGCACGACCTGGGTTTCAGGTCAATTGAGGATAACGGGATGACCGGCCGCTCTGTCGAGCAGCAAACGAAAATCGGGGAAACGCTGGCCAAATTGGGTATGCGCATGGGTGTGTTCGTGGTACCTAAGGGTGGCAACGGCGCCAATACCCTTGCGGCTAAAAAGAAGGAGCATGTCGATATTTTCCTTGAAGGCTGCCGCAAATCGGTAGAAGTGGCCAAGCGCTGTAATGCCAAATGGGTTACCGTAGTGCCGGGCGACTTTGAAAAGAACCTCCCCTTATCTATACAAACCGCCAACGTGATAGAAGCACTTCGCCGGGGAGCCGAAATTTTTGAGCCGCATGGTATTGTGATGGTGCTGGAGCCGCTGAGCGATACACCCGACCTGTTTTTAAGGTATTCTACCCAAACTTACGAAATATGTAAAGCGGTGGATAGTCCTAGTTGCAAAATATTATATGATGCCTATCACCTTCAGAAGAATGAAGGCAACCTGATCAAAAACCTGGAACTCTGCTGGGATGAAATTCCCTACATACAGGTAGGAGATAACCCCGGGCGCAGGGAGCCAACAACCGGGGAGATTAATTATAAAAATGTATTTAAGTTCTTACATGAGAAAGGCTACAAAGGTATTGTAGGCATGGAACACGGCATGTCTAAATCCGGAAAAGAGGGAGAAGAAAGGTTAGTACAGGCCTACCGGGAAGTAGATAGCTTTGTGTAGGGGGAAGTTGACCGGTTGAGATGTTTACTGGTTGTTGCGAAGTTTCGGGGGGTGAAAAGTATGCACCTTGTTAATTGGTTAACTGGTTGACGGGAATCCTCCTTGTCAAACTAGTTAACTGGTCAACCAGCTTTCATCATATCTACAGCTCCTAACCTGACTGCTATTTAATAAATATAAGGTTGTCGTCGGTACTTATAGTTAAATTAACGGGTTGGTTAGAAAGGAGCTTGTCAACCAATCAACTTATCAACCAGTCAACTGTCCTTCCCTCACTTCACCTCCCCCATCCATTTCTTTACCAATGGCGATAACAGTAAAATGAAGGCTCCGGCTATGGCGGAAGCTATGGCGATCTCTTTTAAAATAGTGGCATAATAGGGTAAAGAGGCAACAGCATTGTTTTGTACAGCTTCGGGTACGCTCATCATCTTTCCAATTTTACCCGCCAGGAATTCGCCCCCGGCGCTGGCGAAGAACCAGATGCCCATCATTACCGCCACCATCCTGACGGGCGATAACTTGGTAACCATAGAAAGGCCGATAGGAGACAGGCAAAGCTCGCCCGCAATGATAAACATATAACCCACAGCAAAAGCAAATAAGCTGATCAGCCCGCTTTCTGCATTTAAACAGGCTCCGTAAAATACCAGGAAGCCGATTGCCATCAACACGAATGCCAGGCCGAATTTAACCGGTGTGGCAGGTTCCAGCTTTCGCTTGGCTAACCAGGTCCATAACCATGCAAAGAAGAAGCTGAGTATCACTACCCAACCGGGAGGCAGGAAATTGTTTACCGATAAAGCCGGTAACGCTGTACCCATTACATCCATATCTACATTGCGCATCGCAAACAGGTTAAGCGATCCTGCATTCTGCTCATAAAAAGCCCAGAACAGGATAGAGAAGATGATCATGAATAGTGCGGCTATCAACTTATTTCTTGCTGCGGCTTCCATCCTGAAAGCTTCCCATAATACATAAGAAATAGCAATAGCTCCCAATACCACCATAAAATAGTCCATAATTTCGTGGCGATTAAAAAGCGCTACCACCACGGGTACGATCAGTAAAGAAGCGAAGTAAATCCATTGCTCATGGGTTATACCTGCCGTTCTTTTTTTAAGCGCAATAAGATTAGGCGGAAGGCCCCGATGTCCCAGGGATTTTTGGCCGAATACAAAAACGATCAATCCGAGTATCATGAAAATGCCGGCTAATCCAAATCCGTAGTGCCAGTTGATACGCTGCCCTACATATCCGCAGAGCAGCCCCCCCAACGCAGCGCCGATGTTGATCCCCATGTAAAAAAGAGAAAAGCCGCTATCCCGCCTGGGGTCATTCTCTTCATACAAAGTACCTACGAGGCTCGATATATTGGGCTTTAAAAAACCATTGCCACAGATAATGAAAGCCATCCCATAGAAAAAGCTCCATTCCTCGGGTAACGCCATCACCAGGTGCCCGATAGTCATTAAAATGCCACCATAAATAACGGCCCTCCTGTATCCAAGGAAACGATCTGCCAGCATACCACCCAGCATAGGCATGGTGTACACCAGTGCCGAGTAGGCACCTAATATGCCGTAAGACTTCGGCTCATCAAATTTCAGCTCTGTAACCATATAGGCAATCAAAAGCGCCTTCATTCCGTAAAAGGAAAAGCGCTCCCACATTTCCGCGAAAAACAAAAGGTACAACTGGCGGGGTTGTTGAGCAATAGCTTTTTCTGTCATATCGTTCAATTAAAAAAGTCCTAAACCGTATTTAGGACTTTGCATAATAAAATTAAAGTAAATTATCTTACACCGTGCATGAGCTTTTTTACTACGGGTCCCAGCACAAAAGCCAGTAAAGAAGCCGCTAAAGAGATGCCGGTTAGTACCCAGAAGAAATAGCTGTATCCTTTTTCGCTGGCTACGCTTTCCGACATTTCTCCGAAGATACCGGCCAGTTTATTACCAATAGCTACGGCCAGGTACCACACCCCAAACATTACAGCAATCATGCGGCCCGGAACCAGTTTACTTACATACGAGAGCGCTACGGGCGATACACAGAGCTCTCCCATCGTATGGAACAGGTACACAAATACCAGCCAGATCATACTTACCGAAGCAGATGGAGCACCAGCTGGTATAGAGGCGGCACCAAAGGCTACGAACGCCATACCTATTGCCAGGAACAACATGCCAATGGCATATTTATTATTCGCAGAAGGATTGTAGCGGCTGCTCCACCATTTGGAAAATAAAGGAGCCAGTGTGATAATAAACAGGGAGTTCAAAATGTTGAACCAGCTGGCATTTACCTCCGTGGCCGCCTCCTTGGAAGTAATAGTGGCCTTTGTGGCAGAAGTTTGCGTGTTATCATATTTTATATTATGTGTGATGAGCAGGTCTTTGGCATCGCCCACTTTCAACGATTCTTTTTCACCTTTGGCTAACCTTACTTCTTTTTTGAATACTTCGCCGGTAGTATTGGTAAACTCTATTTCTGCATAGCTGACAATAGTGCCGAATGCACCCGGCTTTTCCCGGTCAACAATATCGGTGATTTTACCATTAAAAACATCGCCGATATATTGCTTGTCTTTGTCGATATAGATGTTGTTGGTTACAGTTCCCCCCTTATCATCGGGAGAAAAGAAGGACGTGCTCTCCAGATCAATAATCGCTACCTGGTCGTTGTCGTTATAAAATTCTGACGATACCACTTTACCGGTGTTCACGGCGCCGTTCAGGCTTTTATATGCCACGTTATATGAGGTGGATTTGTATTCGTTTACCACCATCCATATGGCAATTCCCCAGATGATAATAAAACTTACGCTGAGGATGAGGTTGGAAATTTTATATTTTTTAAATGTTTGACCAAATAATTTGATCAGCACCCAGGTAATGATCGCCAACGGAACAATGGTGATTAAAGAGTTGATAATTTTGAACACCGTACCCGATGTGCCCTCCAGGATGCGTTGGGTATAGTCTTTGGCAAACAGGGTTAGCGAACCGGGCGCCTGTTCAAAGATAGACCAGAAGATCATGGTGATGATGGCAAAGAACACGATAGCGATCATGCGGTCCTTTAGAATTTTATCGTACCGGCTGATTCTTGAAACCAGTAAAATAAGGAAAAGCACCAGGGCCGTTAAAATAATAATATTACTGCCGCTAACACCGCCGACGGTAAAGTTAAAGAGGTTGGTGGTTCCTTCGGATATTTTATTAACGGGGTCGTTTAGGATCCAGGCCAGTCCCAAGCCAATGCATAATACAATTAATAGCATATGAAAGCCGGTAAAAGGATTCAGTTTTCCTCCTTCCTGCCCGGCAGTAGCAGCCGCTGCTTCACTGGGTTTTGCCTTAACCGGTTTTAGTCCGATATTTCCGAAAATGTTTTGCGCCATCCAAAACTGCAACAAGCCGAACAGCATAAAAATACCGGCCACGCCAAATCCCCAGCTCCAGCCGATCTTTTCGCCCAGGTAACCGCAAAGCATGATACCGAAAAAGGCTCCGGCATTTACGCCCATATAAAATATGGTATAGGCACCATCCTTCTTTTCAGGGTGGTCTTTATACATTTCAGACACAATGGAGGTCATATTGGGCTTAAAGAAGCCGCTGCCAAACACAAGAAATACCAAACCTGAATAAATAAAAAAGGGCGTTTCCAATGCCATGCATGCATGGCCCAGCGTCATCAAAAGAGCGCCCACCACTACTGCCCAGCGTATGCCAATTACTTTGTCTGCAAAATAGCCTCCCAACATGGTAGACAGGTATACCAATGCCGTATAAGTGCCAAAAATAGCCAAAGCATGCTCTTTAGGCCATCCCCATCCCATATCTAAAACCGATGCGCTGAAAAATAAAACAAGCAGGGCTCTCATACCATAGTAGGAAAATCTTTCCCACATTTCGGTAAAAAATAAAACAAATAATCCCGAGGGGTGGCCTAAAACACGGCTCTTAAAAAAGTCATTTTCGGTTGCTGACATACGAATTAAATTTTATTCAAGATGAGTAAATATAGCAATTTAGTTGAATGCGGATGCAAAACTGTTATGAGCGGTCAGGGGCGAAAAATACACGATTCATTCTCGCCCCCTTCATGAGAGATTTATTACCTTCACGACCTTTAAAATTATCGAACAATGAAAATATTGATATTGGGCGGCGGCGGCCGGGAGCATGCGCTGGCCTGGAACATGAAGAAAAGAGGAAGCGGAAAGCATGAACTATTTATTGCACCCGGTAATCCTGGCACCGCTCAATGTGGTACCAATATTAATATAGCTATTACCGATTTTGAAGGATTAGGCCGGTTTTGTCTCGAAAATGCTATTGAGATGGTGATTGCCGGGCCGGAAGAGCCATTGGTGAAGGGTGCCTGGGACCATTTTCAACAAGATGCACTTCGGCATATTCATTTTATCGGACCATCGCAGTTTGGTGCGCAGCTGGAAGGGAGCAAGGCCTTTGCCAAGGCTTTCATGCAGCGCCATCAAATTCCTACTGCTGCTTACCGCGAGTTTACCGCGGAACAGTTTGAAGAAGGAGTGAATTACCTGCAGCAACATTCTTTGCCTGTTGTATTAAAGGCAGATGGATTAGCGGCAGGTAAGGGTGTGGTTATTTGTACCACCCATGCCGATGCGATCATTGAATTTGAGGCTATGCTGGTGCAGGCCAAATTTGGCGACGCCGGTAAAACCGTGGTGGTGGAACAATTCCTGGATGGAATAGAGATGAGCGTATTTATTTTGACGGATGGTACGGAATATGTATTGTTACCGGAAGCTAAAGATTATAAACGTGTAGGCGAAAAAGATACCGGCCTGAATACAGGAGGAATGGGCGCAGTGAGCCCCGTGCCTTTTGCGAGCGAAGATTTCATGCAGAAAGTCACCACTCAAATCATTGAGCCAACTGTACAAGGCCTCCATAAAGAAGGTATTCATTACACCGGCTTCGTTTTTATTGGTTTGATTAAAGTAAACAACGAGCCCTTTGTAATTGAGTACAATTGCCGCATGGGTGACCCGGAAACCGAGGTTGTAATGCCGCGTTTAAAAAATGACCTGGCCGATTTATGCCTGGCAGCGGCGGAGCGCCGGTTGGCAGGGATCAGTATTGAAACCGATCCGCGTACCGCGGTAACGGTGGTAGCCGTGAGTGGGGGGTATCCGGGTAATTTTGAAAAAGGGCATAAGATTGAAGGGTTCGGCGATGTGTCGGCCGAAACGATCATTTTCCAGGCAGGTACCAAAGAAAAAGAGGGCCAGATTGTTACTAACGGTGGACGGGTGCTTTGCGCTACTTCCTTTGGAGCCTCTACTTCCGAAGCCGTAGCTCAATCGCGACAGGCCCTCTCGCAGATTCAATTTGACGGCATGTATTACCGTGGTGATATCGGGTATGAATTCGAATAATGTTGGGATCCCATCGTTTAATACAATACATGGCATCAATCTTGCCTCCCTGTTAGGTACGGGCGCTCTCCTGTACCTAATGTACATGTCGGGCGGGGCGCATCGTTCATCCTTTACACTCTTCAAATAGCAGATCCTATGCAATTTAAATATGCAACGTTACTATTGATATCCGGCGCTATAGCCGTAAATGCGTATGCGCAGGGCAAAGTAGATGACGAAACTAAAAAGAAGCTGGCCGCCCAGACACCGGTAACGGTGAAAACTACTGTAGGGCCTTTAGTGTTGCAACCACCCTTTAAAACGGAGTCGGCCAATAAAAACAGCAAAACCATTAACTGGCCTGAAGGAGCCACCCCCAAAGCGCCTGAAGGATTTGTAGTTACCCGGTTTGCTGACAAGCTGGAAAATCC
>JBQGCI010000345.1:0-13330 GCA_052038405.1 Acinetobacter pittii
CATCCCGCATCTGTCATATACCAACCTTCCATCTGTCATTCGTCATCTCCGGCTTCCTTCCGAACCGTGTCTAATATGTGTATAGCTTGTTCTTTCATAATCCCCATATTATCTTATTTTGCGTGCCCCGATAAAGTGAGGAACTGGGCATGACAAGCGAAAACATAAACTATTTAATACAATCTTCCCCGGCTTTACAAATGCTGCGGCTGCGCAATGCCGGCTGGGTACTGCCCTTTTTGTATACGGTGTTCAAAGAAAACCGCCGCATGGTGGTAAAGGAAGAGCAGCTGGTGCCTTTACTGGCCGAAACCTTAAGTCAGCACGACGATGGTACCGAAGACCTGGAAGAAGCCCGCATAGAATTTGGAGAAGATGAAGAGAGCCGCAGCCGTAAATACCTGGTGAGCTGGGTGCAGAAACGCATTTTGCAGGACTACCCCGACACCGAGGGTAATACCAACTACCAGTTGAGCGCCTATACGGAGAAAGTGTTTCAATGGATGCAGAACCTGCAGCTGGGACAAAACCATGTGGGTACCGAAAGCCGGTTTAAAATGCTATTCGGCTCCCTGCGTGATATGGTGGAAAATACCGAAGACGATAAAGAGAAGAAATTACAGATACTGAAAGACCGCCGGGCGGAAATAGACAAGGAAATAAAAGCCCTGGAACGGGGTGTGGCGCCACAACGGTATAATAACGCCCAGGTACAGGAACGCCTCGATCTTTTTATCAAACTCTGTTACGAGCTCATCGGCGACTTCCGGGAAGTGGAAGATAATTTCAAACAGATCCACCGCAATATAGTAGAACAACATACCAAGGCAGAGCAACATAAAGGTACCATTGTGGGCTTTGCCTTCGAGTCTTACGACGCTTTACGAAGCAGCAACCAGGGCAAGAGCTTTTATGCTTTCTGGGATTTTCTCATCTCCCGTAACGGCCAGGAAGAATGGCGCCACTTAACGGAGCAGTTGCTGGTATTACTGGAAGACCGCGAGCTGGAAACTGATACCCACTTCCTCCAGAATATCAAGTCCTTCCTGCTGGAGCAGGGTAAATCGGTATATGATGCCAATGATAAAATGGCGGAGAAGCTGAGCCGTATTATTACTGAAAAAGAAATTGCCCGCCATCGCCGGTTGAGGCAGCAGATCAGCAGTATTAAAGAGCTGGTTTTCGACCTGATGGAGGAGGAGCAGGTAGATGCCGGGCTGCTGATTGAAGCACCTGCGGAAATAAAAATGGTGATGGACCGCAGGTTGTCGCTGGAGGAAAAGAAGTCGGCTGCCACTTTGAAACAGCCGGTAGCAGCCGTAGAAAAGATCGCCGATATCGAGAGGTTCAACCGCTTATTGAATACCGCATTTATCGATAAAAAGATGTTGTGGAACAAGGTGGAACAGGTACTGAAGGATAAGCAAACGGCTACCCTGAAAGAAATTGTGGAAGCTACCTCGCTCGATAACGGCCTGGCCGAAGTGATCGGCTATTATAGTTTTCTGAAGGAGCAATCCAAAAGGGTACAGATCATTGGTACCGCGGTAGAACTCATACCACTGAACAGGGAAGCCACCAAATTTGTGGAAGTACCTTATTTATTGTTTAGCAAATAAGATGGAAAGATGGCGGATAAAATACATGCATTCACCCCCGTGTTTATTAAACTGCTGAAGGGCCCCGTAGAGTACCTCGAAAAAAGTACCTGGGAAAAACTGGTGCAATACAGGGCAGAGCTGACGGGCTTTTTACAACAGCTCGGACTAACACTGGTACTGGATGAGCAGGATGGATATGCTTATATTAAACACAGCATTACCGAAGAAGATACCACCGGTGTCAGCTGGGCCCAGCGCCGCAGCCTTACCTACGACGAAAGCGTGATGCTGGTATTGCTGCGCGATATGATGGCCGAGTTTGAAGTGGGTGAAGCCACGCATCGGGAACTGATCAAAAAGAGACGCGAGATAAAAGAATATGCCGAACTGTTTTTCAAAGAAAATGCCAGCCGCGTAAAAATGCTCAAAGACATTGACCGGCTGATCGACAGGGCAGAGGAGAACGGATTTCTGGAGCGATCGGAAAATCATGATGTGGCGGATGAGCAGAAGTTCCGGATCAGGAAGATCATCAAAGCCCGGGTAGACAGCGAAATTTTAGAAGATTTTAAACAGCAACTGACAGCACATGCAGCTAAGCGTATTCAGCACGGATAATGAGAAGAGCGGATTCCGGTTACAATACATGGAAGTATTTAACTGGGGTACTTTTGATGAGCAGATACATACCATTACCCCTAATGGTGAAACCAGCCTCTTAACCGGGGCCAATGGTAGCGGCAAAACCACTTTCGTGGATGCCCTGCTGACCCTGATCGTTCCCGAAAAAAGATACCGTTTTTATAACCAGAGCAGTGGCAGTGAAAAGAAAGGCGACCGTACCGAAGATACCTATGTAATGGGCGGCTATGGTACGATCAACTCGGATACAGGTGTGACCAAAACACTTTATCTCCGTGAAAACCGGGACGAGGCTTACAGCATCCTGCTGGCTAATTTTACCAACGAAGCCCAGCAGGAGGTAACCCTGTTCCAGGTGCGGTATTTTACCAATGGCGATATGCAGAAGCGTTTGGGTATTGCCCACAAAAGCCTGCGCATTGAAACGGATTTTAAACCCTTCGACCTGGGCAATGCCTGGAAACGGAGGATCGACCAGCAGTACAATAAAGGCAGCCGCAAACAGGTAGAATGGTTTGATGCGGCCAGCAAATATGCCAACCGGATGGTAGATGTGCTGGGTATGCAAAGCATTCAGGCCCTGACCTTGTTTAATCAAACCGTGGGTATCAAAGTGCTGGGTAACCTGGACGATTTTATCCGTACCCACATGCTGGAGCCGCGCGATATGGAATCTTCTTTCCAGGAGCTGAAAAAACACCTGGCTACTTTACTGGATGCGCAGCGCAATATTGAAAAAGCGGAAGAGCAGATACGTTTGCTACAACCCGTGCACGAGCATTATACCGGTTTTAAAAACCTGCAGGATCAGCAGAAAACCATACAACAGGCGGTGCAAACGGCCACCATCTGGAAAAGCTATACCCAGGATGCTTTATTGCAGGAGGCATTGGAAACAGACGCTGCGAATATAAAAGCCCTGGAGCAACAGGCTGCGGATCTGAAGGAAGCCATAGACCGGTTGCATGAAGAGGAACGAACCACCCGCAACCAGGTAGAGCAAAATAAAGCGGGCCAGCGTTTAAAACAACTCGAACAGGAGCTGAAAGACCTGCAACTGAAGAAGAAAGAAGCAGAAGCCAACCTGGCCCTGTTTACCGAATGGTGCACTACATTACACCTGGAAGATAAAACCGCCTCGGATGAGGAAAGCTACAAGCGCATACAGAAAGAAACGGGCAGGGCAGCATTGAGGCTGGAAAGGGAGAACCGCCTGAATGAAGATGATGATTTTGACGCGAAGAACCAGCACCGCAAAGCGAATGATGAGCGCGCCCAGCTCGAACGGGAGCTGAATACTTTGTTGCACAGCAAAAGCAATATACCGGCCCACCTCGTTAATGTGCGAAAAGACCTGTGCAACGCGCTCCGGTTGGAAGCCTCCGACTTACCATTTGCCGGCGAGCTGGTACAGGTAAAGCCTGAAGAGCTGCATTGGCAGCCGGCCCTGGAAAAATTACTGCATGGCTTCTCGCTGCGGTTACTGGTGCCGGATAAGCACTATAAGAAAGTAACCCGCTATATCAATCAAACGAATATCGGCGCGCGGCTGGTATACTACCATGTAAAGGATACAATACCGGTATTGGCCGAAGACCAGACGGTTTTTTATAAGCTCGATTTCCATCCGGAGCATGCCCTGTCTGAGTGGGTGCAGCAACAGGTGATACAGCAATTTTCTTATGTATGCCTCAACGATGAAAAAACCCTGGAGCGTTATGATAAAGCCATTACCCTGAACGGCCTGGTTAAAAACCGGAACCGGCATGAAACGGACGACCGGCCGGGCGTGAATGACGCGGGTCGGTATGTTATGGGCTGGAACAACGAACGTAAAAAAGAGGCGCTGATCGCGCGCCGGAATCAATTAACCGATGAGTTGGCGAATACGGCTGAAATTATAGAACGTTGCCGCAACCGTGCCGGCCGCTTACAAAAACAATTTTACGCCTTAAGCCGCTTACAGGAGCATAACGGGTTTGCCTTGCTGGATGTAGCAGGCTTCCAGCGCGGCTTGCATAAAACGGAGGAACAGATCAAAGAGTTGAGCCAAAGCAATAACCAGCTACAGGCATTAACGGCCCAGCTGGATCAAATAATAGCGCAACGTGCGGAGGCTGAGCAGAAATGGCTGTCTGCCAACGGGGAAGTAACCACACTGCAAAACCGGGTGAATGGCCGGAGGCAGCTCCGGACCACTTTGCAGGTATTGTTGCAGCATCTCACACCGGAGCATAAAGACGAATTGTTGCAGTTTCAGCAGCAGCATGCCGTAGCCCTGGGCGGTGTTACCTTAGACACTATTGACGAAACCTATCGTTTATTTAAAGAAAGGCTGGATGCCGAAGCCACCTCCCTACAGCAACAGTTGCATAAAACAGAAACCCACTTAAACCGCAGTATCAGCCAGATCAAGAACCCTTCGCCTAATTTGCTGCAACGTTTTCCCGACTGGTATAGCGATGTGCAGTTTTTACCCGAGGAAGCGGCTTACGCGGAAGAATTTAAAGAGTGGCTGGATAAGCTGGAAACAGAGAACCTGCCCAAATACCGGAGGGACTTTGAGAATTTCATCAACGATACGATCACGTACAAAATAGGCGGGTTGAATGAAGAGATGGAGAAATGGGAACGCGAGATCAATAACAGCGTGAACAAGCTCAATCAGTCTTTAGGCGTTATTAATTTCAACCGCCTGCCCGACACTTATATACAGCTGGGTAAGCGCTCAGTACCTGACGCCACTATAAAGGCCTTTCGCAACGCCTTATTAGACGCTTTACCACAGGCCGCTAACTGGCAACAAAGCAAGTTTGAAGAAAAAGCCCTGCACTTCCGCCAGAAAGTACAGCCACTCATTGATAGCCTGGATGAAAGCGAAAGCTATCGTGCCCGTGTAATGGATGTGCGTAACTGGTTTGAGTTCTGGGCCGATGAAAAGTATCGTAACACCAATGAGCTGAAGAAAACCTATCGCCAGATGGGGCAGTTATCGGGAGGGGAGAAGGCCCAGCTAACTTACACCATCTTATGTAGTGCCATTGCCTACCAGTTTGGGATCACCCGGGAAGGAAAGAACAGCCGCAGCCTGCGCTTTATAGCCGTAGACGAAAGCTTTAGTAACCAGGATGAGGATAAAGCGACTTACCTGATGGAGCTTTGTAAACAATTGCACCTGCAATTACTGGTGGTAACCCCCAGCGATAAGATACAGATCGTTCAGGACTATATTGCCCATGTGCACCTGGTGCAACGGGTAAACAACCGGCATAGTGTAATGTATAATATGACGATCAAAGAGCTGCAACAAAAAATAAAGAATAAAGAAGTGGTGGAGGCTTAACGGGGACGATGTATGCTTAGCCTGACATCAATTGGAATGGCACCCATTACCCGGATATGGTTTTTGAGGCAGTTTTAGGCCGAGCGCTTTTGCTCCCTGGGAGCAACCTGGGTATGCTACATTGTGTTGGCAAATATTTTGAGTGCCGTAGGTACGCTACCATTGGCTGTTCCGTTGTATTGGGGATGGATCTACAACATAATATATCTTCCTGTGACTTTTAAACAGGTAGCCGCTACGCGGCATACCCGTTAATTTGATACCACATTTTATAAACAGGTAATACCTACGGCATTATATTATCCAAAGTGTCATTCAAATTTTCACTAACGTTATGTTTATCGAAATGCCCGGCCGGCCGGTCGCCGTGTTTGGGAAATGACCCTGTAAAACGAAGAACAGCTTAACTCGAAAATTGGAATGGCACTTATTGCCCGGGTATGATTTTGCGCCCGGGAAAGTATTTCATAATGGTGTAATAAGAATAAAAAGAAGGCGAAGCAGTACGTACAGCTTCGCCTTCAAACATTGAGGTGTAGATAAGATACCCGTCTTATGGAGCGGTATGTACTCTAATTGTTTTACTGTACGTCATTGTGCCGTCTTTATCTACCTGCCCGATACGGATGAACAGGGTTTGATGCTCCTCTTCTATTGCGCCGGAATTTCTTGAGCAGGAAACTACAGCCAGCAACAGCAAACCAGTGGCAGCAGTCAACATATATTTTTTACGGCGAAAAGCAAACGATAATAAACCCAGCAGGGTCACAGCCCCGGCCAACCCGGGAGCAGTAAGCTCAAAACTGTACTGAAGCGTAACATCACTGTTGCCGTCTATAGCTCTCGACTGAACGATACCTGCTTCTTTGAAGGTTTTTCCATCGGCAGAAACTTCTACAATGAAATGATCATTATTCTTTTCTTGCAGTGATTGCCAGTTCACCCGGAGCTGATTGTTTTTCAGGTTGGCATCAATACGTCCGAAATGGACCGGTAATACCGAGGCGCTTCCGGGAAGCACCATCGCGGTGCTCTGAAATTGCCAATTGTTTCTATTAGCGATGATGGCTCTTGCGGCAGCTGCGTCGGTTCCAATCTTCACTGTGGGGCTTAGGCGTACGTTTGTAGTATTGCTACCGGGCGTGAGCGCAAATGCAAAGTTGCTGGCATTATTAAAAACATTGGGCAGGGCTGATTGAACCGGCTCAAGATCGCAATTGGACAAAGAAGGGAGCCATCCCGAGGGATAGGTATTCAAACCGGCAATCAGGATGGGCGACTCAAAGCTACCCTGGTAGGCAAAAATCGTTTCACCACCTAAACCAAGGGTTACATATTGGGGCGAGGCAGATGAGGAATTATAAGTTTTAGCCTCGCCGGTAGCAGTGCCCACAGAGGCGCTGGGTGTAAACTGGCTACGGATAACCACCTGGGTGCCGTAGGGTAGGTCGGTGGCGGCAACCCATTTTACGATACCATCCGTTAAAGCGCCGCTTCCCAGCGGGTTGCCATTGTTGGGACAAGGATTTGCCGTTTGAAAGGCCTGCTGATCGGTTCGCCAGCCATAATCAGTAAAAAATATGGTGGTACCTGCAGTGATGTTTCTTAACAGCACAAAGCAGAAATCCTTGTTGGTTCCAGTCCCGTTGACGGTACTTGATGATGAGTTGATTCCTGTAAAAGCCAGGTCGCCGGCGGCAAGCGTAGTGGGCTGCGCATTAATAGATACACGAGCGGTACACAGTAACAAAACTGTTACCAACATTCTTGAGGTCATTGGTTAAGAGGTTTAGTTTTAAAAGGCCGCGAATATACGGTAGTTTCGAACCATAAAACCAATTTGTTCGTGCTCCCCCGCCCGTATATACGCTGCAACCCCACATCTGTAAATGGCTTGTAAGTTTTCTGATCGCCGGTACAGCGCAATGCTGCATTTAACTAATCTGCCGTCCCCGCCATTTCCGCTTTGGTTAAACGCCATTGGTTATCAAAGAAGCCGGCCAGTTTCACACCCGCGGCGCCGTCCTTCAGCATCTGATCGGAGAATATCATAAAATCGGGAAACCCGCTGCCGCCCGCAAAATATTGATTGGCATAAGCAGCTTGCATGCCTTTCACACCGGTACCCGCTATAACGCCTACCAGTAAAGCAGGATCTTTTTGAGGCCATATAAAATAAGCGGCCAGGTTATCGCCCGTCCATTTTTGGTGGCCGGCGCTTAACTGGTTTCTTTTAACCTGCACCGGGCTTTCGTTGAGCAATATTTTCCAGGCGCTGTTGTTATCGGCATTGCCGTAAATAATAATATTCCTTCCTGCATAACGGGAGGGCTTGTATTCGGTGTCGTTGATGATATCTACGGCGCCGTTACCCCTGTAGTACCAGCTTTCCGCATCATAAATAGCTTTGTTGCGGTTGGCCTGGTTTTCGGCCGCCGTTCCTTTGGTGCCTACTACAAAAACCATCCGCTTGTTAAAAGCTTCTTTAAAAGTGCCGTACCGGAGCGGGTTTTTATCAGCCGCTGCCGGTGGCTGGGACAACATCCATCCTGCACCGGTTTTGGCCAGGTACAGGCTTTCATCCCGGGTTGAAACGGTGTAGGTCAGCACCGCTGCGCTGTCCAGCCTTATATTAATGGCGGTGCCGGGCCGGAATTCGTTCAACGACAATTTCAGCAAGGCCACATTTTGGGTATTGCCTGAGATAGTAGCTGCAGCCCGGTTGCGCTGTAATTGTATGCGACTGTATTGCAGGGGATGCTCTTGCTGGTAAATAGTTGCCCATCGATGGCTCGCCGAAATGCCCGGGCTGCTGGTGGTAAAATCGATCGCATGGGCCAAAGAGTCGGGGAGGCGCTGATGCCATTTGAAATAGTCAAACATCGGTGGCCAGTCTACACTCTGATCGCCAAACCAATGTTCGCCGCCCGGGTATTCATAATAGCTGAAGTCTTTATGAAAGGTACCCAAAATTTCCCGCATCTGCCTTGCATACGTTACCGGCACCACCCGGTCGCTGTCGCCATGTAATATATAAACGCCCAGGGGCTGGTAGTTGGAAGCCAGCCTGGGTACATCACTCTGGTTGCCCGAACGGAGCAGGAGACGCTCTGTTTCACTGCGGGCGCTATCGGGTATACGGCCATCTGCCGAACCATAATCTTTCAAAGAAGCATATCCTGCTGCCGGGCCTATAGCGGCCCATTTGTCAGGATAAGTAGCACCCAGGAACCAGGTACCATGGCCGCCCATGGAGTGGCCTGTCAGATAGATCCTCGAAGGATCGGGTCGGAAGGTCTCTTGGGCGATCTGCAATACTTCCAGGGCATCCAGTCGTCCCCAGTCTTCCCAGTTAAAGCCACGCGGCCGCCGGTTGGTAGCTGCTACCAGGTTGCCCCAGTCTTTAGACTGATAGGCTCTTGCCTGGCCTATGGCTTCCACCCCTGCGCCGTGTACCGAAAGAAAAAGCGCCTGCGATTCTCTGGATGCTCCGGCCTGCGGGGTAACGGCATAATACTGCAGGCTGCCATCTATACCACTGATAAAGGTACGGCTGTAATGCTCGCCGGGCAATACAGCTTCCAGTGCAATAGTGGCGCTATGCACGGTTTTATGGCCCTGCTTCAACACCAGTTTACAGTCATATTTACCTTTCTGGTCAATGGCCGATGCGTCGACCTCAAAAAACACCTTGCGTGTAGTAAGGCCCGGGATGGTAGCTACAGTACTGGTCAGTGCTTTTCCTGCGAGGGTAGCCGTTACCGAAACATCTTTTGCAACTGTAGCAGCAGTGTTACTTACCACCAATGCCACTTTCAATTTACTATTGTCTTTGCCGAGAACAATATGCGGCGTGGTCACATCGTCCGTATGCAGATGCAGGGCCTGCTGTACCGGTATGAGCTCGGGTAGTACATTCGCGCCGCGGATATACATTTCATTGATCCCCTTTTTGAGCAGAACGGGAATATACAGGTAACCGGCACTGTAGGGATCGCCCATATGCGGAGCACCATTAATGTACAAACCGGCACTGCCCTGTATACGCAGCAACACGGCCTGTTGCCTGGGAGCATCGTAAGTGATATATAAGTAATCAGCTCCCCGGTCTACCGCACCCGGGTTGAGAAAAGGATTATTGGTGCGTTGAAAATTTCGCCGGCTGAACACGCGAAACCGCCCGCTTTCATCGGCTGTAACCGGTCGCCATACGATAGAATCGCCATTGCCGGTTTTATCAAACAGGTTGCCGGCACCGGGCTGTAGTTGTCCGTTGAATAAGTGATAGCTGAGCCAATCGGTATAAATAGCTTCCCGGCCATACCTGCTGCCCGACTGCACAGCTAAGGCTTTTTCGAAACGTATGGTATCCTGTGCTGCTATCGTTTGCGCCAGTAACAATAATGCCAGCATCCCCCGTATTTTCATAAATGGTATTTTGTTGATCAAAGCCCTAAAGTTAGGCCAATCCATGCGCCCGGGAAAAGGAACGCCCAAACTTTAAAAAGTAAACCAGGGAGGGATCTCATGTGGCTCGCGGTACTGCGATTACAAATACAGGTATAATGTTGATGACGCATAGCCTGCTGCTGATGAATCTTTCAACCAGTAGCAATGGAAGCTTTATGGATACACAGCTCTATTCAAATGTTTATTCAGATATAATGCTGTTGCTGAATGGGACGCTTGCAATAAGCCGGGCACAGTGCCGCTAAATACCAGCTCGCCCCCTTGCTTGCCGGCCCCCGGCCCTATATCAATAACCCAGTCTGCCTGTGCAATAATATCCAGGTTATGTTCAATTACCACCAGTGAGTTACCCTGGTCTACCAGCCGGTTCAGCAGGGTCATTAATTTGTCCGTATCGGAAGGATGCAGTCCCGTGCTGGGTTCATCCAATACCAGCAGGCTGTTGGCATCATTCAATGCGCTGCTTAATTTCAGGCGCTGTCGCTCGCCTCCCGAAAAATCGCTGAGCCGTTCTCCCAATGTCATATAATCCATACCCAAATCTATCAGTATATCCAGCCCGGAAATAAAACCGGCCGTTGCAAAAAAGGTCCGGGCCCCGGCGATAGTCAGCTGCAATACTTCTGCTATATTTTTACCGCGATAGGTATAAGCCAGTACATCCGGTTTAAAACCGCTGCCCCCGCACACTTCACAGGGAGCCTCTATATCGTCCATAAAAGCCAGGTCTATTTTGGCAATGCCCTGTCCTTTACAGTTAGGGCAGGCGCCCTCGCTATTGCTGCTAAAGAGTGCGGCACTTACTTTATTGGCACGTGCAAATAACTGCCTTACTTTATCGGCCAGTCCCAGGTAGGTTAGCAGGTTGGAGCGCACGCTGCCGCGCAATGGCGACTGGTCAATGATCTTTACCTGCGGGTATTGTTGAGGCAACACCTTGCTCATGAGCGTACTTTTGCCCGAACCCGCTACACCGGTTACTACCGTAAGCACCTGCCGTGGAATGGCCACTGAAATATTTTTAAGATTGTGTAGCTTACCGTTTTTTAACTGGATCCATCCGGCAGGCTGACGGGGCTGCCGGTTGATGCGGCGCGACGCGGCAAAGTAGGCAGCTGTTTTTCCTTTGCCGTGCGGCAATCCCTTAAAGCTGCCCTGGTACACAATGGCGCCACCCTGTATACCTGAACCGGGGCCCATGTCTATGATATGATCGGCGATCTTTACCAGGTCGGGGTCATGCTCTACGATTAACACCGTGTTCTCTTTTGCCTGAATGGCCCGGATAATGCCGGCCAGGTTATCGAGGTCTTTCGGATGCAAACCGATACTGGGTTCGTCGAAAATATATAACAGGTTTTCAAGGCTGTTGCCCAGGTGCCTCACCATTTTGATACGCTGCGATTCGCCGCCCGAGAGACTATTGGTAGCCCGGCCTAAAGTAAGATACTGTAAGCCGATCGTGACCATATTCTGCAATTTCTTTAAAAGTTCCTGCAGAACAGTGTCATAGGCCGAAGCCGTAATGCCCTTTATAAAAATAAGCAACTCATCAACCGGCATTGCGGCACAGTCGGCAATATTCAGTTCCCGGATCCGGCAGGAAAGGACCGTTTCGTTCAGTCTTTGCCCCCTGCAGGAAGGGCAGGTTTGCGTGGTGATGACGGAGGCCAGTTCCTGCTGCCGCAGCTTTAATTCTTTAGAATCCTTTTTCAGGAAGTCGCGCTCCAGGCGGGGCAGTAATCCCAGGTATTCCATCGTCTTTCCCCAGCCGGGAGCAGGGTGCGGCGGTTTATGGGTATCTGCGTGCAGGAGCAGGTCCCATTCCCGGGGTGTATAATCCTGCAGTTTTTTATCGTTGTTGAAATAGCCCGACAAAGTGTAGCGCAGCCAGCGATAACCTCCGGGCTGAAAAGTGGGAAACTGTATAGCGCCCTCATTCAATGACCGGGTCCGATCAATAAGCGCATCGGTATTAATGGAGCTTACAAACCCCAGGCCTTCACACACCGGGCACATGCCCTGGGGATGATTAAATGAAAATACATTGGAATAGCCCACAAAGGGTTGTCCCAGGCGGGAAAAAAGCAGCCTTAAAGAGGCATAAATATCAGTGGCAGTGCCTACGGTAGACCGGGCATTGCCACCCAGCCTTTTCTGATCAATAATGACCGGTACATTCAGATGTGCTATCTGGTCTACATCCGCTACTCCCAGTTGCTGCAAGCGATTGCGCACAAAGCTACTCTGGGTTTCGTTGATCTGCCGCAGTGCTTCGGCCCCGATCGTTTCAAATACCAGCGACGATTTACCCGACCCCGAAACGCCGGTAAAAACGGTAACCTGGTTTTTAGGGATCTGTAAGGATAAATTCCTGAGATTATTTTGACGGGCTCCTTTGATTTTTATATACTTCATGGGGCTGGAGGTTACGGGTTTGTTGGGGATGAGACGACAAATATCGAACCAGCATGAAAGGCCCCCGACCGGGCTTTGCAGGATACGTAAATCAACTTATATTTACATACTGCATTGGCATCGGGCTACCCAAAAAAGCTAACCCTGTACAACTGCATAACCAGCAACCAGCTCAAACTATTGATGATGACAACAGGAACCATGCACGCTTACTCAGAGGAACGGCCATTAGGGGTACTTACCCCGGAAGCATTTCTGAATCTCGCCCGGGAGGCAGCCAGCCGTTTGGGATTAACGATCGCTTATGCCGATGACAGCGGTTTTGAAAGCTATACCAATAATGGTTCCTTTTCGTGGAATGGCAGGTTGCGTGTAAAAATCGAAGAGGGAGTGGCACAGATCAGCAGCAACACTACTGCTTACGAAGCCATCGATCCGGGGAAAAACAAAGAACTGGTAGGGGCTTTACTGGCACAACTGGATGCAATGGCTGTAAATGATGGAACAGCGGAAACGCAAGCCGGCGGTCAGCAGGTCGCGGAACCAGCGGCGTCTGCGGATGAGGCAATGGCGGCATCACCAGCTTCCGGGAAGCTGCTGTCCCTGTTTGTACCGGCGCCCGGTTTTTTTGTTACGCCGATACTGATGAACCTGAACATACTGGTATTTATAGCCATGCTGGCCACCGGCGTGCATGTATTAACACCGGATGGCGAAAGCCTGGTACGATGGGGAGCCAATTTTAAACCCGTTACGCTCGAGGGACAATGGTGGCGTTTATTGACCAGTTGTTTTCTGCACATCGGCATACTGCACCTGCTGTTAAACATGTATGCCCTGGTATATATAGGTGGAT
>JBQGCI010000346.1:0-1668 GCA_052038405.1 Acinetobacter pittii
ACCGGCAAATTGACTCTTATAAGCGGTATCGGACCATACATACGTACCAGCAGGAAGTGATAAAAAGCCTTTAGTGTTTTTACCTCGGCAATCCACTGTCGTTTTTACTGCATTTGCATATCCGGCACCAGGCCGATGCTCTCCAAAAAAATATTACAATCGCGGATGGCGCGGTACATCTCCGTCCAGTAAACATTACCAACAGGATCAATTACGTTTTGATTCCCCTCAGCAAGGCGCCTGTAAGCGCTGGTTTCACTAATATCAGGAAGTTCCCATACTTCATCGCCTCCAAATAAAGCCGGGGTGCCGTTAATTTCTCCGTCTTTAGGCATATAAGAGTAGCAGGTAAAAAGGTATTTTTCGGCTTCGCCGCGCATCGCAAACGCATTTTCCAGCGTAGCTACATTATCCGGAACAATATCCAGGTATTTCTTACAGGAAGAGATACCTGCGATCATCAGTATAAAAATGCTTAGCACAATTATTTTCATTCGCATATTTTTAGCTTTAAAGTTTTCTTCTGGGGAAACCTTCCTCAGTTTATTTCCAGTAATGTGAGAAAAGTTGGCCATTTCCCGTTTCGTTTATATACTGACCGGTTAATTAAAATTAAAATGCAAGCCGAGGTTATATACTTTTTGTACCGGGTAGGCTAAACCGTTACCCGCCATCTCCACATCCCAGAGCTTGAATTTGCTAAACGTGAGCAGGTTATTGCCGCTGAAATAAATCCTGATAGCAGAGGAGCGTATTTTATTGGTCAGCCGCTGCGGAAGCGTATAACCCAATTCTACCGTCTTAAGGCGAAGGAAAGCGCCGTTTCTCATAAACCAGGTACTGGTTTGTTGATTGTTGGGATGAACAAAATTGCTTAGGCGGGGCCAGAGTGCATATATGTTCTGATTCTGTTCGTTCCAGAAATCATCCGCTATTACTTTTAACACCTGGCGATCGTCCACAAAAGGTGTGACAGCCCCGTAATTGATCCAGAAAGATTCGTTGGCCAGTCCCTGGAAGAAAAGAGACATATCCCATCCCCTGTACGATGCAGAAGGTCCAAAACCATAGGTAATTTCAGGCACCGTAGGGTTACCAATAGGCACCTGGTCCGCCGCTGTGATCCGCCCATCTCCATTCACATCCAGGAATTTAATATCGCCCCCCAATACGGGCCGTCCGAAATTCTGTGATGGGGAATTTAATGCTTCTTCGTCATCTACAAAAAGCCGCTCTGCAATGTATCCATACGCCTGGTTGATATTCTGGCCCACACGCGAACGCCACGGTTCATTTTGGTACTCTGGCTCTTCATTTACCAGGAACTTGTTAGTAGCGTAAGTGAAGTTCCCCATTGCCGATAAAAACAAACCATTGTCGAAAGTTTTGCTTACCGTTAAAGCCGCATCAATGCCTTGCGAAGAAGCTTCCCCTACATTGGCCCGTATAGGTGCCGACAACCCCATGGTAGTTGGGACAAAGGCCCGTGTCATCAGGATATTGGTCCGGCGCTGTTTGAAAAAATCCACGTTAAGGGTGATTGCGCGAAACAATCCCAGTTCCAGGCCCAGGTTTTGCTGGTAAGACTTCTCCCAGGTAATATCTTCATTGGCATACCGGTTAACCGTTACGCCTGGTAAATACCTCGATGCGCCAGCCGCATCCCGT
>JBQGCI010000347.1:0-2074 GCA_052038405.1 Acinetobacter pittii
TACTCACGCCATCAGGTATTTGTATCTTTCTGCATGCCCTACAATTCGTTTCATATCCCTGAAAGGTTCAGGATCTCTGTTATCATCAGTGAGTTCCACTGTTCACCTGATAGCAATCAGGTTTTCCAGCATGTCCTGGTATTTCTTCTCTTTGGTGGTACGATACATGTCAGCCAGTCCCATGTAGTGTGAAGGACAGATAGCGTTGCGCGCCTGTTCGGGTGTCGCTTTACTATAAAAAACAATCAGGAAGTTGGATGCTTTTTGGGCAATATCCAGCAAGTTGGTTTTGCCTGTAGCCCGGTAATGTACACAACCGGCGGTCATCAGGTGACCAAAATTGTACGCTTCAAAACTTAGTTTGTCATCAAACATTTTTTGCTCGCCGGTTTTGTTTTGCTCGATGATATTCTTTGTATAAATATAGCCATCCGCTCTTTGAGCCTTGCCTATTACTGCAATTGCTTCTTCCATCCATCCATTTAGTTTAGGATCCTTAGTAGATGCATATAAGGATGCCACTGCCTCCAGGGTTTTATAAAAGTCTCCGTCATGGAAAGATGGTCCTCGGAACCTGCCTTCTTGTAAACCAGCCGCTACTTTAAAATTCTGGAACGAATAACAGATGGTATCGCTGGTATAAGTACGCCATAAAGCAGGCACCATCGAATTTTTTAATACATCAAAACGTTCTGCCCAAAAGCCCTTAGTCCATTGAACATCGCCTAAACCCACACCCGACAATTTTGCATACTTACTTTGTGCTGTGTTGACTAACGCAGTCTGTGCATTTAAAGCAGCGCTACAAACAACACCAGCAGCTAATAATTTCAATCCTTTTTTCATCCGTATATTTTTTTTCAAATCCATTCCCTATTGATTACTCACTATTCATCCCTACAATGCCTGATATTTTATCTCATACTTTTTATCCTTCTCCAACGTCAGCTCGTACACGTTATTGCCTTTATTGATAAAGCTGCCCTCTTTCGATGAAGGAGCTTTTTTACTTTTTACCACCAGCTTGCCCGTACCAACGGGCGAACTCACTTTTATGGTGTTCGTACTGCAATACAGATCAATATTACCAGCAGGTGTCGGCACTTTACCTTCCATCCATTTCAAACCACCTAATGCCGGTTCAATCGTGTAACTGCTGTAGCCGGCGCCTGTTGGCTTCACTCCTAAATAGTATTTACCCAGCAGGTACAGCGGACTGGCGCCCCAGGCGTGGCAAAGGCTTTTACCATATTTACGGCCGTACATAGCATAATGTTCGGCACCTGATTTTTTAGGATTATACTCTTCCCAGAAAGAAGTAGCGCCCAGCTTCAACATACCACCCCAGTAAGATTTCATCTCTTTGGTTACATAGTCCTGTTCACCTAAAGCACATAATGCCTCCATTTCATAAAACCGCATGTACGGAGTAGTGATTGGAGGTACTTTATCATTCAATAACACTGTATTCTTAATATTCTTCTTCTGCGCCTCGCTTAAGTAATCGAAAAAGATCGCGAACATGTTAGCGTAACGGGTTACATGATCTGTTGGCTGGCCATTTACATAACTGTGTACAATAGCTTGCTTTTGCTCGTTCCAGTATAAATCAAACAGCTTCTTCTTAACATCTTTAGCCAGACCAGCATACATACCGGCATCTTCTTTTTCCTTTACCAGGTCTGCCACCAAAGCCATCGTTTCCAGGCTGCGGGCAAATAGTAACTGCTCAAAACTAACAGCACCCTGCTTGCTCAGTCCTTCAGCCCAGTCGATAAATACCCAGTCGCCGGGCAAACCTTCCAATAAGCCTTGTTTATTACGGCGACCTAATACATAAGCCATCAGCGACTTCATACGATCGTAATTATCCTTTACGAATGCAGCATCGCCGCTGTAGAGATAGTAGTCATAAACACCCAGGAACCAATACAGCGTGTAATCCATAATCGTATTGATATGGCTGGTTACAGGGTCTTTTCCTCTTAACGACAAAGTGGTTCTTTTTACCGTACCGTTGTCATTGGTAAGGTAATAGTTCATCAGGTAACTTTGGTACGCATCACCGCTCCAT
>JBQGCI010000348.1:0-4251 GCA_052038405.1 Acinetobacter pittii
TATTCTTTATATCAATGAAGAGAATAAAGACTTCCTGGAAAACTATAAGCTGCAAACTATATTAGACAAGTATGCTAAGTTTTTACCGGTTCCGGTTCAATTTGGCACCAAAAAAGAAAGTGAACCCGACGGCGAGGATGAAGAGGGCAACCCCAAATATAAAGAGGTTGAAAAACCCAATATCATTAATACTGTCAAACCTATCTGGACGAAAGCACCGTCTGAATTAAAGGATGAAGACTATTTAAGCTTTTACAAAGAGTTATATCCGTTAACAGAAGATCCTTTATTCTGGATCCATTTGAATGTGGATTATCCTTTTAACCTTACCGGGGTATTGTATTTTCCAAAAATCAAAAACGATGTGGAAATACAACGCAATAAAATCAAATTATTCAGCCGCCAGGTGTTTATTACCGATGACGTAAAGGATATTGTACCTGAGTTCCTGATGCTGTTGCATGGTGTGATTGACTCGCCGGATATCCCGCTGAACGTATCCCGCTCTTTCTTACAGGCTGATGGCAATGTTAAAAAGATCAACACCTACATTACTAAAAAGGTAGCGGATAAATTAGCGGAGCTGTTTAAGAACGATCGTAAAAGCTATGAAGAGAAATGGAATGACATTGGCGTATTCGTAAAATACGGTATTGTAAGCGAACCGAAATTTGCTGAGCGTGCAAAAGATTTTGTGTTATTGAACAATGTAAATAAAGACTTTTTTACCTTAACAGAGTATCGGGAGAAAGTAGCGCCTGCGCAAACGGATAAAGATGGTAATGTAGTGTTCCTCTATTCGGCCAATGCAGACAGGCAGCATAGCTACATCAGTGCGGCAGAGAAGAAAGGATATGATGTATTGTTGTTAGATGGTCCTTTGGATAATCACTTTGTAAGTCACCTGGAGCGTGATTTGGAAAAAACCCAGATCAAGCGGGTAGATGCAGATGTAGTGGAGAAACTGATCGATAAAGATGAGAAAATTGAAAGCAGTTTAAGCGAAGAACAAAGCAAGGAACTGGAAACGGTATTTAAGGAAGCCATGACTAAAACGGGCATGGAAGTGAGTATTGAGAACCTGTCGGCAGACGGCTTACCCGTTACCGTTACTATGGATGAATTTATGCGCCGTATGAAAGATATGGCAGCGATGGGCGGTGGCATGAGTTTTTACGGCTCGATGCCCGATCGGTACAAGGTGGCGGTAAACGCCAATCACCCGTTGGCAACGAAAATATTAGCCGAAACCAACAGCGATGCGCAGAAGGCGCTGGCGCAGCAGGCATTTGACCTGGCCTTACTGGCCCAGGGCATGTTGACCGGGGCTGATCTGACCGCTTTTGTGGAGAGAAGTGTAAAGCTGATTTAAGGTAATGTCAATACAGCAAAACAGACGCCGGGCAGCTATTTGCCCGGCGTTTGTTATTAAACGAAGGGTTCCTAAAAGTGAACCTTAATTTTTACAGATCTGAGAGCAAGTTAGTTGGGTTTATCCTTTGTTGACATATTTGCTGCATAATACGCTTCTATAACTTGTAAATTCTGGCGTAAGATTTCTGAAAGAAACGGTTCAACAGGATGGCCCGCTCCAGGTTCATTCTGACCTATTACTTGAGGCGGCGAAAATTTTTTCACCTCAATTTCAGGTGGCGGAGGTGGCGGCAACTCACTTGCTTTTTGCCGCTGCTCCAAGGTCATTTTCTGGTAAATGGGAAGCAGTTTATCGGATTTGCCCTCAATCCATTTGTATTTATTCGTCTTCCCGTGCCGTATTTGCCTGATGATGTCTTCATAGGCTGCCAGCTCATTTGGCGACGCGCCCGGCCCTTCCGGCATATCTCTTACAACTTTAGGTGGAGCCATTTTTTTGACACCTGCGGGAGGTCCTGTCAACCCCGATCTTGCAGCTGAATCATTGGTAGCCGGTTGAGCTCCGGTCGTGGTTAATGCAATCGCAGTATCTTTTGATACGCTCAAAGGCCTGTCTTCTTGCAGCCGGTCTAATTCCCTTTGTTCATTGGCCGGCAGATTGGTTTGCTTTTTTTCTTCCGTATTACAGCCAATAAATACAACCAGGGCGGTTACGGGAATCAGGGTCAGTGATACCAGGGCATTTCGTTTTCTATTGCGTTTCTTTAATAACATAGTTAACCGTTTTTGGGTGATGTAAAATGTAAAACTGCTTGCCAATGCCAACGAGCTTTGCGCGGCAACCCTTTGTAATAAAACCACCTGGTAACTGCGCACATCACCCAGTTGTTTTACTACGGCGGCATCGGCCAGCAGTTCATGATTGATCTTTACAGATCTTTTGTACAAATAGATAAATGGATTGAACCAGGTAAAAATTTTCAGTAATTCTATCAACAGTAAATCCCAGCTGTGTTTTTGATGCAGATGTGCCATTTCATGCGCCATCACTTCGGCTTCAATCTCCCCATTTTCATATTCAGCTTTAGAAAGGTAGATCGTATTTAAAAAACTATAAGGAGCAATAGGGTCTGTTAACAATACCACTTTAATACGATTGATATAAAAACTGGTATTGTTTTTTTCTTTTGCAACCAGTTGTAGAATGTTGTTTACAAAACGAACCAATAGATAACAACTTGTCAAAATCATTACAGCGATCAGGCTGTTGTTGATATAATTCGGCGGATACAATGCCTTTTCCTGAGCCCGCTGTATATTAACAAGGTTATCGTTATAAATAGATAATGGCTGTTGCGACGCAACCGGGGCATCAACAGTTATGGTGATCAGGGGAATAAGAAAAGAAGCAATCAAACTACCCAGCAGATAAAAGCGGTTAAATACCAGCATCTTTTCTTTATTGAATAACAGGGCATACAGACTATAAAAAATACCACTGCATACAATCGCTTTGAACAGATATATCAACATAGCATCTCTTTAAAATTTTTGAAATCCCAACTACTTCTGAAGCTCCAATCCTATAGGTCATCTGCTCCTTCCATAGCCAATCTCCCTTTTTACATTTTCATGTACGTCACCAGCTTTTACCATTAGAGGTCTGTTGTTCGTTTCGTTGTTTTTCATTTCAAGGAACATCCGGCCCACCTTCGTTAATTACCCTTCCGGTGAGGTAATAGCGTGTATTTCCTCATCCCTTACAATCACGGGAGGTGGAAACGAGCCAGCTTTCTTTCTATCGATTTTGGGAGGGGGTGGCGGAGGAAATGGTTGTTTCACCTTTGTTACCGCAGGTGCAGGTGGTGGTGGCGGAGCCACTTGCTTTTTCTTTGTAGCCGGCTCCGGTGGCGGAGGTGGTGGAAGCGCTATTCCATATTTTTTTTCAAAAGCATCCACGTCTCCGGAGTTTGACAGGTTTTCTTCAATGACCCGTCCATCGGGGTAAGTGATTTGTACCTGTGTTTTTTTGCGGTCTTGACTGTAAGAAAATTCAATGCTTTTTATATCCTTGTGCTTTAGTTTAGTGCCTTCGATTGTTGCTTCATTACGAACAACAGTTTTGGCATCTTTCTGTTGCGCGTAAGAACGCTCAGCCAATAAAAATATCAGAATAGCTAACATCGGGAGCGCAGTTATTGATCTTGCCCAACCCTGGTATGGATTCGTTTTTTTTGTCAACATGATCATTCTTTTTTTTGTAGTTGAAAAATAAAAACTACTGGCCAATGCCAACGTGCTTTGCGCAACAGCCCGTTGTAATAAAATGGCCTGGTAACTGCGCACATCACCCAGCTTTTTTATTACGGCGGCATCAGCCAGTAGTTCGTGATTGATTTTTATCGATCGCTTGTATAAATAAATAACGGGATTGAACCAGCAAAAAATCTGCACCAGCTCGATCAATAAGATATCCCAGGAATGCTTTTGCTGTACATGAGCCAACTCATGTTCCATCACTTCAGCTTCGATATGCCGGTTCTTGTATTCATTAGTGTTCAAAAATATCGTGTTCAAAAAACTGTGTGGTACAATGGGCTCATGCAGCAGCATTAATTTTGCACCTTTAAAATCGGGCAACCGATAACTGTTCCGGGTTCTTCTTCTCAGGTCCAATAAATTCCTTATAAATCTTACCAGCATCAGGGTACTTCCTATTATGAATATAGGAGCTAAAGTAATCATCCCGTAATCCATCCAATGGGGAGCAGTGTTGACCGGTTGACTGATCTTAGCTACCTTATCATTGACGCTGTAATTTACATATACCGTAAAACTGATCAAAGGAATGATAAATGATAACAACAACGATGCGAT
>JBQGCI010000349.1:0-11862 GCA_052038405.1 Acinetobacter pittii
TTTCATTTGAACCGGGTCAAGATGATTGTAGCCATCAAAGCCGGATATCGTTGACCAACTGGTCCATGCCTGTATATTGGTGCCGCCCCAATTGGTACTGATCAGGCCGATGGGTATCTTTGTGTCCTGGTTGATCTTTCGGCCAAAGAAATAGGCCACGGCCGAAAAAGAGGGAATATGGGCAGCAGTACATTCCAGCCATTGTCCGCCCGCCAGATCACCTTTTGGTACAAAGCTGGTAGCTTTTTCCACCGTGAATAGCCGTATTTTGGGGTGGTTCGCCGCAGCAATTTCCTGCTCGGCATTGTTCACCTTCGACCAGCCTGACACCGGCATTTCCATATTGGATTGTCCGCTGCAGATCCATACATCACCGATCAGTATATTTCGCAATACCTTCTTGTCGTCAGGAGTTGTAACCATCAGGTCGTAAGGGCCTCCCCATCGCATCGGTTTCAAGACGATTTTCCATTCCCCCTTCTCGTTAGATAAAGCAGACGCCTGTTGACCGTTGATGGTTACTCTTACCGTTTCCTTACTTCCTGTGGTACCCCATATTGTCAATGGCTGATCGCGTTGTACAACCATGCCGTGCGTAAAGACCCGGGGCAGCGTAATTGTGGCATTGGCAATAGCCGGAGGGAAAAGCGAAATCAGGAAAATATAAAACAGGTGCCGCATGTATAAGTTTTTGTTGAATAATATTTATTGGGCATAATCATTCCAAAAGGTAACCTGGGTGATGTTGCTATACTGGCTTTCGCCGCTGGCTACCTTTTTAATCCTGATTCTTATATAACGCACCGCCGGCGGGTTGCTTTTCAATGATGTTTTATAAGGAGCTACACCATCGCCGCTTCTTTTGACGTCTGCAAGTAATGTCCAACCAGCAGCAGTCATTTGCGTGGCCCAGTTGCCATCATTACCTTCCAGGGACGGAACCGTTAAGCTGTTACTACCCCAAATTTCATATTCTATTGGGTTATGACAGCAATCTCTTCCGATTATCTCCATCGTGGTTAAGTTATTATAAACAGCGCCCATGTCAAAACTTATTGGGTAAGGTAATGTTTTATTTCCGTTACTGTGGAAGCAATTTTGCCATCCCTGGGGCGAGGTGGCTCCATCCCATATCTGCCTTAATGAAGTTTCGTAAGAGCCGTCCCAGGACTGACCATCACCGTACAAAGAGAGTTCTTTGAAAAGGCTTTTGTCTGCTGCAATAACTGTTGCAACGGGTATAGTATCAATAAAGTTGGTAGCAAAAGTATCAATAGCTAAACTGTTAGGCGCATAGTAAGATTGATAGGTAACGCGTGAGCCCACCTTATAGTCAGGGATAATAATACTGTTATCGCCGGCTTTAATAAAGGCATCTTTTTCACCACCCGATAAACTCGTGTAACGGATGCGGGTTGTGATGTTTACGGTGTCAGGAGCCAGGAAGTTGATCTTTAAACGGGATGTATTACCGTTATCGAAGCCGGTAGGAGTGGCGTCGAGCGGGCGGTTGTAAAGATTGTTTTGATAAGTAGATCCATATACTCTCGCGTTGGAGATCTCGGTAGGAATAGACCGGTTACCTTTATCATCGTATGAGTATACAAAAAAAGAATAAGTATACTCCTGGAGGTTGTTGATCACTGTTTGAATAGTGTCGCTTGGCAGGTGGGTGCTCGCAGCAACAATTAGTGAATCGGAACCGTTATTCCAGTAAACGACATATTTGCTGACGCTTTGATCCGGACTGGGGTTCCAGCCTAAAACTAATCTCTTATTCCCCGGCCGCGCAAAGGCGTTGGTGATCTTTCCCGGATATTTTATTTCCGTGTTGTTCAAAAACGATTTAAAATCGTCGGGATCGGTAGTGCAGGCCATAAAACTAAGGAGCGCAATTGCAATAGTCCAGCCCGCGTATATTTTTTGTTTGTTCATCACAATAAAGTTTGTAATCAATCAATGTATTATCTGGGGTCTCCCCAAAATGATAATTCAGCTATATTGAAAAAGTTGTTGGTTAAGGATACGTTCTGCAGGCACTGGAATCTTATGTAACGTACTTTGGGCAAGTCAAGAGAAAAATCATAACTAAAACCGGCGTTCCAGAACTGTAGGTCAGCGTCGGTATATTGAGGATTGGGCAGGCCCGATGGTTTATCACGGAGTCTGAAATAGCCCAGGTTGATCCAGCCGTTAGCAGTGGACTGTCCTACTGCAGGAAGGTTTTCCGCATTCGGTAAGGTTTCATCGGTAGGAGTAGTGGTCCTGCCCCATAATACCCAGGTAAGTGGAGCACCGGCCTGCCATAGCCAGTTGCCGCTTCCATCGATGCCCCTGTTCCAGATGGTATAACGACTTAGCTTGGCACTTTTTCCCATATCGAAAGTAATCGTAGCGGGCCAAACCAAAGGTTGTATCGGCTGTTCGGTATGATATCCGGGCGAACCGGTGTTACCATTCCAAAGATTTGACATTACCCATCCAAAGCCGGTTTTCGCGTCGGAGGGCAAGCGGTATTCGCTAAAGCCCGACTTGTCCATTAATGCTTCATATATCGGCTTAATCGTATTGAAAACGGTATCTGAAATATTACCCCACTGATCGGTTACATAAATGCCAAACTGTTTAGGAATAGTATCATATCCGCGAAGGCTGTAAGCAATCGAATCGGCATTCGTATAATTTTGGTTTACGATCTCCAGTTGCCGGGTGGTAGCATCCTGTGCAATCGTTACAATACCGATATTGGCTTTTAGTTTATTTACTACATTTATTTTTACGCCTCCGAAGTCATTTCTCATCGAAACCGTTGGTAATGCCAGCAAATAGGGTGGGGTATCCGGGTGAACATTTACAACTATAGAGTCTGATGCTACATTGGCGCGACTTACCGTTCTCAGCACCACCTGGTACTCTTTACTTTCGGCAAAGCCACTCACGGTAATACTGTCAGAATAGTAGGACGACTTGGTTTGCCGCGTTGCCGTATTATTGATCTTATAGTTGGCCTGCACATACAGGATGTTTTCTGACTTGGGTAAAGTATAAGTTATATAAGCACCCCCGTTGAAATTTGTCACCTTTACATTCGATACCGGATCGGGTTTTGTTGTATCGCCTGATACAGTATCGTTGTAGTCACTTCTTTTCTGGCAGGCAGTCAGTACCAATAATATCACCAATGGAAGTAATAATTTTTTATAATCGTATTTTGTGAACATGGATATTAAAGTTTTAACTGTTACCAATAAGGAGTTTGCACAAGATTAGGGTTTACCAGCATGTCGTAGTCCTGGATGGGAAATAGATAGTCTCTCAGGCCGAAAGAGGGTTGATATACGGTGGAAAGCTGGTAATAACCATTTACGGTTTTATTGAATACGCTCCATCCCTGGAATGGATTCGATAATACAGCCTGCAGCTCTTTCCATCTGCGTAAGTCCCATCCGGCCTGTCCTTCAAAGGCCAGCTCAATTCTTCTTTCCTGGTGAATGATCTGTCGAAGACCATCTTTGGTACCAGGCTTGCCGGGAGTTCTGGAGTATTTGCTCCAGGCACTTACTACGCCTTCCAGCCCTGCTTTCACTCTTATCTGGTCAACCAATGCATAAACTTCGTTTGATGGACCATTTGCTTCATTCAGGCATTCAGCGTACAACAGGTATAAGCCAGATAATCTCATGAAGGTCCACGGGTATTGAAACCAAACCGAGTTTTGACCGGGAACAGATAAATAGGAAACCAGTTTTTTGGGCCAGTAACCGGTAGCATTATAGCGAAGCCGATCGGGAGGCGAGGCAAACCCATCCACTGCATTTACGTAATTAGAAATCCGGTCATCCGTTGTGCCGGATCCAAACCAATTGGCGCCGTCAAAAGATACACTGGAGTAGTACCGGGGCTCCCTGAAAAAATTACCTTTCGCAGTTGTGTATCCTTTCCGGATATAGTAAAAGTGCTGGTCGTCTCCCACCTGGGTTTTGTAGCGGTTAACAAAATCCCAGTTTTTATCTTCGTTAATGGGAACTCCATTATTCGTGTAAAAGATTTCACTTTCAGAAATAGGTACTGAAAAGTTCGAATAAACGGCGAATACATTAGCTGCAGCTTCTGAGGTGACTCTTGGCATAGCCATATACTGCCATCCGAAATAGGGGTTTAATGTCCATACCTGTTCAGAATTCCAGCCGTCTACGAATGCGCCCTGCAGGGTTAACAATTGGCGGGTGGTATCCGACATGTGCACAATATTACCAACGGTACGAAGTTGGTAGAAGCTGTTTCCGGCAGCTTGAGTCGCATCAATAGCTGCTTTGCAGGCCGCAGCTGCACGTTGCCATTTTGACGCATCGACTGCTGTGGGAAAGAGAGGGGTGCCGTCTTTCTTTTTGAATGCTGCATAGTCAGGGTTGCCATTGAACAGCGGGCTCGCCTGAGTGGTTAATACTTCTGCTTTAACGGCTAATGCAATAGCAGAAGTTACCCTGCCCGCTTCTGCAGCAGCATTTTGAATAGCTGGTGGTAAATCAGCAGCGGCCTCATCCAATAATTTTACAACATAACTAAAACAGGAATCTAATGGCTGCTGCTCCTGCCTCACTTCCTCGGTGGAAGCATTAATGGCAATCGCCTTGTCTGCTATAGGAATGGGTCCATACATTCTGATCAGCCAGTAATGATAGTATGCCTTTAAAAATTTGGCCTCTGCGGTCCAACGTGTTTTCTGGAATGACTGGATGTCCAGCGGTACATTAATATTGTCAATGAAAGTGTTACACATCCGGATGGATTCATAAAGCTTTAATCCCATATTATATCCGTCCCAGTAATTTAAAATTGGATTGGCACTGTTCTGTAAGCCGCGCATTAAATTGAAACCTACGTCGCCGCCGGCACCGCCCAGTGTGGTCTGGTCTTGCATATTTACCGGAAACAGTACTTCTCCGGAGGCTGTAAATCCTGCATTGCGCCTGATGTCTGCTAATTGCTGCAAATTAGAATAGCAACCAAATAAATAAGCCTCCGTTTCATTGGCGTTCGAAAAGGAACTGCTGAGTGTAGCAACATTGTCCGGAATAACATCCAGGTACTTCCCGCAAGAGGGAACTGCCAGGAGAAGCATTGCACCTATTATATAAGTAAAGAAAAGTTTCATTATGTATTCTTTATTGGATTAAAAGTTGAGTTTCAGCCCCAGGTTGTAAACTTTTTGTATGGGGTAGGCAAAGCCATTGCCGGCCTGCTCTACGTCCCATAATTTAAATTTGCTAAAGGTCAACAGGTTTAGCCCGCTGAAGTAGAGCCTGACGTCATCCATAAATATTTTTTTGGACCAGTTACGTGGCATCGTTAAACCAGCTTCAACAGATTTCAATCTCAGGAACGTTCCATCTCTCAACCACCAGGTACTTTGTTGTTGGTTATTGGGAATATCTATCACAGATAAACGTGGCCACAAAGCATATAGATTTTGGTTTTCTTCTGACCAGTGATTGTCTGCATAGGCCTGCAATATTTGCGCATTATTAGCAAAAGGAGCCGTACCGAAACGGCCGCTGCCAAAGTCCGTAGCAGATGACGGATCTATGAAGAAAGAAGACCGGGCTGATCCCTGGAAGAATGCACTGATGTCAAACATCTTATATCCCAGCGAAAAACCAAAGCCATAAATAACCTGCGGAGTAGAGGGCAGTCCGATGGGCACCTGGTCATCCTGATTAATAATTCCATCTCCGTTGATGTCCCGGTATTTTATATCTCCGCCCATGGGTAATGTGGTGCCAAACTGTTGTATCGGGGAATTGGCAGCTTCTTTGTCATCTACGAAAAGGCGCTCGGCAATGTATCCAAAGGGCTGGCCGATAGGCTGACCCGAATAGAAACGATGACTATATCTGTATTCCGGTTCTTCCCAATGTCCAACCTTGTTCGACGTCCAGGTTAAATTACCCAGAACAGAGGCCCATAAATTTTTATTGATGGTTTGTTTATAATTAACATTTAAATCAAGACCTTTTGATGAGGCTGTTCCAAGATTTGACTGCAGGTTATTGTTAGCGGAGCCTTCAATACCAACTGTAATGGGAATATATCCTCTCCGGATCAGGATATCATAGCGGTTTTCCTGGTAAACTTCCGCAACAATGTTGAATTTGTCAAACAAAGTGAGCTCCGCAGCTATATTCGATTTTTTTGATTTTTCCCAGGTTCCATCAGGGTTTGGATAAGCATAAATGGCAGTACCGTTCTTGCTGATCGAGTTATTGGTGCCAAACACGGCGCCGGGACCGCCATTAGGCTGTACGCTCGACAGATAAAAGAATCTCTGGCTGCCTATATTGTCATTCCCCACCATCCCGTAACTGCCGCGCAGCTTAAATCTGGAGATCACTTTGGAAATATTTTCACCCCAGAATTTTTCATTCGATATTACCCAGCCTGCGCCTACTGTTGGAAAGAAGCCCCAGCGATTATCGGCCGCAAATCTTTCAGATCCGTTATAGCCAAAGTTGAATTCAAAGAAATACTTGTTATTGTAGGAATAGCCGGCCCTTCCGGAAAATCCTAAATTTCTAAATGGCAGGGAATACAACAATGACGGTGCATTGGTCAACGGATCGTTGGCATTGGGATTGATCGTTTGCTGACGGGTACCAACTAGCGAAGCCGTTACATTATGATCCTCAAAGCGACGGTCATAGTCCAACCGCCCCTGCATATACAGGTAGGTATTTACGCTTTTACCACCAGGATTGAAATTCAAAAATTCCTGGGCTTGTCCGGGCTGATTGTTGAGCCAATTTAGCGCATAGCTGCCGGTTTGCATATCGTATCGCTGCAGGGAATAATAAAAAGGCAGGTAATTACGGCTCACATCAGAATACGCATAACGGTTGGTACTAAACAAGCCAGAAAATATCAGACCCTGCGTTATAAAATTGAGTTTCTGATTTAATTCGAATTGTGCCGACATACGCGACTCATTGAAGCTTTTATAGCCATACATTAACGAAGCATAGGGGTTGTTTTGCAGACTTCCTGTATTGGTCATGTTGTTTCCAAAGAGAATGTGCTTCGTGTTGCGGTTGGCGCTGTCAGGTAAATAATAAGCGGGGAAGTCAACCGGGTTGGCATGTAATACCTGAGAGTAAAGATCTGTTGCAAATGAGGAACCCTGATTAGAAATGGGGCCGATATAGTCGTTAAAGTTTCCCCAGAGCCTTACGTTTACATCTGTTGTATTGGTGATCTTCAAACCTGTATTGGCTCTCAGCTGATAATTCTCAAACTTCATTCCTGAGTTAAAATTGTTAACCGGATTTACCTTTAATATTCCATTGTCGTTGGAATATGACCCGGCGATATAGTATTTGGCATTTGTATTGCCTCCACTAACGCTGAAATTCGCTCTTTGTGTGGTGGTCCGGTCCTTAAACAATTCATCCATCCAGTTAACAGCCGGATATACATAAGGATTAACTCCACCAGCGCCGTTCAGGGTATTTTGAGTGCCCTGTATTTTATTTTGATCATAACGGGGCGTTGCCAAAGGGTTTCTGGTGATGAGTGCTTCGTTGTATAATTTCATATAGGAGATCGGATCTGCCAGTTTTAAACTTTTTGTAGGCATCGAGTAAGCAGTTTCAACGCGCAGATCGACTTTCGCTTTCCCCATTTTCCCATCTTTGGTAGTAACAAGAATAACGCCATTAGCGCCCCTGGCTCCATACAATGCTGCTGCACTGGCATCTTTCAAAATAGAAAAACTGGCAATATCATCTACCTGCAAACGTGCGAGGTCATTTGCCGACAGCTCAATATTATCCACAAGAATGAGGGGGCTGGCACTATATCCTAAGGTAGTAACGCCGCGAATAAAAAAGTTGGAATTGTCCAGCCCTGGCTGACCTCCCCGCTGAAAAGAGATGACACCAGCTATTTTACCGGCCATGGCGTTTGTTAAATTACTTGCCGGTATCTTCAGCTCGCCGGGTTGAATGGTGGTCACAGAGCCCACTACAGCTTCTTTCCGTTCTTTTCTTCCAAACGCGGTAACGATTACTTCGTCACCCGCCTGGAACACCGTTTGGGTCATCGTGATGTCGATAGTAGCCGTTGTAGGAGCAATTACAAAAGCTTCGTCAGAATAACCTACATAGGAGAAACGAAGCGAATCTCCGTTGTCCACTTCTAAAACAAAGCGTCCATTCTTGTCGGTAGCCGTCCCAACTTTTTGTTTGTTTACAATAATAATATTAACGCCATCCATCATTCTGCCCGAACTGTCTTTAACAGTTCCGATGATCGGTCTGGTTTGTGCCTGTACAAGAAGGCCGGCCAGGAGTAAGGCTGCCAGCATCCAGGTACGGCATAGAAAGGAATCTCGTTTCCTTCCCGAAATACGAGGCAATCGGTTGTTCATTTTAAGCAAGTATTAAAAAGTTAGTCAAGCAATTCAGTAAAAGCAATCTGTACTATACTATACTATACCAAAATTAGTATTTAAATTTTTAAAAACAAATTTTTTTCAACGGTATTTAAGATAACAGTACAGGTATCAAAATTATCCCGGACCAGTGCCCGGTACAATAGACATTTTTACGAAAAGAATGTACAATATTCTGTGGGTTTCACGCTTATTGGGCAATACCCAAAGGTGAGAACAGGAAGAACATACCTGTCATTAAGGCAATTAAAACGATATAATAAATATACCGTTGTTTCCAGGGGGCAAGATTTACCTGGGCATGGGTTTCTACGACAAACGGTTTTTCCCGGGGCCATAATTTACCTATCAGCAACATTAACAGGCTGGTGATTACAAAAAGTATTGCCAGTATATGGAGGTAATGCCATCCCGTATCTGTAACCACCTGGGTAATGATATAAGCAAAAACGAAAAATACCAGGCCGGCCTTGGCAGCTATAGCAGGCACTTTGCGCGTTACCAGGCCAATCAGCATAATAGTAAATACGGGCACGCTAAAATAGCTGGCTGCTTTTTGCAGGTAACTGTAAAACCCGCCGCTAAAAAACATAATGTAGGGTGAGCATATTATAGCTATCAAGGTGATGATCACCTGGACTATCCTGCCTTTTTTAATGAGCGTTGCATCATGAACGGGATGCGCTCTTTTTTCCAGCCAGGGTTTGTAGAGGTTCATCGTAAACAGTGTGCCAATGCTGTTTAAGCCCGCGTTAAAAGTGCTCAAAGCGCCACCAAATACGATAGCTGCGATAAGGCCTGTTATAAGGGGCGGTAATGTACCGGTGATCATTTTAGGGAATACTTGTGCGGTATTCTCCATACCCGGATAGAGTTGCAACGCAATAAGTCCCGGCACATTCAGCAACAGGGGCGCTATTAATTTTCCCACGCAGGCAAGGGAGATGCCTTTTTGGCTTTCTGCCAGGTTGCGCGCCGCCAGTGATTGCTGCACGATGTATTGCTCCATGCCCCAATAGTAAATATTGATGAGCAGCATGCCGGTAAACAGCGTACCAAATGGAATGGCCGATCCGGGCTGGCCTATGGCATTCAAATGCTCACGGTTGTTACCTAAAAGCTTTTCAACCCCCGCAGCCAGGCTGCCATCGCCCAAAAACCGCAGGCCCATCCAGGTGATGAGTATACCGCCAGCCACCATGCCCACCCCTTGTACCATATCATTAACGGTAATAGCTTTTAACCCGCCTAATACAGCGTACAGGCAACCTGTTACACCGATGAAAACTACCAGCAACCTGATGGTAGTGAAATAATCAAGACCGAGTTGGATGTCTAATTGGAAAATGCCGTTCATAGCTATTGCACAACCATACAACACCGCGGGTACAAGATTAATAGCATAGCTTAAAAGAAAAATGACGGATACAAAGCGCTGCGTTTGTCTGTCGAAGCGAATACCCAGGAAGTCGGGCGTGGTCATAGCCCCGATGCGAAGATATACGGGCATTAAAAACTCAGATACGATGATCATCGCCAGAATCGAACTCATACCCCAGCACATAACCGTCATATTATTAGTATACACAAATTCATTTTCACCAACAAACTGGTTGGCGCTCATATTGGTGAGAAAGAGCGAGCAACCTACCATCCAGAAATTAAGGCTCCTGCTACCGAGGTAATGCCCCACAGAGGTTTTGCTTTGCTTCCGGGTGGTATAAACCGAGATGAGTGCAGCGATTACCAGGAGCAGGAAAAAGCTGATAAACATAGTTGAGTTTTGTAAGTTATAACGAACCTCTTCTGATCAGGATTGTAGGGATGGTTTCCTGTATTTTTTTACGATGAAGAATAAATTCAGCAGCTTTTTCTGCCATAGCTTCAAAGCTGGTAGAATACGTAGTGATACCGTCAAATATGATCTCCTTCACTATTTCGTCGTTATGTGAGAGGATCCCGAGGTCTTTGCCCAACCTTAATTTTTTATATTTCGCATCTTTGAGCATCATCCATAATTCAGCATTGTTGATCGTAAAATATACATATCCTGCTTCTATAGAACCGGGTATGTACTCGGGGAGTATCGCATGTTTAACCTTAAAATCTTTTACAAATTTTTGAAAAGCCTGCAGTATTTCCTCAGGCGTGTCTGAATTAGGCCGGTGATAGTAAAGCATTTTTTTGAAGTTCTTGATAGCCGGAGCCAGTTGGGCAAATGCAGCATAAGATGATTGGAAAAACTCCTGTGTAATATACGATACATCAGTTGTCAGCGGTAAATGCCGGTCGATCATCAGGAACTTATCCTTTGGTAAAGTATTGAGTATAACGGCCGATTTTTTGTGGGGAATGGGAGCTATAACATACATCCCGTATTTGCCTCTTACCCGGTCTATAATACTTTCAAATACTTCTATATTGTTGTGATGAAAGAAAATATCGATATGGGTTTGCTTGCCCAAGCGGTTCCTGAATATTTTGTAAAATACTTCCTGGAAGCTGTCAAAGGCAAAGATGATCAATGCTATTCTTAGCTGGCTACGTGTATTTTCCTTGGCTAAGAAAAAGCCGATCCTGTTTTGTGATTCCACTATTCCACGGCTGATCAATTCTTTATAGGCTTTGGCTATCGTCTCTCTTGCAAATCCCAGTTCGGTAATTAAATTGTTGACCGAAGGCAACATATCCCCTTTGGAAAGAACTTTATTGTCCACAGCATTCAGGAATCCCTGCACAAATTGTTCATGTTTGGATAAACCATGAACATTCTCCATCTCCCTGATGTAGTCGTATACGGTTTGCATAGCAATTGTTATTAAAAGGAAGCCCATTTTGGTCAGCTCCAACCACAAATTTATACTATACTATTCTATTAGGATAATTTTTTTTATTTTGCATACGATTGTCCAGCAAATACCGATGATTATCTATTATAATTAATAGTATTATACCCATTTTTGAGCATGTCGGATGTAAAGAATGATTGCAAAAAAAAGTTATATGAGAATAGTAAATAAATGGCTGGCAGGCAGCTTGTTATTGCTGCTGGTGCAAAACGGTTTATCTGCACAGAAAATTCATAGTTTCAGGGATAGCCTGGTTGTTATTGCCCCGGCTTACCGGCTGGTGATCAACAAAAAAAACGGATGTATCAGTTATTGTTTCAGTGATGGCAGCTTTTTGAAGAATACGACGGCGCTGGTAAAAGGTTCGGGAGGTCACACCTATCGCAGCGACGCATTCACGCAACACCTTATCGAAATACAACCGATCAGCGATGTAATTGGAAAGGGACAAAAGCTGAATATAATACATCAGAAACCGGGTACGGGTTTAAAGTTGGTTCAGTCTGTTGCCATATATACGGCACAGCCTTTTTTTGTAGTAGGGCTTTCGGCTCCAACATTGAAGAA
>JBQGCI010000350.1:0-19371 GCA_052038405.1 Acinetobacter pittii
GTATTGAAGATATTGCGGACTGTTGCGAAAGCGATAGCGCTTGATCTTGTCGATCGATGTAAATGCATCCGCCTCCATGCGCTTGCTGAAATAATCGATTTCTTTGGTAATGGCAGCGCAGGGGATGGTGTTGAATTTAACAGTTTCCCAACCACAAGATCTTTAGGTGTTAATCTGAAAATTAAATTCTAAGAATCATGAAAAAGATAAGTATACTATTATTAATAGCTTTTGCAGCGGCGTCGTTAACGTCCTGTAAAAAGTATCTTGATATTAACAGTAGCCCCAATGCGGTAACTACCATTAAACCCGAATTATTATTCAATTATGCTATTGTTACCTACGGTACTAACAGATCGGGAGGAGACTTTTATGTTCCGTTGATCCTGGCTGCTCAGACTCAATCTGACGGTGGTGCCTATGGTTGGGCGCAAGGCGATGCATACGACATCAGTACATTTTCAACAGGAAATACTTGGACGGCCATTTACGTGAACGGAGGCCAAAACCTCAAATTGGCTATAGATATTTCCGAAAACAGCACGCCGAGAAACGACGCTGCGGCGGCCCAGTGTAAAATCTTACTGGCTCAGCAGATTTATACAGCAACCATGATCTGGGGCGACGTTCCGTTTTCCGAGGCCTGGCAGGCATCAACAATACCCTATCCAAAGTTTGATAGCCAAAAGGACGTACTGGAGTCTTTAGTGAAACTACTCGACGAGGCTATAGCGCAAATTCCGGCAAGTGGAGGAAATGCGATAGCCGGTGGCGACTTGTTTTACAAGGGCGACCTGGCTAAATGGAAGAAAGCAGCCTATGCTATGAAACTCCGTATTTTGATGGCAATGGTTGATAAAGATCCGTCGAAAGCTGCAGAAATTGGAATTTTAGCTCAAAGTAGCAATATGTTAGCGTCTGGTGCGGACAACATGAAGTTTCCGTTCGGAACTGCAAAAGGAAATCAGAATCTTAAGTTCGCTTTGCTAGATAATTACCAATTATATCTTGAAGATGGCAGAAACAGCCAGTTTTTCGCTCATAATGCTATTTTGCAACCGATGATAGCCAGAAATGATCCCCGATTACCCAAATATTTCGATTTGCCAGAAGGAAGCGCTACTTACTTAGGTGTGAATGGCGGCCAAACCGCGAACGAAAATATTGCAACGACCTCTACTTCTCAAACAGCCTTGCCCGATGGTGCAGCGTCGCCGCTTTTTGCAATGAATGCACCCGAGTTGATATTGTCTTATCAGGAACAATTGTTTCTATTGGCTGAAGTGTATGCAAGAGGTATTGGAGTAAGTGTGGATATTGCAAAAGCTAATCAATTCTATCAGCAGGCGTTGGAAGAAGCAGCGGTTTACTACGGCGTAAACAGAACTGACGCTCGTGCCTGGGCTACTACGAGGTCTGTTACCGCCGTAACGGATGCCGTAACGGAAATTCACCTGCAACAGTTCATCGATTTTATGGATCGACCGTTTGATGCATGGGTGAACTGGAGAAGATCTGGCGGACCCAGCGATGCTTCAAGGGTTCCGCTTTTGTCAGTACCGGAAGGAGCGCCAGCTGGAAACCTTTTCCACAGGTGGCCTTATCCTGTAACTGCAGAGTTATCGGCTAACCCCAATGCTCCAGACCAAGGACAGTATTATGATAAATTATGGTTCGAAAAATAAAACAACAATCATGATCAATAAAATTAAATTCATACTACCTATAATTCTCTTTTTGTCATTGAGTATCGTTGGTTGTAAAAAATATGACGGAGATTCATATGATTTCTCCAATACCACCAATAGCTATATGATGTTTACCACGACGTCGGCCACCTTTAATGATGGAAAGTCGGCAAGCGGAACGACGTATATATCTACACCTAAAAACGTGGTGTTAACCTCTCGTATTGGTTTTTCTGAACCCATCAGTGTGGTACTAACCCTGCAGATTACCGGGGGCAGCAGCCGTACTGTGAACGTGTCATATGACAAGTTTGTTACTTCTAAAACTGTTTCTATAACAATAGGTGAGTCCGATTTTCCTGCGGGTACAAACGTTGTAAACGGAACAATAACACTTTCCTCAGCAGCCAGTTCTAAATATGGTGATCTGAGGCTGGGTTATCCTGCCGAAGGAACTAAGACGGTAGTGCCTTTTAAGGCGTACCGCCCCGGATCCCCCGTTCAATAACCTGAGAAGTATAAAAGCGCAATGCCTCTCAAAATCAAAGACTTTGGGAGGCATTTTATTTACTGCCATCGCACATGCGTATGAACGCGTTGCATAAAATCCATCAGGATGTGCAGGTGAAGACCCGGCTTCGTCGAACATTCATGTGTATTGATTATAATCAATAAATTTGAGTCTTCAGTAATCAGTTCTATCATATAAGGCGTTTTTTAGTGCCTCTAAAACTGTTTTATCGCACGGTTAATGAAATTTTTATGTATGTTAATATTAGTTAATGTATTATCGAATTCTTCGAAATATTGAGATTTTTCAAAAAAGGCGCAGTTCATTAAAAGCATCACTGACTTATTGAATGGAAAATTTCAATTTATCAAATATCTGAGGTTTTTTATTGAAATTTTTTTATATAAAAACGGATTTTAGAAAATGTGTATATAAATTTAACTAAAATTTTACATAGTTTTAACCCCGTATTAAATTTTCATTTTAAAAATGTTTACATGCGGAAATTAAAGCTATTGCTTATGGCGATGTTTGTAATCGGTACAGGCGTCGCATTTTCACAAACTAAAAGTATTACGGGATCTGTTGTTGACGAAAATGGCAACCCGGTAATTGGAGCTACTGTTTTAGTTGCTGGTACTAACACCGGTACGGCAACAGATGATAAAGGATACTTTTCAATTAATTTGCCGGAAGGAAAAAGAATGATTGAAGTAGCAGCAGTCGGCCGTTCGAGTCAGGCTGTAGATGTTGAAGGGAAATCTTCTTTAACGATTGTATTATCCGTTATAGAAAACTCCCTTGAAGAGATCGTTGTTACGGCATACGGCCGCCAAACGAGACGAGCAGTTACGGGCGCTATAGCATCTATCAACTCAAAAGATCTGGAAAAGCGGGCGCTTACCAGTGCTACGGGAGCATTGGAAGGTGTTGCACCGGGTGTAATGATTAACAATACTTATGGACAGCCAGGAAGTGCGCCTGCCATTAGAATCAGGGGGTTTTCTTCTATTAACGGTAATAATACTCCCTTAGTAGTTGTCGATGGGGTGATTTACGGAGGAAGTATTGCTGATTTGAATTCCAATGATATCGAAGATATATCGGTTTTGAAGGATGCTGCAGCTGGTGCTTTATATGGTAACAAAGCGTCAAATGGAGTGGTACTCATCACTACCAAAAAGGCGAAATCTGGTAAGCCTGTGTTTAATGCCGCCATAAATCAGGGCTTTTATACACGTGGTATGAAAGAATACAAGACAATGAATGCCAATCAGTACATGGAAGCTATGTGGTTGGGATACCGTAACAACTTACTTTCAACAAGTTCTACTTACAATACAGTTGAGAAAGCCAATGCGAAAGCAAATGAATCGGTTATAACCGATAACATACGGTACAATATTTATAACAAGGGTAATACCGAGTTATTTGATGCGAATGGAAAACTGGTAAGCGATGCAAGAATCAGGGAGGGATATTTAGGTGACTTAGACTGGTTTGAACCTATTATGCAAACAGGTCACAGACAGGATTATAATATCAACGGCGGCGCCAAAAATGACAAAAGCAGTTTATTCTTTTCAACCGGCTACCTGGATGAAAAAGGTTATTTCAAAAGATCGGGATTCCAAAGGTTTACAGGTAGGATTAATGGCGACATTACCCCGGTGAGTTGGTTGAAAGCGGGTATGTTATTAAATGGAACACACCAAATAAATAACAACTACAGTGATGGTAATACTTCATTTAACAACCCTATTTATAATGCTAGAATCATCGCTCCTGTTTTTCCTGTTCATTTACATGATATGGCTACAGGCGATTATATTTTGGATGAAGATGGAAAAATTCAATATGATGACGGATCAATGTATAATCGTGGACAATATGTAGCCAGACATGCGATTTGGGAAAATGAGCTGAATACAAGAAAAAATATAATTGGCTCTATGCAAGGTCAGGCCTATGCAAATGTAAAGTTCCTGAAGGATTTTTCGTTCACCATACTGGGAGATCTTACTACAAAAAATACGGAACTTCGAAATTATGAAAACCCGGTAATCGGAGACGGATCTGGTAATGGTGGCCGTGTAAGCAGAGATATGTACCGGTACAAAGTGTACACATTTCAGCAGCAGTTAAATTGGAACAAATATTTTAATGATCATAGTTTTGATGTACTGGTAGGGCATGAAAATTACAGCTATTTTTATAGCAGGCTTCAGGGATCAAAAGGGTCTCAGGCCTTTACAGGATTGGAGAACCTGGATGATTTTACCAGTATCATCAGCCTGGGTGAGTACGAAGATGTGGTAAAAACAGAAAGTTACTTAAGCCGTGTTCGATATAACTATAGCCAAAAGTACTTCCTGGAAGGTTCTTTCAGACGTGACGGTTCCTCAAGATTTGCCGCTGCAAACAGGTGGGGTAATTTTTGGGGACTTTCCGGAGCCTGGTTGATAAGCAGTGAAAATTTCCTTGCAGGAAATAAAACAGTCAATAATCTTAAATTAAGAGCTGGTTACGGGCAGGTGGGTAACGATGCAAGTGCCGGATACTATGCATCTCAAACTCTGTATACTTTTAATCAAAATGCCAATTTGATGGCCGTTTACCTATCACAAAATGGTTCACAAAACCTTGTTTGGGAAAAGGTAGGTACATGGGGCGCTGCATTAGAAGGCCAACTTTTTAACAGGCTTAACTTCTCTGTTGAGTATTTTGATAAACGATCTATCGACCTGATCTTCCCTTTCAATTATCCTCTTTCTGCAGGGGGTACCTCTTCTACCAATGCTCAGGCAACGATACTCAGAAATATTGGAACACTTTCGAATAGGGGTTGGGAGTTAGCCGCTGATTACTTCATCGTTAACAAAAAAGACTTCACCCTTAATTTGGGTGCAAACGCCACATTCCTAAAGAATGAAATTGTAAAGCTTCCGAATGAAAATAAGAAAGATGGTATTATTGACGGAACTAAAAAGCTGTTTGAAGGGCATGGTATTTATGATTTTTGGCTCTACCAGTATGCTGGCGTAGATCAGATGACAGGAACAGGTTTATATATTGCCGACGATGTGATCTACAATGGTGGTAACCCAGATAATGCCGGGTCTACTATTCCTGCAGCCAATCTTGTAAAGATCAATGATAAGTATTATGTGAATAATGTAACCTATGCCAAACGCGACTGGAGCGGCTCGTCTATTCCTAAAGTATACGGTGGCGTGACATTAAGAGCAACCTGGAAAAGTCTGTCTTTCCAGACCTTATTTACCTATGGCCTCGGAGGTAAAATGATGGATTACTCCTATCTGGATTTAATGAGTGTGTCTGGTACACCACATAGCCTGCATGCCGATTTATTAAACGCCTGGAATGGCGTTCCTGAAGGAATGACAGAAACCTCTGCCAACCGTTTAAATCCTAATGGCATTCCGGCAATTGACTATGCAAGAAACGCGCAGGCAACGCAAACCTCCACAAGATTTTTGCAAGACGCCAGTTATGGTGTATTGAAGAATATTTCTGTTGGTTACGGATTGCCATCTTCAACTCTAGAGCGCATATCTCTGAGATCATGTCAAATCAATTTCACTATTGAGAACCTGGCTACTTTTACAAAGCTTCAGGGTATGGATCCTCAGCAGTCTTTTAACGGGGTGCATTACAACTATTTCATGACACCACGCATATTCTCTTTAGGTTTAAACATTGGACTATAAATAAATTAAAATGAAAAAATATATACTTGGCGCTTTATTGTGTGTAGTAGTATTTACTGCTTGCAAAAAAAGCTACTTAGAAACTGTTCCTTCGGATGCGGCCAATCCAGAAACTGTATTTCAGAATACAAGAAACGTTGAATCGGCTGTAAACGGGCTGGCAAAAATGATGACCATGCAATACCTGGAATCCCAGGGTTTTAACGGAGAGGGAACAATTAAAATGTTTTACGGTAATTACCCCGGGGCTGATTTTTATGTAAACCTGACGGGATGGGCACCTATTATTAATGCCACTTATAATCAGCTCTCAACCAGTATTTATGATTATTATCCCTGGTATTATTACTACAAGATAATAGGTAATGCAAACACTATAATAGCGAGAGTAGATAATGTTGAGGGGCTGGAGGCGGATAAAAAGTTTCTCAAAGCACAAGCACTGAGTTACAGAGCTTACTGTTATATGATGTTAGTTCAGTTGTACGGAAACCGGTGGTCTGACTCTCAGAATGGTACAACTAAAGCAGTTGTTTTGAGACTGGATCAAAGTACCAGTGATATTCCTGTATCAACATTGGGTGAGTCGTATGCCCAGATTTATAAAGATCTTGACGACGCGATAGTACTCTATGAAACGTCTAAAAATGTTCGCGGAAGAAACTTTGAAATGGATAAAAATGTAGCATATGCTATTTATGCACGAGCAGCTTTAAACAGGCAGGATTACCCTAACGCAGAAAAATATGCGAAGTTGGCAAGAACAGGGTATGCACTAATGTCAACTAGCGATTATAAAAGCGGCTTTGCTACTCCCACCTCAGAATGGATATGGAGCAGTTATGGTGCATCGGATGAAACCTTATATTTCTATTCGTTCCTTGCATATATTGGTTATAATTCAACTGCAGGAGCGGTTAGAACCACTCCAAAATGTATTAACAAAATACTCTTTGGTAAAATACCAGCGTCCGATATTCGCAAAAGTTTATTTTTAAACCCTGCGGGGTATAGCTACACAAACGGCACCGGTGTAGCTTCGTCTGCCTTGGCAGCTTACGGGAGAACTTTATACCCGGCGCTGCAATCTAATGCAACACTATATGCATTTATGCAGTTCAAATTCAAAGCAAATGATATGCCTGGTGTAGGTCATTTGGTACACTTCAGGTCTTCCGAGATGCTGTTAATTGAAGCTGAAGCAAAATACTTCCAAAACAAGGCGGCCAGTGAAGTACAGGCCTTATTAACTGAGTTAAATAAAACAACAGGCCGTGATCCTAATTATGAGGTAACAAAAACCGGAACCGAATTACTGGACGAGATTAAGTTTTACAGAAGTATTGAATTATGGGGAGAAGGTTTTGACTGGTTTGACTTAAAGCGGTGGGGAGCAACTATCACAAGAGTTTCTACGTCCCAAGGTGGAAGCTTTCCTGCTGCATTGGCAGTTACCATTAAACCCGAGGATAATAACAAGTGGACATGGGTAATTCCTAACAGGGAGTTTGATTATAATACCCGTATCAACGAACAATAATTAGTATATTTTTTATTTAGAAGCTGTCTCTTAAGAGGCAGCTTTTTTGCTGCATATTATCGCCAATCTTGCATGGGGAGCGAAGCGATATTTTTGTATTTGCTCAGCTGCGCCTAAGTGCAATTCAAAGAATAAGAGGTTATATTAATGTTTTAAAGAAGATTAGGAGGCTAAAACAAGCTTATTGTGCTCCATAAATTATTATATTATATATAATTGAAGGTTGGCTTACAGTAAAAGAGAGCCTGTTGTTGGTTTGATCTCTTTTTCTTTATCTTCACCCTCAAATCAATATTATGAATCAACAAGAAGGCAACCAGCTGAATATCGAGATTTCAGAAGAAGTGGCGGAAGGAACTTATGCCAATCTGGCTATTATTACACATTCTCACGCAGAGTTTGTATTCGACTTTGTAAATATCATGCCCGGTACACCCAAAAGCAGGGTGAAATCCAGGATCATTTTTACGCCTCAGCATGCCAAGCGTTTTATGAAGGCATTAGTGGACAATATCGAGAAATTCGAAGCCATGAACGGGACGATTAAAGACCTGGATGAAACACAGATCCCGGTTAATTTTGGCGGACCCACCGCACAGGCCTAGCCTCGCCGATAGGTGATAGTTCATGGTTCATGGCAGCTCATCAGCGCTTTTGTTAAGCCATGAACCATGATCTATGAACTATTTTACTATCTGTATCTTTTCCGCCTGCTACTGTCATCTGTCAGCGGCGGATCGGGTTTTTGCTTGATCCAGATCACTACCTGCTTTGTTTTGTCTTTATCAGACTTCAGGCTGGCGGTTACCGTTACTTTGGATACGTTGGGATGCTCGGGCAATACCAGGTCGTTACCCTCGAATTTGCCATAATCTGCTTTAAAGTCGAGCTCTTTTGCTGTAAGCGGCTTCCAGCTGCCGTCGCTCATTTTGCCATCGACATTAATATAATTATGTGTGCCTTTTTTGAGGCTGTCGGTGTACAAATGAAAATGAATACTTTCCACACGCTGCGCCTGTAGTGAGCCCATTAAAAAAAAGAATATGACTGGGAAAAAAAACCTCATGCTATCATTATATACCTCTTTGACGAGCAAACTGACTAAATCGTTGGCACCCCTTACCTGTCAAATGCTTCGCCCCAACTGCCTTTTGTAAAGCTGTATCGTATTTTCGAAACCCAGGTACAGGGCATCACAGATCAATGCGTGCCCAATGCTTACTTCATCCAGCCAGGGAATGCTGGCTGCAAAAAACTGCAGATTATCCAGGTCAAGGTCATGACCGGCATTCACTCCTAGTCCCAGTTCCCGCGCTTTGCTCGCGGCCGATATATAGGGTGCGATAGCTGCTTCCCTGTTTGCCTGATAATGCCTCGCATAAGCTTCTGTATATAATTCAATACGATCGGTACCTGTTGCGGCAGCGCCTTCTACCATACGTTCATCAGCGTCAACAAATATCGAAACCCTGATACCAGCCTCCTTGAAAATGCGAATGATATTTTCCAGGTAACTTTTATGCGTAATCGTGTCCCATCCATGGTCACTGGTTAATTGCCCCAATGCATCCGGAACCAGGGTTACCTGTTGCGGCTTTACTTCCAGAACAAGGTCGATGAACTTTTGCTCGGTGCAATTGCCTTCTATATTAAACTCCGTGCTCAGTAAGGGTTTCAGATCCCTGACATCCGCGTAACGGATATGGCGCTCGTCTGGCCTGGGGTGCACCGTAATCCCATCTGCTCCAAACCGTTCTGCATCTTTAGCCATTTTTACCAGGTCGGGGTTGTTGCCCCCGCGCGAATTGCGAAGGGTCGCAATTTTATTTATATTTACAGAGAGTTTTGTCATTCAATATCGCTTTATAACATCGAAGGTACTATTATCGTTCTTTTTGCCGAACTCCTGAAAGATTTTCCGTTTTATTATTCTTTACAGGTATAAATTTATGAGTGTATGATCCCTAAATTAGCATTGCTGCTCTTGTTTACCGGTCTTACAGTAGCGGTAACTGCACAATCGGGTCCCTTGCCGGCTGATACCATTTTGTCAAGGGCTTTACGCAAAGCAAAAGCGGAGCAGAAAAATGTGTTGATCATTTTTCATGCGTCCTGGTGCGGATGGTGTCGTAAAATGGACGCAGCAATAAGCGATCCGGCCTGCAAGCCGTTTTTTGATGCCAGCTATGTAGTGGCGCATTTGACCATTCTCGAATCGAAAGATAAAAAGCAACTGGAGAATCCGGGTGCAGAAGACTTGTTTAAAAAACATGCCCCTGCCGGTTCGGGCATTCCTTTCTGGTTGATTTATGACGCAAAGGGAGCGCTTATAGCGGATGCTAAAATGCCGGATGGCAGTAATGCGGGTTGCCCGGCGACGGCCGAAGAAGTAACACACCTGGTCAATACACTCAAACGCTCCTCTTCTATAGACGAGAAAACCACTAAAGTTATCTTTGATCGTTTTCGTAGAAATGAGCCTGTAAAACAATGACATCAAAACGGCATCGCCTAAATTAGGGATGCAGGTTGTTTTGTCGAACCTTCAACAAGGTTTACTTTTACGTGAGCTTGTGATAAGATATTTATAGAGAAACACCGGTATCCGTTGAAGAAATCATTCTTTCAGCGGATATTTTTTTAATGTAATGTCTGTTCTGCCAGAGGAGCATTGGTTTCGGCCTTGCGGTAGAAACGCTTTTGAAAAACCAGTAATGTGATAACGCCGGTAGAGATAGCCATATCGGCTATATTGAATATCGGACTGAAAAACTCAAATGGCTCACCGCCGATCCAGGGCAACCAGGAAGGGTAAGTGGTTTTTACCATAGGGAAATACAACATATCTACCACACTGCCATGCAGGAAAGAGGAGTAACCTTTTCCGCCCAGAGAAGCAACACCGCTGTAGCCCACATAGTCGCCTACCGCCTGATCGAAATGAAGGCCCTTATCGAACAGCATCCCGTAAAACATACTATCGATCAGGTTACCCAATGCGCCGGCATAAATCAGCGCCACGCAAACCATAAATCCACGTGAATATTTTTCCCTTGCAAATTTTACGATCAGCCAGCTGCCGAAAATAACGGCTGCCAGCCGGAACAGGGTCAACGCAACTTTTCCGCCTTCGTTCCCAAACTTCCAGCCCCAGGCCATGCCACTGTTTTCTATGAAGTGTATACGTGCGCCATTCATGCCCAGGATCCGGGTAACTTCGCCAACCGGATAATTGGTTTTGATATATATCTTAACCACCTGATCTACTATGAGAATCAGCAAAATAATAATAATAGATGTGCTTAACTTCCCTGCCTTCATAAGGTTGCAAAGATGATTTTTAATTTTTAAATTTCAATTTTTAATTTTGCCGGGTTTAGATACAAAAATGCTAAAGTTCAATGATAAGGAGGAGCTCCGGAACATATACTTACCTGTGAATCTTCAATAACGCTGCGTTATCGCTGCTTTTATTTTCGGATGCGGTTAACCAACTGAACAATAAGCATCGACCAGCGATAAGCTGTAGGGGAATCAACACTTTATTCACTCCAATACACTCTTTTTACCCTTTGTGAAATACCAGTCATGATCTCGTAAGGAATAGTGCCCATTGCTTTGGCCAGCTCCTCCACGGGAAGCCCGTTCCCAAAAACAATTACATCATCGCCTTCTTTCACGCCTTTTATATGTGTTACGTCAATCATGACCATATCCATGCAAACAGTGCCCATTACCGGGGCTTTTTTGCCGTTAACAAGCATGTATCCCACACCATTGCTGAGCCGCCTGGAGTACCCGTCTGCATAACCTATTCTTACAGTGGCAATGGTAGACTTCTGTGTCGCCACTCCACGGCGATTGTAGCTTACCGTTTCGCCCTTTTGAATGGGCTTGAGTTGTGCAATGGTTGATTTCAATGTAAGGGCCGGCTGTAATTTTTTGGCTGTTTTTTTTGCTGCAACGCCGTATAAACCAATGCCCAACCGAACCATATCCATTTGCAGCTCTGGAAAACGGGCAATAGCTGAAGAATTGGCAATATGCGTTAGGAAAGCATACCCAAGGCCTTCTTTCAGCTGGCTGGCGGCCTGCTGCAGCAATTCATATTGATGCAGGGTGAATGCATCTTCAACCATATCCTCACTGGCAGCAAGGTGGGAGAAAACGGATTGCACTTTAAGGAAACCATTGTTTTTTAATCGCTGAACCAGGGCCTGAACATCTTTTACTGCAAATCCAAGCCGGTTCATGCCGGTTTCAATTTCAATATGAACCGGGTAATGTTTCAACCCCGATTCCTGTATATGTTTTTCGAAAGCGTTCAGCTGCTCAAAAGAGAAGAGATCGGGTTCCAGCAGGTGCTCGGTAATGGCGTCAAATGCAGTGGGTTCGGGATTTAACACCATGATGGGTATCAATATACCTGCCCTGCGAATTTCAACACCTTCGTCTGCATAAGCCACACCCAGGTAATCTGCTTTATGATATTGTAATAAGCCCGCCACTTCCGTTCCGCCGCTTCCATAGGCAAAGGCTTTTACCATTACCATAATTTTGGTAGCAGGCTGCAACATTTGCTGAAATGTTTTATAATTATGAGCAATGGCGTTGAGGTTGATCTCCAGTATGGTTTGATGGGCTTTCTGTTCAAGCTGCGATGCAATTTGCTCCAGCTTAAATATGCGTCCTCCCTTTATCAGTATCGCCTCATCTTTGAAGCTGAAAGAGTGCAGGTGCTGTATAAAATCAGCGGTAGTAAGAAAAAAGTGATGATCGATCTTTGTATTTTTAGCCGTGACCAATGCGTGCATCACTGACTGCATTCTTTCTCCGATACCTATAAACCTGAGTATTTTATGTTTTTGCAGCTGCTCCAGGATATTTTGATACAGAATTTCGTTATCACTGCCGGTTTGTAAGAAATCGGATAAGATAACTGTTTTTTGAAGCCCTTTAGCCTGTTGTTGCAGAAAATGCAGGGCTATTGAGAGGGAGTCGATGTCGGTGCTGTAACTATCATTGATCAGGATGCAGTTATTATTGCCCTTTTTTAGCTCCAGGCGCATATTTACAGGTTGCAGCAATGGTATCCGCTTCTGTAAAATTTGGTGGTCTGTTTTCAGGTAAAGAGCCACGGCACAGGCTGTAATAATATTTTCTATCGAAGCTGCATCCGTAAAAGAAGTTTGAATTGAAAATTTAGTTCCCTTATAACGGAGGCTGATCTCCGTTCCGGTATTTTTCTTCTTTACGGCATTTACTTCAAGTTCAAAAGACTTGTTGCTCCCCCAGTAGAAAACCGGTATAGGTAGTTGGTCCGCCTGCTCTTTTATAAGCGGGTCATCACCATTTGCGATCAGTACCCGGCTGTTTTTAAAAAGATGCAGTTTTTCCTTCAGCTTTTGCGTGTTGTTTCTGAACCCCTCGTTATGAGCGCTTCCGATATTCGTGATTACGCCAATAGTGGGCTGTATGATCTGCTGTAGTTGCAGCATTTCGTCTGGCTGGCTAATACCAGCTTCAAATATAGCCAGGTCGTTTGCCGGCTCTATTTCCCAAACGCTCAAAGGTACACCTATTTGTGAATTGTAACTTTTAGGACTTCTGACGATCGTCTTATCAGCCTGTAATACCTGGTACAACCATTCCTTTACAATGGTTTTACCGTTACTTCCGGTGATGCCAATTACGTCAATGTCAAACTTCGAACGGTGAAAGGCCGCAAGTTTCTGCAAGGCAGCCAGTACATCAGGTACCGTAAGAAATATACTCCCTGGGTAGTTCTTTGTGTTGATGGTTTCTGATACTACAAAATAGCGTAATCCTGCTTTATACAATTCGGGGATAAAAAGATGACCATCTCTTCTCGGGCCCGCTAATGCGAAAAATAAAGAGGACTCGGGGTTAACCAGTTTCCGGCTATCTGTGAGTAAGGTAAAAATGGATACCCTGGGTATAGATTGCCCCGGTAAGCCCAGAGCGCCTGCAATGTCCTGTAACGTGTGCATGAGCCTTATTATACGGTTGGCTTGTCAGCCGTTTTTTCGTCTTCGTCCGGTATTCCTTTTCGCTTTTTCAGAATAGAATACACGATGCTGCCTGCAATGCAAAGCACAATTACCAGGAGGGATAATACCACCTGCTGTGATTTTCCTACCCACTGCGAAATCCAGTGCTCTCCCAGCATTTTAGCGCCGATGAAAATGAGAACAATGGCAATTCCCTGCTGCAGGTAATCGAATTTGGTAATAGCCCCTCTTAACAAAAAGAACAGCGAGCGCAGGCCCAATACCGCGAAAATATTAGAGGTGTAGATCACCATTTTATTAGTAGAGATACCCATTACAGCCGGGATGGAGTCAACAGCAAAAACCAGGTCGATAACCGAAAGCATTACTACTACCACGAAGAGCATGGTATAACGCCTTTTGCCGTCTTCTTTAATAGTATACCTGCCTCCGCCATCGTGCGGAACCAGTGGTAACACTTTTTTCATCCATTTATAAACAGGGTGTCCTTTAGGATCAAATTCCTCATCCTCGCCCGCTGTGAACATTTTGATACCGGTGTATACCAGGAAGGCGCCAAACAGGTATAATATCCAATGAAACCGGTTGACCAGTTCCACGCCCAGGGTAATGAAAATGATACGGAATACGATGGCCATCAATACCCCGAACAGCAATGCGCGGCTGTAATAAATTTCTTTTACCCTGAAAGCGTTGAAAATCAGTATAAAAACGAAAATATTGTCAATACTCAGGCTTTTCTCCATCAGGTAGGCGCTGAGGTATTCCAGGGCAATCGTCTTATTTTCTTCGAAAATCAGGAAAACGAAAAAGCCCAGGCCTAATGCCACCCAGAATACAGATTGCCATAGCGCAGTTCTAATGGTAATTGCCGTGTTCTTCTTGCTGAAAAGCCCCATATCGAACACGAGGGCTATAACGATTACAATACCAAATACGAGGTAGGAAATTTGATCGGGTGTCATGAAACTTTTGAGTTGGATAAGATGTAGGAGTTGCTATACGGCGAAACTTTCTCCACAGGCACAGGTGCGTGCTGCATTAGGGTTGTTAAAAAAGAAGCCCTTGCCGCTAAGTCCTTCAGAAAAGTCAAGCGTAGTACCCAGAAGATATAAAAGGCTTTTCATATCCGTTACTATCTTGATGCCATTGTCTTCAAAAACCTGGTCTTTAGGCTTTTCTTCACTGTCAAAATCGAGTTTGTAACTTAAACCCGAGCAACCGCCGCTAACAACGCTTACCCGTACAAAGCTATTGACGCCTTTTTCCTGGTTTTCTGAAAGAATATGCTCAATCCGAGCTTTCGCGGTATCGCTTATTTTAATGCTGTCTGCCGAAAATGTATGATTCATTCTTACTTTTTTAACGCTGCCGGAACCCTGTCTTCTTTTCCATGCTATTGCCCGGCAACTTATTTAAAATACAAAGTTACCATATTATTTAAAGAGTTAAAGCAGCGCCTGCCGTTATATTTTAAGCTGCTCCGGGGTAATGAAGCAGGGTAAAAATAGTGCCGGAATGATAAAATTTGCCCTGCTGAAACGAATATAACAGGATTGCTTACTTTTACCGCGGTTCGTATTAATTGTTTAACCGTTTTACATTACTATGAAATTACTTCAACCTCTGATTTTACTGCTGTTTCTTTTTTGCTCCTGCGGGTTAAGCGAAAGAGAAAAGGCAATGAAGAATAGAGAAGCCGAGCTCAACGACAGGCAACAGGCGCTGGTGCTTTGGGAGCAGCAGTTAACCCAAAAGGAAAGTACGCTAAAAGACCGGGAGCACCGGTTAGACAGTACCAAAAGAGAGATCGACTCTGTGGTAATACATGGTCCCTCGGTGGTAGGAAAATGGCAGATTAAAATGCAATGTGTAGAAACTTCCTGCGCAGGCTCTGCTATAGGAGATGTAAAGACTGAACAATGGGAATTTGCCAGTGAGGGCAATGAAGTGGTAGTGAAAGCCTATGCCGGCAAGAACCTGACCCGCATTTATAATGGCACTTATACGAGCCGGGGCATGCAACTCATTGATAAGGGAGCCCTCAGTTCAACAACAATGGAGGTGACGTTGAGAATGCTCAACGAGAAAAAAATGGATGGGCTAAGGGAAATTACCCTGCCCGACTGCAAAACAACTTATTCGATTACCGCAGATCGCTTATAATGCGTATCAATTATATGATGGCCTTACTATCCACATTAGATTTTACGTTGCCGCTGACCAACCCGGTGATCATTTTTGCGCTGGTGCTATTCATTATTTTATTTGCTCCGATCATTTTCAGCAAAATAAAGGTACCTCATATCATCGGGCTGATCATAGCCGGTGTGTTGGTGGGGCCGCATGGATTTAACCTTTTAAAGCGTGATACGAGTATTGTGTTGTTTGGTACGGTTGGTTTGTTGTACATCATGTTCCTGGCCGGGCTTGAGATAGATCTTGCAGAATTCAAGAAGAACAGGAAAAAGATATTTGTATTTGGCCTGCTCACATTTCTGTTGCCGCTCATCTGTGGCACACTTGCGGCATATTATATTTTAGGATATAGCTTCCTGTCCTCCCTTTTATTAGCCAGTATGTTTTCGACGCATACACTGGTAGCCTATCCCATTGCCAGTAAATATGGGGTTATACGTAACCGGGCGGTTGCCATGGCGGTAGGAGGCACCATGATCACCGATACGGTAGCGCTTTTATTATTAGCCGCTATATCAGGAATGGCCAAAGAACAGGTATCGCCGGCGTTCTGGGTACAGTTGGGCTTGTCATCAATTGTGTTTGTTTGTATTGTGTTATTTGTTTTTCCGGTGATTATCCGTTGGTTTTTCAAGAAATTTGAAGACAGTGTTTCACAGTATGTTTTTGTGCTGGGTATGGTTTTCCTGGCTTCTTTTTTAGCAGAGGCGGCTGGTATTGAGGCCATCATCGGGGCCTTCTTCTCGGGGTTGATATTGAACCGCTTTGTGCCGCACACTTCGGCATTAATGAACCGCATCAATTTTGTCGGTAATGCCTTGTTTATCCCTTTTTTCCTGATAAGCGTAGGCATGCTGGTAGACGTAAAGGTATTGGTAAAAGGGCTGGGTGCCGCGAAAGTAGCAGCAGTAATTATTGCTGTGGCTTTAATCACCAAATATGTGGCTGCTTGGGCCACACAAAAGATATTCAAGCTAACACCAACCGAAGGTAAAATGCTCTTTGGATTGAGCGCTTCGCATGCCGCTGCCACACTGGCTATTATATTGGTGGGGTATAACATCATCACCGGTGAAACGGCCACCGGCGAACCCATTCGCCTGTTGGATGAGGATGTATTGAACGGAACCATTTTATTGATTTTGGTAAGTTGCGGGGTGGGTTCTTTTGTTACTGAAAAAGCGGCTAAAAAACTTGCCTTGCAGGAAAATGAGCAGGTGCCGGAGCCTGAAGAGGGGGAGAACCGCGAAAAGATCCTGATATCATTGGCCTATGCCGAAATTGCTACAGATATGGTAGACCTGGGTGTGCTGCTGAAACCTAAAAAAAGTAATTTACCCCTCTATGGCCTGCATATTGTTGATGATGCCGTCGAAGGTTCTAACGCCGCCGGCAAAGGCAAAAAAATACTGGAAAAGTCCGTATCTCATGCTGCGGCCTCGGAAAATGTGCTGACTCCCCTGATGCGGTACGACTCCAGTATCAGCAATGGTATTGTTTACACTATAAAAGAACAACAGGTAACCGATGTTGTTATCGGGCTGCATAAAAATGCCGACCAAAAAGTGTTTTTCGGAGAAGTGGCTGAACAGATTATAAGAAGAATTCACGAAACGATCTATGTCTATAAGCCTGCTCAGCCTTTTAACACACTGAAGCGAATGGTGGTAGCTGTTCCGCCCAATGCCGAAACAGAACCGGGATTTGTACACTGGCTGCAAAAGATTATGCTGTTGTCCAGGGAGTCGGGTATGAAGATCAGTTTTCACGCATCGGCAACAACATTGGCGGCCATACAATTTGTAATACAGCGAAAGGATAATAACCTGCAGGCATCCTATAATGAGTTCAGCAATTGGGATGATTTCCTGATTTTTACAAGAGAGCTGAATACCAACGAGCTTTTTGTGATCATTTCTTCCCGTAAGGGGTACAACTCTTACCTGCCGCAGTTTGGAAAGCTGCCCTATTATCTTACTAATTACTTCAATAAGCTAAGTTATATTATACTGTATCCCGAGCAACTCGAAACCGGTATTAACATGAGCGACATTCAACAGGCCGATGGCAAGTTAATTGAAACCCTCAGCGAGCAAATAGGTGCGATCAACAAAGCCGGTAAATACCTGCGAAACCTCTGGAAGAAATAACCAGGTTTTTAACCGATCTTCTGGCCGTTCTTTACCGGCTTATCGGGTGTCAGTAAAGTCACATCTTTATTGGCTCCCACAACACCCAATACCAGGCATTCGCTGAAGAAATTGGCGATTTGCTTTACAGGGAAATTAATCACCGCAATTACCTGTTTGCCTAACAGTTCTCCTGGTTGATATAACCGTGTGATCTGGGCTGATGATCTCTTTGTCCCCAGTTCTGCTCCAAAATCAATCCATAGTTGATAGGCCGGATTGCGCGCTTCGGCAAATACTCCGGCCCGGATGATGGTCCCAACGCGTATATCAACCTTTTCAAAATCGCTCCAGCTAATGGCTTCCGGTACCTGCATAAGTGCTTTAATGTTGAAATCCTGTAAGTTTTGTTTCGTCGAAGTCGAGTTGCATTTCCATGTTGCGTAGTACTACATCGTCAAATTTACGTTCCCTGCGTATTTTGTGCAGCTCCATTCTTTGTAGTTTAATGATGTCCCTGATCACATCCCGGTTCCGTGCGGCGGCTGCCTGGAAATGATCGGAATGATCGATGCAGCTGAATTTGTCAGTAAGCAGTTCCAGCTCATTTTCCAGCTTGGTTTTTTGATGCCGCACCAGGCTGTTTTCTGTAAGATCATTACTGTAGTCGGTGTTTATTTTTTCCAGTGCCACCTGCTTCAATTGCTTTTGAATAATAGCTTCCTGTTTTTCATGCGGCACTTTTACCTCGTTTTCTTCAACCTTTATCCATTTTAGAACGGCAGGTAGCAGCAAACCTTGTCCAACCAAAGTGATCAGGATGATTACAAAAGTGACAAACAGGATGATATTCCGGTGAGGCAGGTTTAAAGGGATAGAAAGCGCTGCCGCCAGCGACACCACGCCCCGCATAGCCGCAAAACTAATAATGAAAGGTTCCTTCCAGTTCGGTTGGGTCCTGGTAAGGCGGATATTTTTGAAACAGAAACCCGGGAGATAGGCCAACGCATAACTGTAAAGCAGGCGCAGTGCAATCATAGCGCCTCCGATAATAATGGCATATTTGATGCCCTCCGCAATAGAGTAATCTTCCATCCCTGCTATAACCACCGGCAGCTCCAGGCCTATCAGTACAAAAACAATCGCATTAATAGTGAAGATCAGTGTGCTCCAGACCGCCCCCGCCTGTATGCGTGCGGTATGACTTAAAAAGCAGTGAGAGTGGTAGGACATCATTAACCCGCCACTAACTACGGCCAGCACGCCCGAGAAATGAAAATGCTCAGCGGTTATATACATTACATACGGAACAATTAATGTGATAATCGTATCAATATTGGAATTGGAAGGAATAATACGTAACAGTGCAGAGAAAAGGTAACCAACAGCTAAACCGATGGCAATACCCATTGCAGACATGATGAAGAAGTCTCCGATAGCCTGTTTAAAAACAAACTGACCGGTTAGTGCAGCAGCCAGAGCGAACTTAAAAACAATGAGGCTCGATGCATCGTTGATCAGACTTTCCCCCTCCAGTACGG